>CAMEXM010000107.1 GCA_945947155.1 Polynucleobacter meluiroseus | reverse complement strand
ATGAAGCGTCACTGACGTATTTAATGCCGGCACCCATGAAAAATTCCTTATTTATTAGTATGTCGAAGCTTATATTAGCAATAAGCCAGCTTTCCTGCCTAAAACAACAGATTACCGCATAAATCCAATCGCCCATGAAAACCCCCGCTGCCTTTCCGAGCATCCCTTTGCGTGATACGCCAGGATATGGGCGGCCGCAGGCGTGGTCGGTTCGTCCTGATCGGAATGCGCTAGAAACCCTCTCTGGCGGTATATGGAATGTGGCGATGCAAACGGGTCAGCGGCCGGTGGTTGTCTTGAGTACCGCCGGACCTTTAATGGCATTGCGTAGCAGTTTGGAGCGTCATCGCCCAGCAGAAATCAGCCCCCAGATTGCCTTTTTGCCGGAGGTAATGAGTCTGCAGGATTGGTTGGGATCTGCCCCGCAAAGCTGGGTATTTCCAAAAGCCCAAACAACCCTAGAGCGTTGGTTAGCGGTGCATGCCTCACTTCAAGCGCACCCCAAACTGCGTGCCTGGTTTAAGGCGGAGAGTGAGGCAGGAGCATGGGGTTTGGCTCAGGCCATTATTGCCGCCTGCGACACCTTATCGAGCACTGTGTTGTCCCAGTTATCCCTGTCGCCACTTGCGCCTAATCCCCAAGAGGGCGCGTCATCGGCTGATGCATGGCTGTCCTCATTAGAGCAATTGCTGGACAACGCGATCGAACAGGCTTATCCAGCACTAGCCCGCAAGGTGGTCGACCGAGAGGCAGAAGTATTGCTGCTCTTTTGGCGTTACCTCAGCGATGCAGGTAACCCGATTGTGCGTAAGCACCTTGCACTCGCAGCACACTTACGGACTGCAAAAGAGGCGCAGCATGCAAAGCCTTTTGTGTGGGTGCAAACCGCCGATGGACTGGCCAGTGATCGTACTGTAATGCAGCGCTTTATGAATGAGTACGCAGCCCATGCACCGGTAATGGATATTGCTCTCGACTGGAGTGATGTTGGCTTGTGGCCCGAAGCATTGTCAGTAGAAGAGGGCGATGCAATCAAAACAAAACAAGGCGCAATTCAGAATGCCCAAGCGGCGTATCGGAGTCAGTGGCGCCTACTTTCTGCCAATCGATTTGAAGAGTTGGCATGGATGGCCGCCAAAAGCGTCGAGCACCACATCATTGCCGGCAAGAAAAACATCGCACTCGTTGCTCAAGACCGTTTAGCGGCCCGCCGAACCCGCGCACTCTTGGCGCGCTTTGGTCCGGCGCTCGCGATTCGGGATGAAACGGGCTGGAAGTTATCGACGACGCGCGCTGCAGCAGCCCTGCACAGTTGGCTCTCCCTCATCCGCGGACCCAAAGAAGGACCCAGCGCCGCTGATCTCTTGGAGTTTTTGCAAAACCCGTTTGTTGATATCCCGGCCATCTTAGGAAAAGATCCTCAGGCCTGCAACGGCTTGATCGCCGAACTAGAAGATCGCCTGATCGCCAGTCAAGCCCATTCAGGATGGGAATCGTTCTACATTGCAATGGAAGGGGTGCGCTACGGCAAGGTATTTCGTCAGGCGCCCGCCAATCCCTTGCTATTCGAGTTGCTTCAGCGCGTGCGTGGCCGCGCGGTTCAGTGGCGCAGTAAAAAGGTGGATGTAAGGCAGGCCTACCAGCAATTACAAGGCGACATCGCAGCATTCGGCATGGCAACGACCTTGGCTGCAGACTCTGCTGGCAAGCAATTGCTGGATGTACTTTTGACCTTAGAGATGCCATTGCAGACGAGTGCGACGAAGCCAATCCAGCTGCGACTCAGCGAATGGATCAGCCTTTTAAGCTCGGCAATCGAAGAGGCTTCGTATCAAGAGGACAGTAAGCAGGCACAGGCCAATCTCAGTATCTTGCCCTTAAGCTCCACGCGCTTGCGAGAATTCGATGCCGTGATTGTGGTTGGCTGCGATGAAAATCAGTTGCCGGCATTTTCTGAGCCGCCCTTGTTTTTTTCAGAAGCACTCAATCGATTGCTGCACGGATCGACGATTGAAAATGAATTCAAACAACAAGCGCGCGATCTCTCGCAGCTCTTAGTGAGTTGCCCCGCAGTGGATTTGCTCTGGCAAAGTAAAAGCAGTAATGGTGAGCCCATTCGTGCTGCTGCATGGATTCAGCGTTTGCAAATGGCCTTGCCAGACTGGAAGCTGGATGGCCAGGATACCTCCCCGGGAAGTGTAAAACGCGTGGGCTATAGCGAGCGCATGGATGGCGCCAGCGCGACGCCCAATGCAGCATTACCTTTGCCTTTATCCATGAGCCCAAGTGCATATCGCACCTTACGTGACTGCCCTTATCGTTACTATGTCCGCAGTTTGCTTGGCTTGCGCAAGCAACATGGTTTTGATGACGGCATCGACGCATCCATAGCTGGGCAAACCATTCATTCGGTATTGCATCAATTTTTCCGGGCACTCAAAACCCAAGAAGAAACCAATTTGGCGACGATTGCCTACGGCAGTCCTGCACGACTCGCGTGGATGGTGCAGCATTTAAACCAGACATCCGAGCGGATTTTTGCCAGGTTGATTGAGGGCGACGAGCGCGTGCTGGGTGTACTGCGCGATTGGCAAAAACAAATTCCGAGCTTTATTGAGTGGCAATTGCAACGCGAGACTGAAGGTTGGCATTACCTCGATGGTGAAATCCAGGTTGGTTTTGATTTGCCGTTCACAACCGAGGACGGAGACCTGCGGATGATGCGCATCGAAGGGTATGTGGATCGCATTGATACCCATATTGATTCGGCAAGCGCAGCAGTGCTCGACTATAAGCACCAGACAGTAAAAAAAGTGCGCGATCGTGCCGCTGGCGTTTTAGATGATCCGCAGTTGTTAATCTATGCACGCGCAGTGACGGATGCCGACTCCAATGTGCCGATGCAAGGGCGATCGGTTACGGAAGCGGAGTGGGTTGCGCTGAAAACCGAATTAAAAAATGGCCATAGCAGCGCAGAGCGTTCGGTTGCCGTTGCCGACCTAGCCGATACGGCCAAGCAATCCATCGCACAAATGACCGAGGATGTGGAGCTATTGTGGGCGCGTAAAACCCTCAATGCATT
>CAMEXM010000106.1 GCA_945947155.1 Polynucleobacter meluiroseus | reverse complement strand
CGAGATTGCCTGCCGCGTGATTAAAACAGCCAAACGCATGGGCATTCAGACGGTTGCTGTTTTTTCTGAGGCCGATCGGGAAGCAAGGCACGTTCAGTTGGCAGATGAGGCCGTCTGCATTGGACCTGCGCCATCGCGCGAATCCTATCTGGTGATTGACCGCATCATTCAGGCCTGCAAAGATACTGGCGCTCAAGCAGTGCATCCTGGCTATGGATTTTTATCCGAGAACGAGCAATTTGCACGGCGCTGCGAAGAAGAGGTAATAGTCTTTATCGGGCCTAAGTTTGCATCGATTGCCGCTATGGGCGACAAGATCGCATCTAAAAAATTAGCCATGGAGGCTAAGGTCAATACCATTCCCGGCTTTAACGAAGCGATTGATAGTCCAGATGTAGCAGTCAAGATTGCCAAAGACATTGGTTATCCCGTGATGATCAAAGCATCTGCGGGTGGTGGTGGCAAAGGCTTACGGGTTGCGCACAATGATCAAGAAGCATTCGAAGGCTTTTCAGCTTGCCGTACCGAGGCCCTGAATAGCTTTGGCGATGACCGCGTGTTTATTGAGAAGTTTGTCGAAGGCCCACGACACATTGAGATTCAGATATTGGGTGATGCGCACGGCAATATCGTCTATCTGTGGGAGCGTGACTGCTCGATTCAGCGCCGTCATCAAAAGGTAATTGAAGAAGCGCCATCGCCATTTATTGATCCGGCTACCCGCAAAGCTATGGGTGAGCAAGCCGTCGCCTTAGCGCGCGCAGTCAATTACCAATCCGCCGGCACAGTCGAGTTTGTGGTCGGGAAAGATAAATCGTTTTACTTTTTGGAGATGAATACCCGCCTGCAAGTCGAACATCCTGTAACTGAATCGATTACAGGACTGGATTTAGTCGAGCAAATGATACGGGTTGCTGCAGGCGAAAAGCTATCCTTTACGCAAGATCAGCTTAAGTTAAATGGATGGTCGATGGAGTGCCGGATCAATGCGGATGATCCATTCCGTAACTTTTTACCATCGACGGGCCGCCTAGTGAAATACCGTCCTCCTTCAGAAGAAAATGGCGTTCGTGTCGATACAGGGGTGTATGAGGGCGGTGAAATCCCTATGTACTATGACTCGATGATTGCCAAGCTGATTGTTCATGGCAGTGATCGCATGGATGCGATTCATAAAATGCGCCATGCACTCAATCAATTTGTGATTCGCGGGATTCATTCCAATATTTCGTTTCAGGCAGCACTCTTGCAGCACCCACGCTTTGTTTCGGGTGACTTTACAACGGGCTTTATCCCCGAAGAGTACCCCAATGGATTTCAGCGCGATTCAGTCCAGCCTGCCGATCCCAATCGCCTGGCTGCGCTCGCTACCTTCATGCGCACGCGGTATCTGGAGTACATCCAAGTGATCGACGGTCAGTTGCCAGGGCATGAGATGCAAATTACCAAAAAATTTGTGTTGGTAACCGGAAAGCAGGTTGGCTCGATGAACAATCCCATCGATATACCAACGCGGGTTGAGCTCAAGGATGGTGTCTACTCGGTTTATGTAGAAACTGCAGAGGGCATCAGTCGCTACGATATTGTCAGCGAATGGCGCCCAGGGCAAATTGGGCTCAATGCCAGCATCAACGGTACGCAGTCCATATCGGCCCAAGTAGAGCGCCGCGGCATCCGCTACTTCTTAGTATTGGATGGCGCTCAATACGAATGCATGGTGTTAAGTCCCCTTGGCGCGCAGTTGCAGGCGCGTATGCCGATCAAGTTGCCGCCGGACACCTCCAAAATGGTCTTATCGCCGATGCCGGGCCTCCTCACCAAGTTATTGGTACGGGCTGGCGACAGCGTCACTGCAGGGCAGAAATTAGCCTCGATTGAAGCCATGAAAATGGAGAACACCCTCTCGGCATTACAGGATGGCGTTGTCTCTGAAATTTTGGCAAAAGAGGGTGATAGCCTGGCTGTGGATCAAATTATCATTCGCTTTGGGTAAAGGATAGGCATGACTGATGCAAGGCCATTTCGCATTTTAGGGATCCAGCAAATTGCCATTGGCGGCGAAGATAAGCAACGCCTGCGTTCATTGTGGGTCGATTTGCTTGGCTTTACCTTTAAAGATACCTTTGTATCGGAGCGTGAAAACGTCAACGAAGACATTTGTGCAATCGGCCAAGGCGCGCATGAGATCGAAGTTGATCTGATGCAGCCGGTCGATATTGCGAAAAAGCCAGCGGTGCATCAAACTCCGCTGAATCACATTGGCCTATGGGTTGATGATTTACAGCTAGCCCATGACTGGCTCAGCAGTAAAGGTCTACGCTTTGCCCCTGGCGGGATTCGTAAGGGTGCGGCAGGTCACGATATTATCTTTATTCACCCCAAAGGCAATGATGAATTTCCATTCGGCGGTGAGGGCGTTTTGATTGAACTGGTTCAGGCACCCCCTGACATCGTTCAGGCACTGTCGTCGTAAGGTCTATTCTTGAAACGCATTCTGGCGATCGATACCTCCTCTGCTTGGTGCTCTGTTGCACTTTCGGTTGACGATGGACTCGAACGGACGGTAGCGCGCCATGAATTACTAGGGCCCAGTGCAAGCCAGCACCTTCTGCCGTGGATTACAGACCTGCTGAAACAAGAAGGAATAACGCTACGCGATCTGGATGCGATTGCCGTAGGCATTGGTCCGGGCGCTTTTACAGGGGTTCGTTTGGCCGTTGCAGTTGCTCAAGGTTTAGCCTTTGCTACCCATCTGCCCCTAGCGCCGGTTGCAAGCCTCGATGCCATTGCAGCAGGCGCAATCGACCACCCGTTGCTACAGACGATGGATGCTAGCAAACACCAATTCACTGTGGCGATTGATGCCCGTATGGGCGAAGTCTATTGGGCCAATTACAGCGTAACGAACGCTGGGATAGCAAGCGGCGACAATGCCGTATTGCCTGAGCGCATAGGCGATATTCAACTGAGCAAGCCAGAAGATGTCCAAATTGGCATGAGCCAATGCATGTTTGGCAGTGCGCTTACCCAGTACCCTGCCTATTTTGAGCAGTTAATGCCCCCTAGTCAGTTGGATGGCGCTCTTGGGGTCAGTGCGAGCGGGGTACTACGCTTTGCAAAAG
>CAMEXM010000105.1 GCA_945947155.1 Polynucleobacter meluiroseus | reverse complement strand
TGGCACAAATTGCAATGGCAAGGCAAAAAAATAGTTCTGCAGGTAAGGCAGGCGTTAGTCAGATGAGTAGTAAACGTGGCCGCCCAATGGGTTCTATGGCAGGAATGCCTAGCGCTAGAGGCACACTAAGTCTGATTGATACTCTGCGTGCCGCAGTTCCATGGCAAGCCATGCGGCGTCGCGAGACGGCGAACAAAAATCAGATTGGCCGCCCATGTGTGCTCATTCAAAAAGATGATTTCCGTATTAAACGCTATCGTGAGCGCACGCAAACCTTAACAACTTTTGTAGTGGATGCATCAGGCTCATCGGCAATGAACCGTTTAGCCGAAGCCAAGGGTGCAGTTGAGCTTCTTTTAGCAGAGTGTTATGTGCGGCGCGATCAAGTAGCATTGATTGCGTTTCGAGGAAGTGAGGCTGAGCTGTTACTGAGCCCTACACGTTCACTGGTCAGAGCAAAACGATCTTTGGCAAGTTTGCCTGGAGGAGGAGGCACTCCTTTAGCGCGTGCAATTGATTCGGCATATCAACTGGCTAAAGCGTCTCTTAAAAAAGGGATGACACCAACGTTGGTGTTCTTAACGGATGGTCGTGCCAATATTGCGCGTGATGGCACTCCAGGTAGGGCACAAGCGCAGGTCGATGCAGAGCAATCGGCTCGTATGGCAGCGCAAGTCAAGGTACGTAGCTTATGGATCGATACTTCTCCGCAGGCACGCGAGGAAGGTCAACACATTGCTCATTTGATTGGATCCTATTATTTACCTTTGCCCCATGCGGGTGCGCAAGAACTCTCGCAGGCAGTAATTCAGGTATTACATCAGTAACGAATCGGTTATTTTTTTAGAGTACGCAGTTCACTCAAGATCAAATCTGCACTCTTTTCAGTTTCTACTTCGTGCATGATGTGACCACCCTGCCAATGAATCACGGTTGATTTTGCAAAATACTGTTGGATGATTTTCTGTAAACCTATTTCAGGAACCCATTGATCGCTTTCACCAATAACCCAAATGAGTTTGCTAGGCAGATTTGAGCTGGCACTAAGCACCTGACTGATATTAGCTGAAGCCATAAAGTTCATTGCGCCACGTACGTGATCAGGAGAGGTAAATAAACGGCGGTAGTAATTGCGATTGGTCTCGGGCAAATTGGTATTTGTAGAGTCCAGCAAGCGATCGGTCATACCACTCATAGGCGCAATCTTGGCCAAAATCGACGCCAGTGTGGCTGATTTTGTAACTGGGCCTAACATCGGACCAAAAAATTGGGTGTAGCTGGGCGGCGGCGGGATGAGCGATGGATTAAAACCAATAATGATTTGTGGTTTTACCTTGGCTTGAACGGCAAATGCCAGCGCGAGCGGCGCACCTGCAGAATGGCCGACCACCATGGTTGGCCAAGGAAGTTTTAGCTCTTGAACCAGACCAATCAAACTGCGGGCAATTTCTTCGAGCTTCAAGCTATCAATAGGAGCCCCTAAAGTAAAGGCGTGCCCTGGTAAATCAAGGTTCAAAATCTGTGCCTCTTTATTGAGGATGGGCGTTAACTCTGCCCACGAATGTGTTGATGAGCCAGTGCCATGCAATAACAAAATCAGCGGCCCCTTACCAGAGATTTGGACATGCCAAGCTAGCCCAGCCACCTCGACTGAGCGACTGATCTGACGATTTGGCCAGTCATAGGGAACGCGATTCATAGTGTTCATTAAGGGTTTTCCCCTAGTTAAAGTGCATTGACCCAAGTAGATCGGGTGTCTATATTCGTAATCATAATAAGTGTAAAAAAATATTTACAACTATTTTAGGTCTTACCAGCTCGTCAACCACACCAGAAAGTAAGTCATGAGTCTAAAAAGTGCTCCAACTCACGAGATGCTAAAGCGGATTGAGAAAGGCTTGCATCAGGCTTTGGCGATAGCCGAGTCTAAGACAGCCCCACAAAATTTACAAAAAGCCTTGCACCATTCTATTTTTCCAGGTGGCGCACGCATACGACCCCAAGTATGTTTGGCAGTTGCCACTGCATGCGGTGATGATGATCCCGCATTATCCACTGCGGCAGCCAGCGCTATCGAGCTATTGCATTGCGCCTCGTTAGTGCACGATGATTTACCGTGTTTTGATAATGCGCTAGTAAGACGTGGGCAAGCATCAGTTCACGCAGCATTTGGTGAACGCCTTGCCGTTCTTGCTGGTGATGCCTTAATCGTGTTGGCATTCCAATATGTAGCGAGTTGTAGCATGCGTTCGCCATTACGCTTAGCTCCTGTGTTGCGTACGATTGCAACATCGGTTGGCGCACCGCATGGAATCGTCGCAGGACAAGCTTGGGAATGTGAATCCAAAGTGCAACTTAAGCAATATCAAAAAGAGAAAACCGGATCTTTATTTGAAGCAGCAACTGCGGCTGGAGCACAGGCAGCGGGTGCCGATGCCGATACCTGGAAACCTCTGGGTGAGTGGTTGGGTGAGGCATATCAAGTGGCCGACGATATCCGCGATGTATTGGCTGATCAAGCCATGATGGGCAAACCCCAAGGACAAGACATTACGCACGACAGACCAAGCTCGGCAAGGGATCTCGGCCTAGTGGGTGCTGTGCAGCACTTTGACGAGTTGGTATACAAAGCGATTAACTCGATCCCCAGCTGTAAGGGCGAGAAGATGTTGCGTGGCTTAGTTGCAAAAGAGGCGGAGCGATTAATACCCGAGTCATGGTTTGCAACTACGAATCGACCATTGCATCACCATGCTACCGTTTGAGCGTGTGTCTGGAGACACGCCCCCTTCCTCTCATTCGCTATTCGATGCATTTGTAGATTGGCGAAATTCTTTAATTGCATCATCTCGCTTTCAGAGATGGGCTGCTCGTTTTCCATTCACCCGGTGGATTGTTCGTAAACAGGCAGCATCCCTTTTTGATGTAATGGCTGGGTTTGTATATTCACAAATATTACTTGCGTGTGTGCACGTTAATATATTTGAACTTCTAGCAGATGGCGCATTATCAAAAGCAGATTTACAAAAACAGATTGCGCTACCTGAGTCCGGATTAAGTCGTTTACTAGATGCTGCGGTGGCGATTCGTTTACTCACAAAGAGAAAAAACGGCCACTATGCTTTGGGGATGTTGGGCGCACCATTGGTTGGTAATCGCACACTACTTGACATGATTATTCATTGGCGGCGTCATTGGCAAACGCAATTCTGTTGGAAATCCTTCGATGACCCGCGACAATGCATATTTTATTGGCCCAGGAGATGCATCAGA
>CAMEXM010000104.1 GCA_945947155.1 Polynucleobacter meluiroseus | reverse complement strand
GTTCCCGCTTACGCATTTCAGAAGCGGCCACTTTAATTTTGCCGTATCACGTTGCGATTGATCATGCGCGTGAGAAAAAACGCGGCGATGCCAAAATTGGGACTACTGGTCGGGGCATTGGCCCCGCCTATGAAGACAAGGTTGCGCGCCGTGCATTGCGTGTGCAAGATTTGTTTTATCCCGAGAAGTTTGCTGAGCAGCTGCGTGAGAACCTCGAGTATCACAATTTCATGTTGACGCAGTACTACGGTGCTAGCCCGGTCGATTACAAAGCGACGCTCGATGAAGCGATGTCGTACGCAGCGCGTATCAAGCCGATGGTGGTGGATGTCTCGAGCGCATTGTATGCGGCTGGGCAAGCAGGTCAATCACTCTTGTTTGAGGGCGCTCAAGGCACTTTACTTGACATAGATCACGGCACCTATCCCTATGTCACCTCGAGCAACTGCGTAGCAGGCAATGCTGCAGCCGGCTCTGGCGTTGGCCCTGAGTCCTTACAGTACATCTTAGGTATTACCAAAGCGTATTGCACTCGCGTTGGTGCGGGACCTTTCCCCAGTGAACTCTATGACCATGACAATCCTGCCAAGCAGGATCCAGTCGGCATTCGTTTGGCTGAGGTAGGTAAAGAGTTTGGCTCGGTAACGGGTCGTCCTCGTCGTACCGGCTGGCTTGATGCTGCCGCTTTAAAACGATCGATTCAGATTAATGGTCTGAGTGGCCTTTGCATTACTAAGCTCGATGTACTCGATGGATTTGAAACCATTCGCTTGTGCGTAGGCTATCACTTGGATGGCCAGCGTTTGGATGTTCTACCCCGCGGCGCGGAGGCGGTTGCGCGTTGCGAGCCCATTTATGAGGACTTCCCAGGCTGGAAAGGGACGACCTTCGGTATTCGAGAGTGGGATAAGTTACCGCCAGAGGCACAGGCATTTTTGCGCCGGATTGAAGTCGTTGCGGGTAAACCGATTGCAATGGTTTCTACCGGGCCGGAGCGCGATGAAACGATACTCCTGCAGCACCCATTTGAGGCTTAGGGCGGCTGAAATTGATCGTTGCCAAGAAAGACGAAGAAATGCCAAGTAGGCACAACTCCGTTTTGAATGATGGTGCCCAGAAGAGGACTCGAACCTCCACAACCTTTCGATCGCCAGCACCTGAAGCTGGTGCGTCTACCAATTTCGCCATCTGGGCATTGGGCTCTATTATAGGGCTAGCGGCTCTTTCCGCTCATATCTAAGGAATCTTGATTAAATGAATGCAAGCCATGCGTAAATCTGTACCCCTAGTGCCGCGTGAGTCCGATCGCCTCGGTACGATTCAGGGCCATCGCGATGGCTTTGGCTTTGTGGTTCCAGATGATGCGGGCGAGGACATCTTTCTTTCCGAACGGGAAATGTCCCGTGTGATGCATGGTGACCGAGTCAAGGTGCGGGTGATGGGAACCGATCGGCGCGGACGCCCCGAAGGTCAAATCGTCGAGGTGATCACCCACGTCAATCGCCTTGTCATCGGACGCCTCTTAAATGAAAACGGCGTTTTAATTGTCGCCCCAGAAGACAAGCGCATCGGTCACGATATCTTGATACCACCCAAGGGGCAGCTCAATGCCAAACTGGGTCAAGTGGTCAGCGTAGAAATCATTGATTACCCCGACAGTTACCGTCAGGCAGTAGGCCGAGTAGTAGAGGTCCTGGGTGAAATCGATGATCCTGGCATGGAAATCGAGATTGCGGTTCGTAAATACGGCGTACCCCATGAGTTTTCCGTAGCCACCATGAAAGAATCGGCTGCACTTCCAGACGGGGTGACTCAAGCCGACTTAGAAGGGCGAGTGGATTTACGTGATGTGCCCCTCGTTACCATTGATGGTGCCGATGCCCGGGACTTTGATGATGCGGTCTATTGCGAGCCAACGCAGTTTGGTAAAGCCAAAGCATGGCGCCTGATTGTGGCGATTGCGGATGTGTCGCATTACGTCAAGCCAGGACATCCCTTGGATGAAGAGGGGCTGCTGCGCGCTACCTCGGTGTATTTTCCGCGTCGAGTTATCCCAATGCTGCCCGAAAAGATTTCCAATGGACTGTGTTCTTTAAATCCGGGGGTGGATCGCCTCTGCATGGTCTGTGACTCGGTGATTGATGTGCATGGTGAAGTCCTGGCTTATCAGTTTTATCCTGCGGTAATGCATTCGGCGCAGCGTTTTACCTACGATGCCGTGTGGGAGGTCATTAGCAATTCAAACGGCCCCGAAGCGGCGCGTTTTGCGCAGTTCCGTCCGCTGCTCAGTAATTTGTATGGCTTATTTAAGATCTTATTGTCTGCGCGAGAGAAGCGCGGCGCACTCGATTTTGAAACCACCGAGACGCAAATTATTTCCAATGAGCTCGGTAAGATCTTGCGCATTGAGCCGCGCACGCGCAACGATGCCCATCGCCTGATTGAAGAGTGCATGTTGACTGCTAACGTATGCGCTGCCGATTTTTTACAAAAAAATGCCCACTTGGGTTTGTACCGGGTCCATGCCGAGCCGTCGGAAGAGAAAATCATGACGTTGCGGCAAGTACTGCGCACTGCATCACTGAGCCTGGGCGGTAGTGAAAAGCCGCAGCCCAGGGATTTTGCTCGCCTGATTAAAGAAATTAAACCTAGACCCGATGCCACCATGTTGCAGACCGTGGTGCTCCGATCAATGCAACAAGCGGTCTATCAGCCCGAAAATGTTGGGCATTTTGGTTTGTCGTATCCGGCCTATGCGCACTTCACCAGCCCGATTCGGCGCTACCCTGACTTATTGGTGCACCGCGCGATTAAAGCCATCCTGGAAAAGAAACCGTATTACCCCAGTCTGCCGGAGCGGGTGCCGCTCAATCTCACCTTGCCACGCAAGGGACAAGCCCGCACCAATGCATCGGAAGCGAAAAAATCACAGAGCGCGAGTAAAGCGGCTGGCCCACAAAAGGGTAGGGGAGCCGCTGCCAGCGGCGCACTAGCGGTATGGGGCCAACTCGGCGTTCATTGCTCATCCAATGAAAGGCGCGCTGACGAGGCATCGCGTGATGTCGAGGCTTGGCTAAAGTGCTATTACATGCGAGATCACCTTGGCCAAGAATATGCAGGCACGATTACGGGAGTGGCGAGTTTCGGCCTCTTCATCCAACTGGAAAACCTCTTTGTTGAGGGCATGGTTCACGTCACGGAACTGGGCGGCGATTACTACCAATATGACGAAGCCCGTCAAGAGTTGCGCGGCGAGCGTACCGGAATGCGACATCGTTT
>CAMEXM010000103.1 GCA_945947155.1 Polynucleobacter meluiroseus | reverse complement strand
TAAGGGGGGTGCAGTGGCAGCTCAAAAAGTGGGCGCGCTCTCCAAATCCCAATTAGCCGCTTTCATTGACGGCAACATTTAAAGTATCCCGCAAGACAGGCTCACCAACAGAGCCTGTCTTTACTTTTGGCTTGTTTTGGGTAAACCCCTTTTTTGACCCCAAGTCTTGCCAAATGCTGTTTTTGGTGTAATATCCTTTAAACGCACTATTCAGTGCTTCCCCATTTCTGGTTCTACATCCCCCCTTCTTTGCTTTCTGATTTATTACCCTGATTAATTCCAAGCTGATTTTTTAGCGCGCCCATCTCATTTAGATCTCCACTAAACGCAACATATCCCCTCCCTTTTGGCCCACTGCCTTTGTAGCAGTAACGCCCTTCCACTTACTCACTTAGATCACTAAACACAATGCAACTAACTGAATTAAAAGTACTCCACGTTTCCGCCCTACTCGAGATGGCAGCAAGCCTCGAGATTGAAAATACCCAGCGGATGCGCAAGCAAGAATTGATGTTTGCGATTTTGAAAAAGCGGGCTAAGTCTGGTGAGTCGGTGTTCGGCGACGGCGTATTAGAAGTATTGCCCGACGGTTTTGGCTTTTTACGCTCCCCCGAAGCCTCGTACATGGCCTCGCCCGATGACATTTACATCTCGCCAGCCCAAATTCGTCGCTTTAATCTGCATACGGGCGATAGCGTTGAAGGTGAAGTTCGCACACCAAAGGATGGTGAGCGTTACTTTGCACTGGTCAAGGTCGACAAGATCAATGGCTTGGCGCCAGAGGCCCTGAAGAACCGCATCATGTTCGAGAACTTGACGCCCCTTCACCCCAATCGCACCATTCATTTAGAGCGTGACATTAAAGCCGAAGAGAATTTAACGGGCCGCATCATCGATATGATCTCCCCGATTGGCTTTGGTCAGCGCGGCTTAATCGTTTCTTCACCAAAGTCTGGTAAGACAGTGATGATGCAGCACATTGCCCATGCCATCTCTAGCAATTTCCCCGATGCCATTTTGATTGTGTTGCTGGTCGATGAGCGCCCTGAAGAGGTCACTGAAATGCAGCGCTCGGTTCGCGGTGAAGTGGTTGCCTCTACCTTTGATGAGCCAGCAGTTCGCCACGTTCAAGTAGCCGAGATGGTGATTGAAAAAGCCAAGCGCCTGGTGGAGATGAAAAAAGACGTCATTATTTTGCTTGACTCGATTACTCGTCTTGCTCGTGCTTACAATACCGTCGTGCCATCGTCTGGCAAAGTATTGTCGGGCGGTGTCGATGCCAATGCCTTGCAGCGCCCGAAACGCTTCTTCGGTGCTGCGCGTAATATCGAAGAAGGCGGTTCATTAACGATTTTGGCTACTGCCTTGATTGAAACCGGTAGCCGGATGGATGACCTGATTTATGAAGAATTTAAGGGCACCGGCAATATGGAAGTGCACCTCGAGCGCCGATTAGCCGAGCGCCGGGTCTACCCAGCGATTAATCTCAATAAATCCGGCACTCGCCGCGAAGAATTGCTGGTCAAGCCTGAAAATCTCCAAAAAATCTGGGTTTTACGCAAGTTATTGGCCGATATGGATGACATTGAGGCAATGAACTTTATTGTGGATAAGCTCAAATCGACCAAAAATAATGGGGAATTCTTCGATCTGATGCGCCGCGGAGGCTAAGAAGCCTAGGCTAGATAGATGACAAATCTAGCCTTTCTTATTGATTTCATGGCATAATTACGCTTTTGCGACTCTTTGGTGTGGCTCTTTTTTTGATTTACCCGTTGCTTTTACTTTTACCTGGGCAAGTATTTCACTTCTCTCGCTAGAACTGAAACGGCTACCTGCATTAAGGACACTTATGAAACCTGGCATTCACCCCGATTACCGCGAAGTTGTTTTTGTCGATGTTTCCAACAACTTCAGCTTTAAGACCCGCTCGACCATCAACACCAAAGAAACCGTGAAATGGGAAGATGGCAAAGAGTATCCCCTTTCTAAAATTGAGACCTCCTCCGAGTCCCATCCTTTCTACACTGGCACCCAGAAGATTATGGATACTGCTGGTCGGGTTGAGAAATTCCGTCAAAAGTTCGGCAGCAAAGCCGTTGCTAAGGCAACTGGTGATGGCGTTGCTAAAACAGCTGAGAAAAAAGCAGCTGCTGCTGAAACCAAAGCCGCTGAAAAACCAGCAGCCAAAAAAGCAGCTGTCAAGAGGGCGTAATGATTTTGTGGGGGTAAGTTGCTTCTCTCCCGCAATCCCCAAAAGGCAGCCTGTGCTGCCTTTTTTCTTAGCTGAAATTTATATCGCTCGAATGCAACTTCACTCGCACCATTTGCACCATACGCATGGTTAAACTCACCGCCGCTGCCACCGCATCGATTCCGCGCACGGTTATTTTTGCGCTAACGCTGATCTATGGTTTAGCTGGCCTATTCCAGCGAGACCCTTGGAAGACAGAAGATGCAATCGGCTTTGGCGGTATGTGGACGCTATACCAAGGCAATCATCAGGATTGGCTGGTCCCTCACTTAGCGGGGCGCGAAGCTGCCTTAGGTGCACCACTGCCATACTGGCTCGGCGGCTTGCTCATGGAATGGTTAGGGCCTCTGATTGGCTTAGCCAATGCCAGTCGACTTTATTCGGCCCTGTGTTTTTTTGCAGCTGCTATTGCTATTTGGTATGCAACCTATTTATTAGGACGCAGACGTGAGGTGCAACCTATGGCACTTGCCGTAGGCGGTCAACCGCAATCCAAAGCCTATGGCATGACCTTGGCAGATGGTGCTCTGCTTATTTTCCTAGCATGCGTTGGATTGGCACAGCGCGCCCACGAAACTACCCCCATGATGGCCCAATTGATGGGCATCAGTTTTGTACTGTATGGCACGGTGCGTGGGCTCGACAAACCATGGCAAGGCGGCGCATGGACTGGCCTGGGGATTATCGTCTTGGCACTCTCCAGTAATTTATACCTCACCGGCCTCATCGTATTGACTACAGCAAGCGCCGTGTTTGTCAGTAATGCGCGATTGCGCTTTCGGTGGTCGCTCACCTCAGTGGTCTTGGGTCTCATCGGCTTTGCGCTCTGGCCTTTGCTGTGGGTCCTATTCGATTTAAATGAATTCCAACGGGCGAATGCATTGGATGCCTGGCTGAATGTGCCGCCGATGCAGAGTAGTCCTTCCGCCGAATCGATCAGTTTCCTGGGCGTGAACTTCTGGCTCTACGCCTGGCCGGTTTGGCCTCTTGCAATGGTGGCGATAGTACATTGGGCTCGCGAAAAAAGTGCTGGGTCTTGGCGC
>CAMEXM010000102.1 GCA_945947155.1 Polynucleobacter meluiroseus | reverse complement strand
ACCAAACGATTTACGTGGCTGGCCATCGCGGTATGGTGGGCTCTGCGATTGTAAGAACGCTTCAGGCTCAGGGCTATGACAATATCATTGGGCGAACCCATGCAGAGCTCGATCTTACGAATCAAGTGCAGGTGGCGAGTTTCTTTAAGCAGGAAAAACCTGATCAGGTTTACCTAGCTGCTGCGAAAGTAGGCGGCATTCATGCAAATAATACCTATCCCGCAGAGTTTATTTATGACAACCTGATGGTCCAGAACAATGTCATTCATCAGGCGTTTATCAGTGGTGTTAAAAAACTTCTTTTTCTGGGCTCTAGCTGCATTTATCCCAAGCTTGCCACTCAGCCCATGAGTGAGGATGCCTTACTTACTGGAAAATTAGAACCGACCAACGAGCCCTATGCGATTGCGAAGATTGCGGGTATCAAAATGTGTGAGAGCTACAACCGCCAGTATGGACAGTCTCATGGAGTCGATTACCGCTCGGTGATGCCAACGAATTTGTATGGCCCTGGCGATAATTATCACCCTGAAAATAGCCATGTGATTCCAGCACTGATTCGGCGTTTTCATGAAGCAAAAATGAGTAATGCTCCGGAAGTTCTAATCTGGGGCACTGGAACATCCAAGAGGGAATTTCTTTATGTCGACGATATGGCATCCGCATCCGTATTTGTAATGAACCTAGATAAGACGATGTACGAACAATATACGCAGCCAATGCAAAGCCATATTAATGTGGGCTATGGTAGTGATGTTAAGATCGTGGAACTAGCGAAGGCAGTCAGTGAAGCAGTAGGCTATCAAGGTAAGATTGGATTTGATGTATCCAAACCCGATGGGACTCCAAGGAAGTGGATGGATTCATCTCGGTTAAATGCGCTAGGCTGGAACCCAAAGACCCCACTGCAGCAGGGCTTGGCTTTAGCATATTCGGATTTTCTCAAGGCTTTATGACAATACGTGACTCCAATTTAAAGTTAGCAGTTAAAAATTGCTTTAAGCCCATCGACAAGCATATTGTAGTTCTGGAGCCTCATTTAGGCCTTGGCGATAATTTGATCTGCCTTGGACTTGTGCGAGAGCTGTCACAACGGGAGCCAAACACTCATTTTTATTATGCATGCTTGCACCGCTGCTACCATTCTTTAGCTTGGATGTTTCAAGATCTCGATAATGTTTTCTTATTTGCGGTGAAGGGTGGTCGTCAAGCTCGTCAATTAGCTGGTTTTTTAAATGCCCGTTATATGCCGATAGGAATAGTAGGTGTTGACATCAGGCGATTTGATGCTTTTTTCTATGAGCAGCACCACATTGATTTTGATCGACGTTGGGATAATGCACGTGTTCCTGCAGGGCCACAATCGGAAGGGCTCTATGAGATCCTCAATCCCAAAAATGAACCTTATTTATTGGTCTGCAAGACCGAGTCGAGCCCTGGTGAATATCAGCTGAAGATTGCCAATCCAGAAAATATAAAAGTTATTGAAGTAGGCCCTGTTACGAATAATATTTTTGATTGGTCAAAATTAGTGGCTGGCGCCACTGAGATTCATACCATCGATACCTCATTTACGCATTTTGTCGAGAGCGAACTGTATGGACGCGACGTAATGCCCTTGTACTACCATTTGGCGCGCATTAGTAATACGGAATTTACTCGGCGTCTTCCTTGGCAGTTGGTCCATTATCGATAGTTGGCAATAGCTTCACACCTCATCTCGGTGGGCTAGGTAAAAATCTTCGTACGGATATTGTTTTTCGTCAGTAATTTGCTTCTTGACACGCTTATCAAACATCCCGCGATAGCCGCCAATAAGGACATCTCGGTACTTTTTCTGTTTGATAAATTGGCGGTTGAAGATGCCTGCAGTTCGAATTCCCTTGGCATAGCCTGGATCGGCTAAATCGGATTGGACATTGTCAATCCCTGGAATGGTAATGGACCTAATTTCGTCATCATAGCGCTCATGATAGCGCCAGCAAAAATCACCATCCTCCTCCCCAAGGCCGAGGAGTCGTTCGTCAAAAAACCCCACTTCGATCAATTCCGTGCGATTGATCACATAATGAGAAAAGCTGCCATTGACCTTAAAGCTCCGTGGGTAATTCATGAGTGACTGTTCAAGGCTTGCAAAAAACCCGGCTGCTGGACTCGACGAACTCGGGTGAATCGTCAGGTCGTCATTCAAAACGAGAACCCGTTCATTGGTGGCGTTCAAGATGCCTCGATTCCACATCTTTGCCAGCGATTGAAAGTTAGGAAATACCGTGGGGAAGCAATTTGGCCGGTCTGCTAAAAAATGAAGTACCTCCTGGCGATAGGAGGGGTTAAATGTGGCCTTACAAAGCCCGTTAATCATCACAATGATCTCGATGCTGGGCCGCTCAGACTGAATTTGGGTAATCAGGGGTTTTAAAAAAGGCTCAAATCGCTGATCAAAGGTTGTAATAACAATGCTGTAGGGATTTGTCATGTTTAGAATAGCTTATGAAAAAAATTCGGATAACCAGTCAAGGCGTTCCCAGCGACTACCGTCATAGCATGGTTCCACTGATTATTGCCAATCTAGGATATCAGATTGAGTGGGTCGACTCTGGCCGCGCCGATCTGGAGATCGTCGGTTCTTTTGTAAATCGCCAGGCAAAGAAAATGAGCTGGGTTCCAAAACCATTGCGAAAGATGATATTACCCATGGTGGAGGGAAAATCCATGGGAATGAATTCACGCCAGTACAGCCCGCTGCGCTTATTTCAGACTGGGGAAAATCTTCGGCATGATCATGTGAGTGCTGACTATGCCATCTCGCACGACCTAGGCGTCATGTCTGACCTGCATTTTCGATTCCCTTACTGGATGGAAATGGTGGATTGGTCGCACGAGGGTCTTCACGGCAATCGTAATCCACGATTTGGCGCTCTATTAAAGCTAGAGCAACTGGAGAAGCCCTTAGGCGGGCAATTTTTAGAGCGCGAGCGAAAAGCCATTTTGCTCAGTTCCCATTTGCGCGAGCCGCGCGCAATTTGCATGCAGGCGCTACAACGATCGATTACGGTGGATGGTTTTGGGCCGTATTTTGATAACAACATCAAAGATCACCATTGCAGCGGTTTTCTTAAAAAGGACTTGCTATCGAGCTATGCGTTTAATCTTTGCCCAGAAAATGGACTTTACCCTGGCTATATCACCGAAAAAATTCCAGAGGCATTTGCAGCGGGTTGCCTGCCGATTGCCTGGGTAGATGAAAGCATATCGGTTGATTTCAATCCAGCAGCGATGATTAATTTAAAGCCCATGATGCAGGATGACTTTAGCGGCCTTGCCGATATTCTATCTTCCGAGAAAAAGCTAGCTGACTTTATGGATCAG
>CAMEXM010000101.1 GCA_945947155.1 Polynucleobacter meluiroseus | reverse complement strand
CCAGTGGATTTGGAATGGAGTGCAGCCGCACACTGTAAATGCGGCTCTAAGGCAATCGCCTCTTTGGCGCTGATCATTGAAATGCCAGGCACTTCATTTTCGTGGGCGCGGTGCTGCAAGGCTCGCAGATCATCCAACTGGCTATCGTCTGCGGCCACAATCAATTTGCCGTATTGCTGCGCGCCTACCTGATGGCTGCGGCAATATTCGTAAAGCATGCGGTTGCCGGCAACGCACAAGCGAGCCTTTAATGTGTTTTTGGGGTAGTAAATGCCGGCATGAATGACTTCACTGTTGCGGGCACTGCTGATGGTGCCAAAGGCAGACTCACGCTCAAGCAAAATGGTCTCTTTTCCTTGCAATGCCATTTCTCTAGCAATTGCCAAACCCACTACGCCTGCGCCAATCACGACGCAATCCAACCGCTCCATTGCTTTTCCTAAGTTGATTTGAGGAATGTCACCCTTTTTATGACCCAAATCCTACCATTTTCAATGATTTAGCGAATTTCTTTACCCTTCTTGATAAAATCCGTCCATGCCTTTACAACCCAGTTCGACTCCTCAAAACAGCCATACCGCAGTCAATATGCTGCTTGACACTGCCTACCAAGGGATTGATGCATCAACGTGGGCGCAATTGTTTGCTGGGGCGCGCCATTCCAAGCTCGAGCAGTTCATTGCGGATCTGTTTGCGGGTAAACACATCAATGTCAGCGAGAATCGCCCTGCCCTGCATTCGGCCTTACGCAATCTCCTCAAAACTCCGGTGCTGATTGATGGCAAGGATGTGATGCCAGCCGTTGCTGCCGTATGGTCCCGTATCGAAAACCTCTGCTCGCAGTGGACTGGCGTGACGGACGTCATTCACATCGGCATTGGTGGCTCCGACTTTGGCCCCCGCCTAGCCATCGAAGCACTGGCGCATGTGCCTGGCATTACCAGTCGCGGTATGCGCATGCATTTCTTGGCCAACATTGATACCGCGGAACTGTCCCGCATTTTGACGCGCGCAGAAGCCAAGAGCACGCGCGTGATTATTGTTTCGAAGTCATTCACGACGCTCGAGACCACCATGAATGCCAAAGCGGTCGTCGCCTGGCTAAAAGACAGTGGCTGCAGTCAAAGCGACATCGCCAGCGCTTTATATGCGGTGACTGCCAATGTACCGGCTGCCAGCGCATTTGGGATTGCCGAACAGAGCATCTTCCCATTTTGGGATTGGGTTGGCGGCCGCTATTCCGTTTGGTCCGCAGTTGGTCTGCCGATTGCCTTGCAGTACGGCTTTGCGACCTTTCGGGAATTCCTGGCTGGCGCCGAGGCAATGGATTTGCATTTTAAGAGTGCGCCCCTAGAAGACAATCTGCCCGTCATTATGGCTCTGGCATTACTCCATCAGCAAAAGACCCATGGCATTCACTCGTATGCAGCCATTCCCTACGCCGATGCCCTGGATTGGTTTCCAAAATGGTTGCAGCAACTCGATATGGAAAGCAATGGCAAAAGTGTTGATCGCGATGGCAAACCAGTTCAGCACTCTTCGCCGGTCGTATTTGGTAGCGCAGGTAGCAATGCCCAGCACTCTTACTTTCAAATGCTGCACCAAGGCACTGAAATCATTCCAATTGACTTTATAGCTGTTCGCGAGCCAATGAGCGATCGCCCCGAAGCCGTAGCCCATCACCGCATCTTGTTATCAAACTGTTTAGCGCAAGCGCAGGCCTTGGCCAATGGTAAGGGAGCAAGCAATCCCAATGACGTTTACCCCGGTCAGCGCCCGAGTAATTTACTTTTACTGCCTAAGCTCAACGCCTTTTATTTGGGCGCCCTACTCGCTCTATACGAGAATCGCGCCGCTAGCCTAGGCGCACTCTGGAATATCAATAGCTTTGATCAGCCTGGAGTGGAATACGGCAAAGTGTTAGCCAAACCAATTGAAAAAGCCTTGGCAAGCCATGCAAACGACATTGTCACTAGCGAACACATCGATGCAGTGACTGCTGCGCGCATTAATTTATTAAATACATAACAGCCAGGACTCGAAGTGCAACTCTCCCCCTCTATATTTAAAGCCTACGATATTCGCGGCATCATTGATCAAACCTTGAATGCCGATGTAGCCCGCTTGATTGGTCAAGCATTTGGCAGTGAGATGCGTGCAATCGGCGAAGACGTGGTCGTGGTTGGTCGCGATGGTCGCCTCTCTGGTCCAGAATTAATGGAGGCTTTAACCGAGGGCTTGCTGTCGACGGGCGTAAATGTAATTGATTTGGGGATGGTAGCCACGCCGATGGTCTACTTTGCGGCGAACCATGTACTCGACGGCAAAAGCCCCAAATCGGGAATCATGATTACGGGCAGCCACAATCCACCCAATTACAACGGCTTCAAGATGGTTCTGGGTACTGCCGCTATTTATGGCGAGCAGATTCAAGGTCTATACAAACGCATTGAGGCAAAGCAATTTGCCACTGGCCGCGGTCAGCGCAGCACCTTTGATGTTTTCCCAATGTATTTGGAGCGTATTGTTAGCGATGTCAAATTAGCCCGTCCAATGAAAATCGCCATTGATTGCGGTAATGGCGTAGGCGGTGCATTTGCAGCTACGCTCTTTCGGGCATTGGGCTGTACAGTAGAGGAACTCTTTTGCGAAGTGGACGGGCATTTTCCGAACCATCACCCCGATCCCGCGCACATTGAGAACCTTCAGGATTTAATTCGCAATGTTCGTGCCACCGATAACGAGCTCGGCCTTGCTTTCGATGGTGATGCGGATCGCTTGGGCGTGGTTACCAAAGACGGGCAAGTGATTTTCCCCGATCGGCAGATGATGCTGTTTGCTAAGGACGTTTTATCTCGCAATCCAGGCGGTCAAATTATTTACGACGTCAAATGCACCCGCAACTTAGCAAGCTGGATTACCCAACATGGTGGCGAGCCCCTGATGTGGAAAACGGGCCATTCATTGGTGAAGGCCAAACTGAAAGAAACCGGTGCCCCACTCGCAGGAGAAATGAGTGGGCATATTTTCTTTAAAGACCGGTGGTTCGGGTTTGACGATGGTCTTTATACCGGCGCGCGTTTATTGGAAATTTTGAGTAAAGAAACAAATCCCAGCGACACCCTCAATCAATTACCCAATGCGATTTGCACTCCAGAGCTTCAACTCCCGTGTGCTGAGGGTGAGCCCTTTGCCATTCTGGAAAAAATGAAAGCCAATGCCCGCTTTGCAACATCGGTATCCACCAATACCATCGATGGTGTTCGGGTGGAATATGCAGATGGCTTTGGTTTAGCGCGACCCTCCAATACTACGCCCGTGGTCGTTATGCGGTTTGAGGCGGATAGTGCTGCGGCGATCGCCCGTATTCAGGCGGAGTTTAAAGTTGCGCTTCTAGCAGCTAAGCCCGATGCAAAACTTCCCTTCTAATTACTCAATTTAGCTTGCCAAATTAATTTGTAAGTTTACTGACTGCTTGCTTGTGCAGTAATTGGCGTAAAAAG
>CAMEXM010000100.1 GCA_945947155.1 Polynucleobacter meluiroseus | reverse complement strand
GATTCGCTACGAGGGTCCGAAGGGTGGTCCCGGCATGCGTGAAATGCTTGCGCCGACCTCCGCCCTCGTTGGTCAGGGTTTAGGTGAAAGTGTGGGCCTCATTACCGACGGTCGTTTTTCCGGTGGCACCTGGGGGATGGTCGTGGGTCACGTCGCACCCGAAGCCTATGTAGGCGGTACGATTGCGCTGATCAACGAAGGGGACTCGGTCACCATCGATGCCCATAAGCTATTGATCCAGCTCAATGTTGCAGACGAGGAAATTGCCAAACGGCGCGCAGCCTGGAAGCAGCCCAAACCACGCTACACCCGTGGCTTGCTCGCAAAATATGCCAGTACAGCCAGTAGCGCGAGTAAAGGGGCGGTAACGGACCTGGATTTAAAACTCTAGCCGATCTTCAAAACACCATCCCCTGGGCTCCGCGCTGAGGGGATGCGTTAAAATCAAAGGTTACCTTATCTCTCATCATTACCCATGCAACTGATTTGGATCTCAGGATCAACCTCCCAAGTTAAAAAAATTAATATAACGTGGCGCGGCATAGCGAAGCTTGCGGCCGCGTCGTCATTCATTGCGATCACGCTTGGGGTAATGATCCATTTTCTTGGATTTCAGGTGGCGATTCAATACAACCCCGAGTTAGCACGTAATGTGAGCGGAATCATTACAACCCAAGAAAAAGATGCGATTGAAGCGCACTATCGGCAACACTTTAATGCGCTTCAGTCACAACTGACAAGCTTGAGTGAGCGTATTCTAGAAATAAAACGGTACAAAGAAGGCATTGCTGAACTGGTTACACCGTTCCCGCTGAAGAACCAAATGGGGAGCAGCAGTAACAAGGGTGGCCCATACCAACCCATCCTATTTAATCCCACCACCGAGGGTCCGCTAGTAGAGGATCTGAGCTTGGCCTTAAATAACAGCGCATTACTCAATCAAGGCATTAAAAAACTAGAAGAAACCTGGCGTGATCAACACCAATGGCTTCGCCAGCTTCCCACGGGCTCACCCATCGTTAATCAAATTGGACTGTCGAGTAATTATGGAACCCGAATTGATCCATTTACAAGGTTGCTGGCCCAACACCCCGGGGTAGATTTCTCTGCACCCGCTGGTACTCCGATTCTTGCGGCAGGCGATGGTCTTGTGTTGCGCGCTGAATACGATAGCGCCTACGGCAACTTTATTGAAATTGCACATGCCGATCAATTTGTTTCCAAGTACGCGCACGCAAGTAAGATGCACGTTAAAGCCGGTCAGCGCATTCAACGCGGTCAAGTGATTGCTGAGGTAGGTAATACCGGAAGATCCACTGGCCCGCATTTGCATTATGAGATCAGCCACCAAGGCAAGATGATTAATCCAATGCAAATTCTTGCACCACAAGGCATTAAAGTAGCGCTGCAGTAAAGTCATCCGGCCTCTTTGTCGGCCGATACTCCTTGGGGTAAATGCAAAAGGGCGCCGCAGCGCCCTTTTTAAGCAAATACAGTACTGATTTAGTGTTTAGGCCCATGCCCATGGCTTCCAGGTGCGTTGACTGGCATCTTCACCTCCACTTCGCCTGCCTTAGCAAACTTCAGCTTCACGGGCACCAGCTCGCCTGCTTTGAGAGGCGCCTTGATGTTCATAAACATCAAATGCAAACCGCCCGGCTTTAGTTCGACGGCGCCGTTGGCTGGCACATCAATTTGCTTCACTTCACGCATGCGCATCACGTTGCCATCCATGGTCATGGTGTGCAACTGCACATCATCCGAGACGGTGGAGCTCGCAGAGATCAATTGATCAGCAGTGCCATTGCTTGTAATCTTCATAAAGCCGCCGGCTGCGGCTTGGCCTGGAACGGTGACACGGGTGTATGCGCCATTGACGGCAATGCTACCTACTTTTGCATCTTGGGCATAGGCAGCCGATGAAAGCGCGCATATCAATATGGTGCTAGCAATCAATCTGGGTAATGTGAATGTCGTTTTTTTCATGATGTCCTTTGAATTAATTTAGTGGAGATGCATCTTGAGTTCCCGCTCAAATTGGGGGAGATCATCTCGGTTTACAAAAATACCAATCGGCATTTCTTGATCGGCATGCTGAAGTACTAAACGATATAAATGTTTTTCGGTTCGGCTAACGCGAGCCCATACGGTATTGAGTTCTTTTTTTTCTACCTTACCGCCCCAGCTTTTTTCAATCGTCATGCTTTTGCCATCGATTGTGATCTTTTCATAATCGAGGGCATGGCGGCTGTAGACATACAAAGCAATGGTGAGGGCAATGATTTCAATGCAAGTAAAAATCAGAACCATCCAAACGCCCATGAGCAAAAACGAGCCTGCCACCAAGAGCGAAAAAAAGACGATGGAGGCGTAAAAATACCCCACCTGCTTCGGTGAAAAAGAACAGTTTCGCTTCATTAACCAAGTGCGCATGGCAATACTGTACTACCAGCTCATGGTCTTTGTATTTCGGCTCAATACAACACGTTTTGAGTATGTCAGCATCATTTTTCCGTTCAGCACATAAAGGGGGCGGACTAAGCCAGATGGCTCTTTTGCCGCTCAAGGATTTGGGTAAGTGAACTTACCCGTTTGCTTTAGGAGGAATATGGGGGCGCCCGTGAGGGCAATTGCATCCAGCCAATAATGGGCAATGGAGATGCATGCAAGGCAGAGCGAAACTTAAAAATCGTTTCTGGAACTGCAAATTGTAGATCGAGATCGATACTGGGTATGTAGCTATCTTGAACCAGGCAATATGCACAGCCAGTTTGTGTTTGGTATGCCTCAGGCAGTTCGAGATCAACCCGCAAATCAATCCGCTCACCACTGGGGGCGCAGATCTGCATCTTAAGAACGCCAGTATCCGAAAGGATGGGACGAGCATGCAAAGCCGTAGGTGCGAGGGAGCTACAGATTACTGCTGCGGCAGTAAGCCAATGAATCCAGGTGCGTGAAATAGCTCTCATGCAGTGGATTTTAAGCCCTAGTCTCTATAAACCCCAAGATGAATGCAAATGGGGGCTTGCGCCCCCATTTGGATCATGCGTCCTGCAAAACAGGCTTAGGAAGTTATGCCTTTTTGCCGGTGAACTTGCCAATCAGTGGCCAGAACAGTAGAACTAAAGCCAAGGTGGTGATGCCGCCCACTAAGTAGTTCGAGAAGAATACATCGACACTGCCTTGGGACATCAACATCGACTGGCGGAAGGAATCTTCTGCGCGGTCGCCTAGAACTAAAGCCAGGACCATCGGCGCCATTGGGTAATCAAGTTTCTTGAACACATACCCAACCACACCGAAGCCGAGCATCAACCAAACATCGAAGGTCGCGTTGTGGACTGTGTAGGCGCCCACTGCGCAAATCACAATAATGACTGGTGCAATGATCGAGAACGGGATCCGCAGAATCGATGCGAACAGCGGTACGCAGGTCAAGACCACGAACAGCCCAGCAATATTGCCGAGGTACATACTGGCGATCAAGCCCCAAACAAAGTCTGGCTTCTCAACGAACAGCAGTGGGCCTGGCTGCAAACCCCAGATCAAGAGGCCGCCAAGCAATACGGCTGCAGTTGGCGATCCCGGAATACCGAGCGAGAGCATGGGTAACAATGCTGCCGTTCCAGCAGCGTGGGCCGCAGTCTCCGGAGCAACAATACCCTCCATTGCGCCCTTACCAAATTCGGCAGGGTTCTTGGAAACGCGCTTGGCAACGCCGTAGGCCATAAAGGAAGCAGGAGTCGCACCGCCTGTGGTAATGCCCATCCAGCAACCAATCAAGCAGCTGCGCAAGGAGGTTGCCCAGTACTTCGGTAACTGCTTCCAGGTCTGCCATACGATGGTG
>CAMEXM010000099.1 GCA_945947155.1 Polynucleobacter meluiroseus | reverse complement strand
ATTAAGCCAAGGAAAGCGGGTTGCGTTGATGTTTGGGCCAGAGCGCACTGGTCTTGATAATGCCCATTTGGCCTTGTGTAGTCACCGTGTTTGGCTTGAGGCTAACCCAGCCTACCCATCCCTGAATTTGGCCCAAGCGGTCATGGTGTGTGCCTATAGCCTGCGAGAGGGCCTTGTCCAGGAGCTCGGTACTGCTGGCGCTGATTTGGCTCTAGGGCTATCTTCTGAGGACCTAGCTGATCCCGCCGCCGTTGCCGCAATGCTGGAACATTTGCGTCTAGGGCTGGAGTCTATTGGGTACTTGAACCCCGAAAATCCAAAGAAACTCATGGCTAGGCTTGCAGCCCTTTTTGCCAGAGCAGAGTTGCAAACCGAGGAAATTGACTTGCTTCGGGGGATCGCAAAACAGATGCTTCTGAGAAAATAGGTAGTTCGCTTTAAACTGGCAGGATGCTGAACGCCCTTTTTGATGAAGTTGATTCAATTATTGCTCGTGATCCTGCAGCACGACACCGCTGGGAGGTCATTACCTGCTACCCCGGATTGCATGCCGTTTGGCTTCACCGCGTTGCCCACTTTTTATGGAATTGTGGCTTACGGTGGGTTGCCCGATTTTGGTCTATGCTCGCACGGCTGTTAACTGGAATTGAAATTCATCCGGGAGCCAAAATTGGTCGACGTGTTTTTTTAGATCACGGCCTAGGTATTGTGATTGGCGAAACCACCGAAATCGGCGATGACTGCACTATTTACCAAGGCGTCACCCTCGGCGGAACTTCACTCTATAAGGGGGTTAAGCGTCATCCCACTCTGGGTAAATGCGTTGTGATCAGCGCGGGCGCTAAAGTACTTGGCGGCTTTACGGTTGGCGATGGTGCGCGCGTTGGATCCAATGCCGTTGTATTGAAAGAAATCCCAGCAGGCGCTACTGCAGTCGGTGTGCCTGCACGCATTTTGCATCCCGACTTACCTTCAAACGAAAATGGCGGCGATGTCAATGACAAAAAGGCGTACTTTTCTGCCTATGGCATTACACCCAATGTCGATGATCCCGTATCGATGGCGCTCAAGGGCTTGATTGATGCAACGCTAGAACAAGAAGCCAAAATCAAACTGCTCGAGGCCCAACTGGCTAAACTCAGCGGTAACGCGGCTCTCGATAGCAGCGAGCCATCGAAGTCAAATACTGGCTTAGAGACCAAACACGACCTCGATACCATCAAGCAGTGGCTAAAAGAGTAAAGCGGATTTAGTGCAAGGTGCGCGGATTATTTTTCCCCGTACCTGCGGCGGTATCAATTAACTGATCTAAGTCAACATCGTCCTCGTCGTCGTTTGGCATACCAAAGGTAATTGTGTCAATGCCTTCTGGATGGCGATTCTGAATCTCTTCTTCGGTGGCAGAGCGAATGTCCGTCACTTGTAAAGTAAAACGCAAGGCCATGCCGGCAAGGGGATGATTGCCATCAAGTACGACCTGGCTATCGGCAACGTCCGTAACGGTATAGATTAAAGGCTGTAAATCATCGTCGTCGTCTTCCGAATCATCGTCGCTGGCGACGATTTCGCCTTGCTCATCTAAGGCCTCCGGTATCCCCTCGAACTGCATACCAATTTCAATTGGCTCCGGAAAGCGCACACGGGGCTCTATTTTTAATAATTCGGGGTCGTATTCCCCAAATGCATCACCAGGCTCAAGCTGCACAGTGGTTTCAAAACCCAGTTCGTGCCCATCCAATAATGCTTCAATTTTTGGAAAAGTGCCGTCATAACCACCGTGGAGGTATACCATCGGAGAATCAGGCTCTTCGATGAGGTTGTTTTGCGCATCGGTTAATTTATAGCGAAGCGACACAACAGTATTTTTTTCGATCTTCATGCGCGTTGGTTGAAAAGCCTATGGTCAGATTAATTGTGAACTGCAGATGAAATCATTTTACTTGAGCACGCCCTACGAGCCGCCAACACCACCATACCCCCTGCCCATAAAGGTCCCGTGGGCTCTATTGGGTGGAATCAGCCCTCAGCAATTTATGCAGCAGCACTGGCATAAAAAACCCTTATTAGTACGCGGTGCCATTCCCGCATTTGCGCTTGCGAAAGCTGCCGGCGAGCCACTCGAAAGCCCAATTTCCGCATCGGATTTGGCTGTGCTGGCAGGCCATCCTGATAGTGAATCCCGTCTGATTCAAAGCAAACCCTGGAAAATGGCCCGCGGCCCCTTTTCCAGGAAATCGATTCCATCGATCAGCCAAGCAAATTGGACGCTATTACTACAGGGCGCAGATACGCTGCACCCAGCAGCGAAAACCGTTTTATCTTGGTTTCGCTTTATCCCCGATGTTCGGCTCGATGACCTCATGATTAGCGTAGCCGGTCCCGGTGGTGGCGTTGGCCCGCATGTGGATTCCTACGATGTTTTTTTGATTCAGATGTCAGGCCGTCGACATTGGAAAATCTCAACGCAAGATGACTTAAGCCTAAAGCCCAATTTACCGCTGAAGATTTTGGCGCAGTTTGAGCCATCCCAAGACTGGGTTTTGGAACCAGGCGACATGCTCTATTTGCCACCGCATGTGGCGCACGAAGGCATCTCACTCGATGCGGGCTGCCAAACCTGGTCTGTTGGATTTCGGGCAGCCTCCTACCGAGAATTACTCCAAGAGGGTTTGTGGCGTTTAGCAGAATCATTGGATGCCCTACCAACTCTAGATAGGCGCTACCAAGATCCGCAACAAACTGCAACCGATCAGCCAGATACCCTGCCGCCTGAGCTGGTTAAACAATTACGCACGCACTTGAAGGGCCTAAAACTAGACTCCATCGACACCATGCTCCCAGGAATTGCATCGTACTTGAGTGAGCCCAAGCCGCATGCCTTTTTTAGTAGCCCAGATCGCCCACTATCCGCCAAGGCATTTGCGCAATACCTAAAGCAAAGCCCCCTTCACCTACACCCCCATACGCGGCTCATGCGACTGAATGAGACCATCTTTTGCAACGGCGAAAACCAAACGGAAGGCGAAACCTTGGCCGTGAAACTCTGCTGGAATGTACTTTCTGAAAGGCATACCCTACCGCCGTTGGGCGAGGAAAATAGTGCCTATTTGGCTGAAATTGCTGCTAGCAACAACTCCCTTTACGATGCCTACTGCTCGGGATGGCTATTAATGGCAGGAAAAAACGAAGAATCGCTATAATAAAAGGTGAATATTGTGCGGGGAAACCCGCACTCTTTTCGAGTTCTATTCAGGCTAACGCCACCAGTCATTCATTATTAAAGGATCAATTAAATGAAAAAATCGCTCTCCCTCGTACTCGCCGCCCTTTTTGCAGTAACTTTAGCTGCTTGCGGCAAAAAAGAAGAGGCTAAGCCAGCTCCAGCACCTGCAGCTGCTCCAGCACCTGCTGCCGCTCCTGCTGATGCAGCACCTGCTGCCGCTCCTGCTGCTCCAGCTACTGGCGCCGCTCCTGCTGCACCAGCCGCAGCTCCAGCACCTGCACCAGCCGGAAAGTAATATCCTGCTAAAAAGAAAAAAGCCGCTGCAAAGCGGCTTTTTTTACATCTTTATCTCACGTTATTTAATCAGTTGCTCATCTAACAAGGTCAGCAGTCGATATCCAGCAGGGGTGTTTTCAGGCTTGCCTGCATCGTCCTGAACATTAACCTGCGTCAGGTTATCGCTACTCGATTTCAGTACAACTCGGTAGCGCTTTGCTTTGAGGCTAGAGTCATCGCTACTGCTAAACAGTTTTGAAAAGAATCCCTTTGATTCACCCACTTCTTTCGGATTAACGTAACGAACAAAGTAAATCCCCTTGGAACGATCGCGATCTTCTACTGTGAAGTTGGAGCGGTCTAGCGCAAGACCAACATCACGCCAGGCACGATCAAAACTAGAGTTCATATCAATACGAGCGGTATTATTTCCCTCTTGAACAAACTTCGCTTTCGGAATCTTTGCGGGCGCTACAGCAGCGGCTGCAACTTGGGCACGAGCCGATT
>CAMEXM010000098.1 GCA_945947155.1 Polynucleobacter meluiroseus | reverse complement strand
CTGCCTCTATAAATCGCACTGGAATAGGCTGATCGGCAGCGATCAATAAGTCTGCTGCTAGCAGTTGACGTGCATCAAACTCAAACGCCCGTTGCATGCGGTCAGCTAAAAAGCCGACACTCGCCAGAGCAGCAACCGATAGGCTGAGTGCAATCCCAAGCCATAGCAATTCGGGCGACTGCAAGTCTCGCCTAAACCACCTCCATGCCTGCTGAATCACGGCTCGCTCAAATCCCTTGAATCTGTCCGCCATCCACACGAATGACAGAGCCAGTAATGTAAGAGGCATTGGCGCTAGCCAAGAATGCAGCAGTATCACCATACTCTTTTGGATCGCCATAGCGTCCCGCTGGTATCAATTTAATACTCGCAGCTACCACCGCATCGTATGGCACATTTTCACGCTTCGCCCGCGCTTCATCCAATTGCCGTAAGCGATCCGTTGCAACTCGGCCCGGCATGATGACATTCACCGTCACGCCCTCACTTGCCACTTCAGCAGCCAAGGTCTTAGACCAAGCTAATAAGGATGCGCGTAGGGTATTGGAGATCGCCAAGTTTTTAATCGGGGCAATCGCTCCCGATGTAGTGCTCGTGATAATGCGACCCCAGCCACGTTGCCGCATACCCGGCAATACGCGATCGGTGATGGCAATCAAGGAAAGCACCATGTCATTAAAACTCTTTGCCCACAAGAGTGGGTCTTGACCTGCTGCTGGGGTTGGAGCGGGCCCGCCGGTATTGTTGATCAAGATATCAATCGGCCCCAAAGCAGCCTCTACTGCACAAACGTGCGCATCGATGACGGACAGATCGGATAGATCCCAAGTGAGCGCCATTGCCTTGCCACCGACTGCTTCGATCATGACTACGGTTTGCGCCAAGCCTTCTGGATTGCGACCCGTAATAGCGACCTGCACCCCCTCACGGGCGAGTGCCACGGCCATCGCCTGACCCAATCCGCGGCTTGATGCCAAGACCAGCGCCGTCTTTCCTTTAATGCTTAAGTCCATTTTTTTTCCTTAAACGCAATGTTAATTAGTAGATAGCACTGTAGCTTAAAAGTGCCGAACGTACCCGCGAGGCCAAGACCGCACTTTATTTACGAGTGATTGGCTTCGGTAAATTAGCCGATGCCGCAAAGAGATCGGCCTCCAACTGCCGTAATATCTCGGCGAGAGCCTGTTGCTGACCCAATACCAAGGTTTGCGGCAGGTTATTCGCCAATGCGACGCGCTGCGAATAGCGCTTCGCCGTAATTAATGGCGAGGGCAGATTAGGATTGGTCACCGTCAAAAAGAATTGGACAGACACCACCGCCTCTGGTTTTCCGCGGTAATCGCCGTAGAGCTCATCAATGCTTGCCTGCAGCGTGTAAAACGGGAAAAAACTGGTGCCCTGCGCCACCGTAAGCCGAAAGATGCCCGACTGATCAAGCCACTGCCGTGTTGCATTGGAGAGCATACTGCTTGGCGTAGCAATATAGGTGTTGTAAAAATCTTTTTCATATTGCTGGTCGCCTAGGCGGTAAACCAAAGACTTGGTATCGAATGGTGTTGTTACAGAGAATGATCCCATCTTTAACCACAGTGGCGATTGCATCGTGCGCGGGGCGCCAATACGTTCTGGTGCCACTAGCCAATTAGCGGCCTCAATTGGAGGCCGCGTGGGTGCACACGCCGACAACGAAAAACCAAGCAAGATTAGCAATAATAGACCCGCAATGCGCTGCAGAAAAGGATGTTGTTGGCCGGTCGATGGATCTAAGGCTAGTAAATTCATTTTTGAACTCCGGTCGTAGCAGCATTGGCTGGCAATTGAATACGGGCTGGTGGCTCACTCCAAATTAAAGAGGACGGTGAGCGGCTGGCAATCCGCATTAAATCATTGAGCTGTTCACTGGCTTGCTTGAGATTTTCAATGGTGATTGCAGTGTCGCCCTGCGCACTACTCAACATTTGCCGTAACACCACTGAACTAGCCACTAATTCTTGGGTGAGCAACTCCAGCTCAGCATTACTCGTCACACCATTCATTTTGGCAAGTAAAGTGTTCAGTTCCTGAACCGACTGAGCTATCCCTTGATTGCCTTTGCCGCTCCCTGCTAATACAGTATTGAGATTGCTTACTAGCGCATCAAATTTTTGCTGGGTTTCTACCAAATTTAATGCGCTTAAATTAGTCACTACTTTTTGTAAGCCAGAGAAGATTTCATCTGCCGCACTGGGTAGTGATGGAATGACGGGGTATTCTGGTTTCCACGCGTAAGTGAGGGTCGGATAGTCTGTACTCTTTGTCTCAAAATCAAGTTCAATGTAATTCACGCCAGTAATGCCCATGGTCTTGACTTTAGCCCTTAGGTTGGCAACCACACTATTATCCAAACCGCCAAGATATTGTTTCGGGTCGCCATTAATCAGCATGCGTACGATGACGTATGCTTTGCGCTGCGCCAGTGGAACATTTTTTTCGTATATATCTCCAGTCAAACCGACAGAGATCACCTGCCCTACCTTCACACCCCTGAACCGAACCGAGGCGCCATTATCTAAACCGGTTACCGATTGCTTAATGTAGGTTTCGACCTCAAACGTTTTCTGAAAGATTTGCCCCGATCCAAAAACCAGAATGAGGGCAATCAGTGCGCCGATGGCAACCAGTACAAACAGGCCGAGGCGGAAATAATTCGGGTTGGAGTTGCTCATGCTGCTTCCTTGCTCATGATGCGATTAAAGAATTGGTGTACACGTGGATCTGCGCTCTGATCCCGTAGTATTTTTGGATCGCCCTCTGCAATGATGCCTTTGCTTGCCTTATCCAACATAATCACCCGATTGGCAATCGAGTAGATGCTGGCCAGCTCATGTGACACGATAACAAAGGTAATGCCTAAGTTTTTGGATAAATCTAAAATGGTACGGTCTAGATCGGCTGAGGTAATCGGATCAAGACCCGCCGATGGCTCATCCAAAAACAGAATCTTCGGATCAAGTGCCATGGCCCGGGCAATCGCGGCGCGCTTTTGCATACCGCCACTGATCTCGCTAGGCATGTACTGCTCGTAAGGTAATAGCCCGACTAAATCCAGCTTACAGCGCGCTAATAAATTCATTTGCTCACGCTCCAAGGTGGTGTACTCCTCCATAAATAGAGTTACGTTCTCCAGTAGATTCATAGAGCCAAATAAAGCCCCCTGCTGGTACATCACCCCAAAGTGCGTCATGATTTTTTGGCGGTCTTCGCCATGGGCATCGGTAATATTTTTACCTTCAATGAGCACACTTCCCGCAAGTGGTTCATATAAGCCAAACAGGTTTTTTAAAAGGCTAGACTTGCCACAGCCAGAGCCGCCCAAAATCACAAAGATCTCGCCTTCGTTCACCGAGAAATTAAGGTTTTGCAGCAAAACATTCTGCCCATACCCAACCGAGAGATTACGTACGTCGATGGCGACCATCAGAAATCCGTCTTATACGAAATATAAGCAAACATACCGTCTACCAAGACAATCATGACGATGCTGCTCACCACGGCACGCGTTGCTGAAATACCGACTGCTGCTGCACCGGTGCCGGTTTGCATGCCGCGCATACAGCCTACCGCCGCAATCACGATGCCAAATAATACCGACTTCGTTAGGCCTGACAATACGTCTTCCAGGTCTACCGTATTTAAAACCCCGTCATAAAAATTAACCAGAGGTACTCCATAGGCCATCATCGTCAGTGAAGAAGCAAAAACGCTGACGATGTCGGCATAGAGAGTCAAGATCGGTGCCACCAAAATGCCAGCAAGCACCCGTGGCACCACCAAGAAGCGCACTGGACTGAGGCCCCCGGTCACCAAAGCATCGACTTCACTGTTCACGGTCATGGTACCAATTTCAGCAGCGAAAGCCGCAGACGATCGACCTGCCAACAAAATGGCCGTAATCAGCGGCCCCAGCTCTCGAAAGATTCCCAAGGCGACAATCGGACCTACAAAGGTGATGGCACCAAACTTTTGCATCCCAATCGCAGACTGAAACGACAATATCACGCCAATCAAAAAAGCAACCAAACCGACAATGGGTAAAGCGGCT
>CAMEXM010000097.1 GCA_945947155.1 Polynucleobacter meluiroseus | reverse complement strand
CAAAGCCAGTGCGCCGACAATCAGCTGCCCCGCAGAAATCTGCAATCCCCGCACCCGACTATGCGGGCCCATCATGATTAATATTTGCATTTTTACCTCACCCCTGAATTCATTTCCAGAATTGGTTGCATCACTGCCATCACAATACCCAAGACCATCAGGCCCATTACTAAAATGAGTATTGGTTCCAGCAAACTTGTCACTATTTTGGTTTTTTGCTCCGACTCAAATTCGGCATTTTCAGCGCCGTATTTAAGCATTTCGCCTAACTTACCTGAAGCCTCGCCCGACCGGATCAAATGAATCAAGATCGGAGAAAAGACGCCTTGACTTCCTAGCGCGCGCGCCAAGCTCGTTCCTTCGCGCAAGCGTAGCTCGGTCGAATCAATCGCTGCGCGCAGCACGGCGTTACCTAAAGTGTCCCGCGCGCTGTGCAGTGCCGCCAAAATCGGTACATTTGCAGACACCAACATCGCCATCGTATTAGCAAAGCGGGCGGTCTCAAAACCCAATAGCAAGGGCCCCACTAAGGGTAAATTGAGTAGTGCCCGATCGGCTCTGAGTCGAACCTCTTCTTTGGCCAAAGCACGGCGGCCAAACCAGAATGCAATCGCAATGGCGATGGCGAGCAACCAACCCCAGGTCACTACAAAATGCGATAAACCCAAAACAAATTGGGTGGAGAAAGGCAAATCCTGTTTGGTGTTCTGAAACACCCGAGCGATTTGCGGCACCACATACAACATCAAAAACAAGACAATCAAAAAGGCAACACCGGTCAACATTGCCGGGTAAGCCAAAGCACCCATGGCTTTTTGTTTTAAGGCTTGGCGCTTTTCTAAAAACTCGGCAAGCTGGGTTAAGACTTGCCCCATTTTTCCGGACTGCTCGGCTGCGCCCACTACCCCTTGATACAGTGGATCAAAAGATTCCATTTGAGTCGCAATCGCGCGCGAGAGCGGTAAACCCGAGCGCAGCTCTGCAACGACCGATTGCAATACGGCTTTGATGTGCACCTGGCTGCTTTCATCGGCAAGAACCGATAAGGCTTCTTCAATCGGCACGCCCGAGCGGACCAAAATAGCCACTTGCTTGGTAAGCATTGCCAGTTCGGCCCGGCTGAGTGGCTTGCTTTTAGAGAACCACCGACTCCAAAAATACTGCTTGCCCCATTCGGTCTCCAGCTCAACACTAACCGGCACCAATTGCTTGGCCATCAAGGCTTGGCGTACGGCACGGACACTTTCCCCTTCAACGCTGCCGCGCTCACTCTTGCCGGCGTAACTCATGGCCTCAAAACGATAGCGTGGCATGGCGTAATTATCCTCTGTACTTATTCAATGCGCTTAGTCAATATCAACCGAGCCTGTGACACGCAAAATTTCTTCAGGGGTAGTTTTGTGCTCATTCACCCAGCGCTTGCCGTCGTCTGCAAGAGTTCTCATGCCACCCACGGTGGCTTGTTTGCGAATCTCACTCTCAGCAGCGTGCTGATGAATTAACTCCCGAATCGCTTCATTGGTCGTCATCAGCTCATAAATTCCGGCACGGCCACTGTAGCCTGAATCGCCACACACACTACACCCTTTGCCACCGCAGGCTTGGCACGATAAGCGAATTAAACGCTGCCCTAAAACTCCTAAGAGCGTGGATGAAAGCAAGAAGGGTTCAATGCCCATATCAATTAAGCGGGTGACTGCAGATGGTGCGTCGTTGGTATGCAATGTTGCTAAAACCAAATGACCGGTCAGTGATGCTTGTACGGCAATCTGCGCCGTCTCCAAATCCCGAATCTCACCGATCATCACAATGTCGGGATCTTGGCGCAAGATGGCCCGCAAGGCCCGGGCAAAGTTCATATCAATCCGAGAATTAACTTGGGTTTGCCCAATGCCATCGAGGTTGTACTCAATCGGGTCTTCAACCGTCATGATGTTATTAATCTTATTGCGTAGGCGCAGTAAAGCGCCATACAGGGTGGTGGTCTTGCCGCTACCCGTAGGCCCGGTTACCAGCACAATACCGTGCGGCCGATGGATCAGCTGATCAAATTGTTTAAAGGTATCGTCTGCCATACCGAGGGCACGTAAATCAAGTCGGTCGTAATTCTTTTCCAATAGACGCAGCACGACGCGCTCACCGTGGGAGGTGGGCAGCGTCGATACCCGGACGTCAATTGCTCTACCGCCAACCCGCAAAGAAATTCGACCATCTTGTGGCATGCGTTTTTCTGCGATATCGAGGGAGGCCATGATTTTGATGCGGGATACGAGCGCTGCATGCAAGTCGCGCCGCATATCCACAATATCGCGCAAATTACCATCAACCCGAAAGCGCACCATTGACTTACGCTCAAATGCCTCGAGGTGAATATCCGATGCACCATCGCGGCTCGCCTGCTTGAGTAAGCTATTGATCATCCGAATGACAGGCGCATCGTCATTCATCTCCAATAAATCTTCCGATACCGGCATCTCTTGCAAGAGGCGGGTTAAATCAACCGCCTCCTCGACTTCATCTACTACTTGCGCAGCATCCAAGTCACCATTGGAGTAGGCGGTATTTAAGGCTTCCATTACTTCTGCACTGGACTGTTCCATGCGTTGTATCGGCCCCACCAATCTCGATATTTCATGCAATACCGACAGGGGCGTTTCTGGGCTATGCAATACGGTCGGAAACTCGCCATCTGCCACACTCGGCTTTAGCAGAATGTGGTTTGCCCGAGCATACGCAAACGGAATGCGCACCATACTTACTGTACCGTGATAGGAATCGGCCCAGACGGCGTAGCTGAGGCTGGCGCGGAAGAGGGTCGAACTGATATCGGCTTTGTCAACCCAGAGGATGGCACATTGGGGCTTGCAGGGGTGGCTGGCTTTACCATTGGTGGCTCAATATCCGAAATCCGTGGCAAGTCCTCTTTAGGCAAAATCATGGGGGCTTGCTTAAATTGATCTTCTGTTTTTTGTACCAAGTCGAGGCGGTTTTGGGTAATGTCAGCACTTTGATCACGGTCACGCAAGATGTAAGGGCGTATGAAAACCAGTAAATTGGTTTTGGTGCGTTCTTTGGAGTCCGAACGAAACAAGGCCCCCAAATACGGAATGTCTTTTAAGAAAGGGACACCGCTCGATGAATCGTTGTACTTGTCTTCAATCAAGCCGCCCAGCACAATAATTTGACCATCATCCACTAGCACATTGGATTCAATATTGCGCTTATTAAGAATGATGCCCGACGGGAAAAATGGATTGGCAACAGAGGAGACTTCCTGAAAAATCTGCATCTTGACAATACCGTTGTCGGACACTTGTGGCCGTACTCGCAACGTCAAGCCAACGTCTTGACGCGTTACTGTCTGAAATGGCGTTACCGTGGCTGTCGTTCCCGTTTGCGCGTAGGAACCCGTAATGATCGGCACGTTTTGACCCACCACAATCCGCGCCTCTTCATTGTCGAGCGTAATCAAATTAGGCGTTGACAAAATATTAGTGCCTTGGGTTGTTGCGAGGGCCGTAATTAATGCGGACATGCCATAAGTGCCATTGAACTTCGTCAATAAACCAAGATTCAATCCCTGCGGCGGTGGTATCGGCACGCCACTCGGGTTGCCCGGATTAAGGATGTTATTGACGTTCGACCCCAGGGCAAGGATGTTGGAGCCGACTGGCCCCTGGGGATTCGTGAAATTGGTTCCGCCAAAGCCGACGTTTTGATTACCAGATCCAACAATCCCCTGCCACTGAATGCCGAGCTCAGCCGCATTTTTTGAGCTGACTTCCACAATCAAAGACTCTATGTAAACTTGCGTGCGGCACCGATCGAGTTGTTCGATCACATTACGCAAGTTGCGATACAAAGGTTCGCTAGCGGTAATGATGATGGAATTGGTAGCGGGCTCCGCCTGAATAATGCCGCCGGTGGTCGGATTGCTTGAACTTGTTAAGGCCGAAGTCGCTGCACTGCTGCCAGTTGCGCCAGGTGCTGTAGGTGGTGTGGGTTGATTCAACGGTGCATTGGGCGTTACCGTACTAGGCTGGCCTGGTACGCCGCTTGACTGAGCCGATAAAGTAGCGTCAGCTGCCACAATCGCCCGCAAGGTCACTGCTAACTTAGTGGCCTCAGCATTTTTCAAGGGTA
>CAMEXM010000096.1 GCA_945947155.1 Polynucleobacter meluiroseus | reverse complement strand
CCCCGAACGCACATCATTTTCCATAGCGCACCGCGGCGCACCCTTGCAATTTTCAGAACATACCGTGCAGTCCAATAAGGCTGCTGCATTGATGGGGGCTGGTATTTTTGAGTGTGATGTCACCTTTACTCAAGATAAACAATTAGTTTGTCGTCATGCACAGAATGATTTACCGGCAACAACAAATATATTGCTAACAAATTTAAAAGAAAAGTGCACTAAATCTTTTACGCCAGCAAGTGGCACAGAACCTGCGGTTGCCGAGTGTCGCACAACGGATATCACCCTAAAAGAATTTAAAACCTTGCGTGGCAAGATGGATGGGGTTAATAAAAATGCTAAGGATATCGAGTCCTATATTTTAGGTACTCCAAGTTGGAGAACTGAGCTGTATTCCGAGGCTGGCGGTACTTTATTAACGCATAAAGAATCCATTGCTTTATTTAAACAATTTGGCGGTAAATTTACTCCCGAACTCAAGGCGCCAGTAGTGCCAATGCCCTATTTAGGCTTTACCCAGGAGCAATATGCACAAGCGCTTATTAATGACTATAAGAAGGCCGGTATTTCTCCTAAAGACGTTTTTCCACAATCGTTTAATTTGAATGATGTAATTTATTGGATTGAGAATGAACCAGAGTTTGGAAAGCAAGCAATTTATTTGGATGGTCGATATGAGCAAAAAGGGTTTAATGCGGCCGCACCTGAATCGCTAAAGCCAACCATGCAAGAGCTCTATGCAAAAGGGGTGCGCTATATCGCTCCTCCCATGTGGGTTTTATTAACCACTGGTAGTAATGGGGAGCTTATTCCTTCAGCTTATGCCAAAGCAGCAATCGAAGCCAAATTAAATATCATTACATGGTCCCTAGAACGTGACGGACCAATGAATAAAGGGGGTAGCTGGTATCACCAGTCAATTAAATCTGCCATCTACACCGACGGGCAAATATATGAAGTTATAGATGTACTAGCTCAGCAAGTTGGTGTTAAGGGAATATTTTCAGATTGGCCTGCAACGGTTACTTATTATGCTAACTGCATGGGGCTTAAGTAAGTGAGCAAATGAAAAAACTTGTATAAAGCAGTACGAAGTTAATCCCAATAGAGCAAAGTGGTCATAAGTCCGTCATAAAGGTGGGAGATTATTGATCTAGATCAACAGAAGTTTGTTGATGGGGAATAGAGTGGTTGCTCTAAGTAGAGGTAAAAAATGATTTCTACCAACGTAATACAGGCATCAACAACCTTGATTGCTTCAAATAAGATTCCCAAATCCGCATTGACATCATCACACGATTTGCGTAAATCTTCTTATTCAAAGGCTATTGCACAATTGAAAGACTGTGGCCATCTCAGTCTAGAGCTTATTCAAGATCTATCCTATGCAGATCTTAATTACGTATTCGAGGAAATCAAATGCTGGCATGTTTATGGAAATCACGATCCCAAAAAATTAAGAGCTGCACTAAACACCACCAATCCTTAGTCTATTTTTTTGGAAGTACCCAAAGGGTAGGTTTATATTGATGGCTAAACCGCATTGCACAATTTATTACACAGTCCCGATAAGAGCATATAAGCCATTGAAATATATACATATTCCAGCAGCCACGATTTCTTCTAAGGCGTAGGTCGCACGTTTGAATACGAAGTATCGGCGAAGCCAATCGTGCTGGGCAGGCCACTGCAGCTTAAATCGATCTTTGGTTTACTCGCTTTGACAATTCCTCGGCACTCTCTTTTCGCTCACTGTAGCGATCGGTGAGGTAGGTTGAAACGGAGCGAGTTAATAAAGTGAATTTAACTAATTCTTCCATGACATCAACTACGCGATCGTAATTCGCTGAGGGCTTCATACGATTGTTGTCATCAAACTCTAAAAATGCTTTTGGTACAGAGGATTGATTTGGAATCGTGATCATCCGCATCCACCTTCCCAGAATGCGCATTTGATTAACGGCATTAAAAGATTGCGAACCGCCGCTAACCTGTAATAAAGCCAGGGTCTTCCCTTGACTGGGCCTAACTGCGCCCATGCTAAGGGGTATCCAATCAATTTGAGATTTCATCAGCCCTGTCATTGCGCCATGACGCTCAGGGCTGCTCCAAACCATTCCTTCTGACCATTGAACCAGCTCCCTAAGCTCAACTACTTTAGGGTGTGTTTCGGGGGCATCATCTACTTGGGGCAATTCATGGGGATTAAAGAATCGCGTTTCACAGCCCATTGCCTTTAATATTCTTTCGGCCTCTTCTGCAAGAAGGCGGCTAAATGATCTCTCTCTAAGTGACCCATATAAAAGTAATATCTTTGGTGGATAACGAAGCAATGGTTTACCTTGAATTTCATCAAGATTTGGCTTGCTAAAAAGTGCGTGATCGATATTAGGGAGGTCGGTCATGATTGAATAGTAATAAAAGTCGTTGGAATAGCTCAAAAATTCTAAAAAAATAGATTTCATAGAATTGTCACAATAATTCTATTATCATCGAATTATGAAAAATAAAGAAGCCGTAAGCGCATTCATAGCTCTTGGGCAAGAGTCTCGCTTAAATGTATTTCGCTTGATTGTTCAGCGGGGCGATGTTGGGTTGACGCCGACTCAAATTATTGAAAAGCTAGGCATTCCCAATGCGACCCTGAGTTTTCATTTAAAAGAGTTATACCAATCTAATTTGATTACGGTAGAGCGTCAAAGTCGCAATCTTATCTATCGCCCAAATGCTAAGTTGGTTCTAAACCTCAGTGAGTTCTTATTAGATAACTGCTGCGGCGGCAATCCCTGTTCACCTGTTAAATCCTCTAAAAAGGTTAAAGCACTATGAAGCAATACAACATTCTCTTTTTATGTACTCATAACTCAGCCCGTTCAGTTCTTGGTGAGGCGTTAGCATCTACCCATCCAAGCGGGCTATTAATCGGCTACTCCGCAGGTTCAACTCCCGGTACATCAGTGAACCCATTTGCCAGAGAGTTGGCTCTGGAAATGGGCTATAGCGATTCCAACTTGCGTAGTAAAAATTGGGATGAGTTTGGTTTGCCTAATGCGCCAAAGATGGACTTCATTATCACTGTTTGTGATAACGCCGCAGGAGAGGTTTGTCCTATTTGGCCTGGTAATCCAGCCACAGCGCATTGGGGATTTCCAGATCCCTCACAAGTTACGGGTTCGGACGTTGAAAAACGCCTAGCATTCATTGAGGTCAAAAATGGCCTAAAGAAGCGCATTGATTTCTTGGCTAGTCTGCCCCTTGAAAAACTGGACTCACTGGCCCTAAGAGAGATTCACCACAAGATTTCATGAGATCCTACATCGCCGAGTTTATTGGCACAGCATTACTGCTTGCCATTGTTGCTGGTAGCGGCATCATGGGCGAGACTTTAGGGGCAAGAAACGCCGCAGTTGCCTTACTTGGCAATAGCATTGCTACTGGGGCAGGGCTCTACGCTTTAATTGTTTTACTGGGGCCCATCTCGGGCGCTCACTTTAATCCAGTGGTCACTTTGATGTTTTGGAAGCTAGGCCACCTAGATTTAAAAAAGATGTTGGGCTATTGGGCATGCCAATTTACTGGAGCTATCAGTGGAATATGGCTTACACATATCATGTTCAGCTTACCCCTCATTCAAGAATCAACCAAGGTCAGAACAGGATTAGGGATATGGGTAAGTGAACTTGTATCTACGCTTGTATTGCTCGCAGTCATTTATATTGGGGATAAGCAAGCCAAAGATAGAGTTCCAATGTTAGTTGCTTTAACAGTAACAGCAGGTTACTGGTTTACTTCCTCTACCTTTTTTAGCAATCCAGCAGTAGCAGTGGCTAGAAGCTTTACAGATACCTTTGTTGGCATTGCTCCATCCGGCGTATTTGGATTTGTTGTAGCTGAAGTCGTTGCGGCATTACTTATTGTAGGAATACTTGCTCTAGTTGCGCCGAAAGATAGCAAGAGCTATACAAGTGGCCCAAGAACTAGAATGTAATCCATCAAAAAATTATAAGAAAAAGACCTAATTATTTGTAAGCAATTAAAGAGCCCGCTACTCAGGATTTCCTTTTATTAATCATTACACAGTTTATTACACAGCGTCATTTTTACCGTGTAAGCCACTGAAATATATAGACTTTTGAGCAGCCACGAATTCTTCTAAGGCGTAGGTCGCACGTTCGAATCGTGCTGGGCAGGCCAAAAA
>CAMEXM010000095.1 GCA_945947155.1 Polynucleobacter meluiroseus | reverse complement strand
ATTCTCAGGTCATAAGCCAGGAATCTATTTCAATGATTAAGTCGCTGCAAGAAGGCTTGGGGGGTATTCGCGATGTTCTGATTGATGGTACCCAAACCACTTATGGGAAAATTTACAGTGAGTCCTTAGGTAAGTATAATCGTTCTTATGCCTCCAACCAATTAATCACCTTTAGCCCGCGCTTTCTAGTAGAGTTTATGGGAATGAGCCTCATTTGTGTCATTGCTTACAAGTTGGTTTTAGAAGGTAATGGCTTTGAAGCCGCAGTGCCTACTCTCGCTGCATTGGCTCTAGGGGCGCAGCGACTAATTCCTACAATGCAAAACTTATTTGGAAGTTGGACCACTATGAAAGGTGGACAAAATTCCGTTGATGATGGCTTAAACTTTATTGAGCAACCCTATCCAGTCCATGCCTTTCAAGAAAATCCTGCCCCGATGTCTTTGAAAAAAGCAATTTACCTGGAGGGTTTGCATTTCAATTATATTCAAGGTAGTGCGTTAGTAATTCGCAACTTAGATCTCATACTTGAAAAGGGGAAGCGATACGGCTTTGTGGGCACCACTGGTTGCGGAAAAAGTACTCTCCTTGATTTGGTTATGGGTTTGCTTGTGCCTACAAGCGGTGGAATCCGTATAGATGAGGAGGTATTGACGGAAAGCAACTATAGGGCCTGGCAGATGAATATTGCCCATGTCCCTCAGGCTATCTATCTCTCCGATAGCACTTTGGCTGAGAACATCGCATTTGGGTTGGAAACCTCAAAAATAGACATGCATCGGGTTCGGGAGGCTGCAGCCAAGGCACAGATTGCCGAAACTATCGATTCACTACCTCAAAAATATGACACATTCGTTGGGGAAAGAGGTGTACGCCTTTCAGGAGGTCAGCGTCAAAGGATTGGTATAGCCAGAGCACTTTATAAAAACGCACAGGTCATTGTATTTGATGAGGCAACTAGTGCCTTAGACAACGAAACAGAACTCGCTGTAATGGAGGCAATTGATAAATTAGCAGAAGATTTAACCATTTTGATTGTTGCGCATAGAGTGTCAACGTTGAAGCGTTGTGATAAAATATTCAGGATGGATAAAGGAGAGGTTGTTGAAGAGGGTGTATATTAGGAAATGGTGGGGTGAGTGATTATGTTTATTTAATTTATTTCGTTTCTTACTCTCTAAGGGTTAAATAGATATAAGAGTTTTTAAATTATAGGATTAGACAAATATATATGAAAGCTGTATTACTCGCAGGAGGCTTAGGTACCAGAATTTCTGAAGAAACTCATCTTAAACCAAAGCCAATGATTGAAATTGGTGGAAAACCAATTTTATGGCATATTATGAAATTATACTCTGCCCATGGTGTCAATGATTTTATAGTATGTTGTGGCTATAAAGGTTACATTATAAAAGAGTATTTTGCAAATTACTTTCTACACATGTCTGATGTAACGTTTGATATGGCTTTAAATAAAATGGAGGTGCATCATCAATATGCTGAACCCTGGAAGATAACTTTAGTAGATACGGGTGACAACACCTTAACTGGAGGGCGGCTTAAGCGAGTTAAGAGTTTCATTGAGAATGAGGATGCTTTTTGCTTTACTTATGGAGATGGTTTAAGTGATATTAACATATCTAAGACTATAGATTTTCACTTTTATCATGGAAAACTTGCAACTGTAACTGCTGTACAGCCTCCTGGCCGTTATGGGGCAATAGAACATCATGACGGCATGGTTAAAGGTTTCATTGAAAAACCCAAAGGTGAAGGCGGATTGATTAATGGAGGCTTTTTCGTTCTTTCTCCGAAAGTTTTGGATTTTATACACGATGATTTGTCAAGTTGGGAAGGTGAACCACTTACGAAGCTTGCAGAAATTGGACAAATGATGGCATTTGAGCATGATGGCTTCTGGCAGCCTATGGATACATTACGAGAAAAGAACTTGCTTGAAGAACTTTGGTCAAACGGAAACGCACCTTGGAAAATTTGGAAATGAATTATCCGGATAAAAATTTTTGGTTTAAAAAGCGGGTACTGGTTACAGGGCATACTGGCTTTAAAGGTGGGTGGCTTACATTGTGGCTTAATAAGATGGGGGCTGAAGTTACAGGTATCGGGTTAGCACCAAATACTTTTCCAAGCTTATTTGATCTTTCAAATATCTCTCAAGTTTGTCATAGTCATTTCTGTGATATTCGCGACATAGAAAAGATTTCAAAAATAATTCACAACGTCGATCCTGAAATAGTTATTCACCTCGCTGCACAACCTTTGGTCAGAGCAAGCTATAAAGACCCACTACTTACATTTACAACAAATATAATAGGCACAGCGAATGTACTCGAGTGTTTACGGGGATTGAAAAGCACCCGAGTAGCTGTCATGATTACTACTGACAAGGTGTATCAAAACAATGAATGGGTATGGCCATATAAGGAGGACGATCCATTGGGCGGGCACGACCCATATAGCTCAAGTAAAGCTGCCTCGGAAATAGTTATAAATTCTTACCGACAGTCTTTTTTGTCTTCTCAGGGTGTTGCTGTCGCGACTGCACGTGCAGGAAATGTGATTGGTGGCGGAGATTGGTCGGAAGACAGACTGATTCCGGATGCTATTCGTTCTTGGCAATCGGGAACTGAACTTCAGGTTAGAAGACCTGAAGCAAAACGTCCATGGCAACACGTACTTGAACCCCTTTCTGGATATCTTCTACTAGCTGAAAAACTATGGGAGAATGCAAAGTTAGTGGGAGCTTATAATTTTGGCCCTCAGTCTCACGAGGCTGCAACAGTGCGACAGGTAATAGATACGGCATTGAAAATTCATGAGACTGGAAGTGTTTTATATAGTGATACTAAGGAAGGTCCACACGAGGCTGGCTGGCTGGCACTTGAAATTTCAAAAGCGAGGGAAATATTGGGCTTCAATCCTCGCCTATCCTTTAATGAAGCTATTGAAAGGACAATGAGTTGGTACATGCAATATGCTGCGGGAACTACTGCTTTATCATTATGCGAGAGGGATATAAATAGCTATGAGTCCAAATAATAAAAGATTTAAGATAAGTAATTTTCCTATATCAGGCCTTAAGATGGTTGAAAGGAGCAGAATCGGCGACAAACGTGGTTTCTTATCCAGGCTGTTTTGCGCTGATGAACTTGCGCAGGCCGGTTGGAATAAGCCAATAATACAAATAAATCATACATTCACAGAACATGCCAGAACAGTGAGGGGAATACATTATCAAATACCTCCTTATACTGAAATGAAATTAGTGACTTGTGTACTCGGAGAAGTTTGGGATGTTGCCGTGGATTTAAGGGAAGGATCTCCTACATTTTTGAAGTGGCATGCAGAATTGATCACCGCTGAGAATGGGAGAGCACTTTTAATACCCGAGGGTTTTGGGCATGGTTTCCAAACGATAACAGATCAATGTGAGCTTATATATTTCCACAGTGAAGCTTATAACCCAGAAGCAGAGGCAGGAGTCAGGTTTGATGACCCAGAATTAGCAATAAAATGGCCTCTTCCACTTGAAGTTATCTCAGAACGAGATTGTTCTTTACCATTAATTGATAAAAATTTCAAAGGAATAACAATAATATGAATTGCAGGCATTGTGCTAAAGCACTTACTCATACATTTCTTGATCTCGGCTATGCACCTCCTTCGAATGCTTACCTGACTAAAGATCAACTTTCTTTGCCTGAGAAGTATTATCCATTAAAGATTATGATTTGCGACGAGTGCTGGTTGGCTCAAACTTTAGATTATGCACAAGTGGATGAACTTTTTAGTGCGGATTATGCATATTTTTCGTCTTTTTCAACAAGTTGGCTGGCACATGCAAAAGCATATACTGGAATGATGGTGGATAGATTCGGTTTTAATGAAAATTATCTTGTTGTAGAAATTGCTAGCAATGACGGATATTTGTTGCAGTATTTCAAAGAGCAGGGCATACCTGTATTAGGGATTGAGCCCACTGCTAATACTGCTGCAGTAGCTCAGGAAAAAGGAATTGAAACTGTAATTGATTTTTTTGGCGTTCGGTTAGCAAACTCATTGCTCGAGAGGGGTATAAAAGCAGATTTGCTTTTGGGTAACAACGTACTCGCGCATGTACCTGATATTAATGATTTTGTAGGTGGACTTAAGATTCTATTAGCTGAAGATGGTGTAATTACGTTTGAATTTCCACATCTTTTACAGCTAATTGATAAGCGTCAATTTGATACTATTTATCATGAGCATTTTTCTTATTTGTCTCTCATTGCTGTGAAGGAGATTTTCGCTAAGGAAAGCCTGGATATATTTGACGTAGAAGAAATTAGTACCCACGGGGGGTCTTTAAGAATCTTTGCTAAACATTCTGATTCGAAAATAGCTTTTGTTAAAGATAATGTTCAGAAAATATTGGACAAGGAAATTGTATACG
>CAMEXM010000094.1 GCA_945947155.1 Polynucleobacter meluiroseus | reverse complement strand
AGTACTTCCCAAATTTGCTCCGTGCTCAGATCGCGCGATAACTCCAAACGCTGCAACTCTTTTTGCCAGTTACCACCCAAGTCCATTGCCATCATCAGCATCCAGGCGATGCTATCGGTTGGCGACCAATGGCCTGGCTTGGAGCCGGTTAAAAAGTACTCTATTGGTAAGGCCCAGCCCAATTTCGCATTGCCTGCATTAACGCCATCGGCATAGGCTTGCAAGAGGCGTTTAGCCTCCACCGGATAGGCCTCATACTGCCGCTCGGCACTGTATTTCACTCCGACGGTACGAATGAAGCGATCAATCTTTAGGGTGTCTTCACCGAGGATTTCGGAGAGGCGACCAGCAGCCAATCTACGGTTAATTTCCATTTGCCAGGAACGCTCGGTGGCATGCAAATAACCAAGTGCAAATAAGGCGTCACCCGCGGTAGACGCCTTGATGTGGGGAATGTCGCTGGCATCAAAGCCAATAGTCACAGCATCATTCAGACCCTGCATCTGCTGGCTGCCAGAGGGGATATTCTGGGTAGAGGCGAGATAGACTAAGGCAAGGCAAGCCACTAAAGCAATGACTGTAGTAACAGCAAACGCCATCCATTTAAGAACGCGAAGCAATACCGAGTTGCGCTGAATTATTCTCACCATGAATGTATTTTAAGTGCTCTTGATTGCATTTGACCTGACCAATAAAAAACCCCGCTTGCGCGGGGTTCTCTTACAGATAGTGGCGACTACTTGTAAAGCACTTCGGGTAGCCACAAACCAATAGCAGGAAAGGTGTAGAGCAATACAATCGCAAGGATCTGGATTCCCATGAATGGCATCATGCCAGCAAAAATTTGGTTGAGGGTTACATGCGGAGGCGCAACGCCCTTCAGATAGAAGGCAGACATCGCTACGGGTGGCGATAAGAATGCGGTTTGTAAGTTCAGCGCAACCAAGAGACCAAAGAACAATGGATTGATGCCAAAGTCATCGAGCAGAGGTACGAAGATCGGCATGAAAATCACGATGATCTCAGTCCACTCGAGTGGCCAGCCGAGGAAGAAAATGATGACCTGAGCCAGGATTAAAAACTCCATTGGGCTTAAGCCAAGCGATAAGACCCACTTTTCGACCAAGGTTTGACCGCCGAGCAGGGCAAACGCCGCGGAAAAGATCGAGGAGCCGACGAAGAGCCAGCAGACCATCGCACCTGTTTTTGCAGTTAAGAATACTGACTCCCGAATCACGCGCATATTGAGCTGCTTGTAGGCTGCCGCTAAGATGACGCCGCCAATCGCCCCCATTGCAGCCGCCTCGGTCGGTGTGGCGAGGCCAAACACAATTGAACCCAGTACAAACAAAATCATTATCGCCAATGGGAAGAAGGAGCCCAAAAGCATCTTGAAGATCTCTAAACGCACCCAGGTGAGCAGCATGTAATAAATCGCCAGCATGGCCGCAAAGATTGCGGTCATCACCCAGAACCAAGTCGGCGCATCACGCGGCTCGAGCGCTTTTGCAGTTGCAGCTTCGGCGGCTTTTGTTTCATCCGCGCTCATCATTGGCGCTCCGGGAGCTGCCGCTGGCTTATCCTCCTCTGCACCGGGCGGCAATGACAAGCCACCGCTATCGGCTTTTTCAGCCCCGGGCGGTAAGGAAAGGCCGCTGCTCGATTCCTCTTCAGCTACGCCACTACCTGCATCGCCCATCTGCATTAATTCCATGCCGACAACAGCATCCACCGGGGCAGTGACTACTTTATAAATCGAGCCTGTAAAGAGTGCAAAAACCAAGAGAGGCAATAAAGCAATCATTAGGGACTGCAATAATTCAGCAGGGCGTACATGCAAATTGCGCTTGCCTTTTAGGGCAATGAGGATTGCAGGAATAACATTTTGACTAATCTTTTCGCCCAGCTCGGTATAGCTCATCGGCAAGGGAACTTTACGATCTTCCAGTGACAGAGGGGGCATGAGCTTGGGTTTGAATTTGGCCAAAATAATGACGTAACCGATGTATAGGCCTGCCAACATTATCCCTGGAAAGAACGCCCCGGCATAGAGTTGCACCACTGAAACGCCCGCGGTTGCGCCGTAGACAATCAGTAGTACCGAAGGTGGAATCAAAATGCCTAAACAACCGCCCGCAGTAACACAACCGGCCGATACGCGGGTGTCATAGCCTGCCTTGAGCATGGCTGGGAAGGCTAAGAGGCCCATCAGTGTCACCACAGCGCCCACAATGCCGGTTGCTGTCGCAAAGATAGCGCACGTAACGATGGTGGCAACGGCCAAGGAGCCGGGAACGCGCACTAATGCCAAGTGCAATGAGCGGAATAATTTTTCAATTAAGTTCGCACGCTCGACTAAGTAGCCCATGAATACGAACAAGGGAATCGAGATCAACACATCGTTGGTCATGACCGCGTAGGCCCGCTGTACCATCAAAGACAAGGTGTTGTTGAGCGCTAAAGAGGGATCTGAAAAGCTATACGCAATAAAAGTAAAGATCATGCCCATACCCATTAAGGTAAAGGCGGTAGGGAAGCCCAGCATGATTGCTACAACAACGAGGGAGAGCATGAGGAGGCCCATGTGGCCGCTCTCAATATTGCCCCAAGGTAGCAGGACAATTGTCGAAAGCACCACCAATGCCATGATGCTAAAGCCAAATAGTAGCTCCTTACGCATTGGATTTCTCCTTATCTAGGCCAACCATTGCCTTCAGTGCATCCACATCGACCTCTTCCACATCTTGTTCGCGGGAAGGCCATTCACCTTGCTGAATGCAGACGATGCAGCGAAATATTTCAACGACTCCTTGAAAGAGCAAAATAACGCCCGCTAGAGGAATGATGGTTTTAAAGGGATACAGCGGAGGACCATCGGCCGTAATCGATGAGTGCTCCAAAATGCGCCAGGAATCTTCAGCAAATCCATAGCCGGCATAGGCTAAGGCAATCACGCCCGGAATAAAGAAGATGACGTACAAAATGAGGTCAAAAATGGCTTGGGTGCGGGGCTTTAAAAATCCATACAGAATGTCACCGCGTACGTGGCCATTTTTTGAGAGGGTGTAAGCACCCGCCATCATGAACATGGTGCCGTACATCATGATCATGGCGTCAAACGCCCATGCATGCGGACTGTTTAAGACATAGCGGCTAAATACTTCATAGCCAATTAAGGCAGTTAAGCCAACGACGAGCCAGGAAAAAAACTGGCCGATGAAGGTAGATAAGCGATCTACTGTTAAGAATAATTTTTGCACTTTGGAAACCCCAGGCATTTAAGCCATAAAAAATGGGGTGGTTACCTTCGCAACCACCCCACATTGCTACTGGGCTTTATTTTAAGCCATGCTTAAAAGTTGTGCCGCATTTTTAGGCCTTCTTTGGAGCATTAGATGGGAAATAGTGATCAAAAGCCATGCGACGTGAGACATTGGTGTCCAAATCCCATTTCACAGCACGCTGGGCAAACGCTCTTTGCGAGTCAACAATCCGCTTAAAGAGTGGATTTTCAGCGGATTTCTTGGCTACCACTTCATCGAACACCTTGAGCTGGTTGCGCAAAATGCTGTCTGGCGTTTTGTAGAACTTAACGCCTTGGGTCTTTTGCATTTCGTCGTAGGCCTTGGAGTAGCGATCAATCGCTTTCCACGACATGTCAGCAGAAGCTGCTTCGACGCAGTTGTCCAAGATGGAGCGCAACTTAGGCGATAACGCGTTGTATTTAGTGCCATTGAACAAAATCTCAAACTGCTCAGCATTCTGGTGAAAGCTTTGCAACATACAGACTTTAGATACATCTGGGAAGCCCAACAAGCGATCGGAGGAAGCGTTGTTGAATTCAGCCGCATCAAGAAGGCCGCGATCCATCGCAGGGATGATCTCGCCGCCTGGCAATGCGTTCACTGAAACGCCCATGGCAGTAAACATGTCAATCGAAATGCCAACCGTACGGTACTTCAGGCCTTTCAGATCTTCTGTTTTTGCGATCGGCTTTTTAAACCAGCCCAGTGGCTGAGTTGGCATTGGGCCATATACATAGGACTTCACGTTGGCGTTAACTACCTTGTAGAGCTCATCTAACAGTGCAGCGCCGCCGCCGTATTTGTGCCAGGAGAGGAGCATATTGGCGTCCATACCGAAGGATGGGCCTGATCCCCACAATGCCAAGGCAGCATTCTTGCCGTAGTGATATACCACCACGCCATGGCCACCGTCCAAAGTACCTTTGGACACAGCATCGAGCAAACCGAATGCAGGAACAACGGCGCCGGCTGGCAACACTTCAATGCTCATTTCGCCGCCAGTCATGTCATTGACCTTCTTAGCAAAATCTAAAGCGTATTCATGGAAGATGTCTTTCGCAGGCCAGGTCGACTGAAAGCGTAAATTTTGTACGCCTTGCGATTTAGAAATCATTGGGAAGCTGAGGGCAGCTGCACCGGCACCACCAACAGCAGCGCCTTTTAGAAACTTACGACGTGGCGCTTGGTTT
>CAMEXM010000093.1 GCA_945947155.1 Polynucleobacter meluiroseus | reverse complement strand
ATTTATTTGCTTCTAACCGTCGCTTGTTTATCGGTAACCGCATATTTTTGCCAGACCTATTACTTTAATTTTAAAAATAATAGTCTTTTAAGTGATCGTAATTTTTATGGAACATTAAGAGTCTCTGAGACTAAATATCTTGATCAAGATACGATAGTGAGGCGCCTAGTGCACGGAGTTATCATGCATGGTACTCAAGATATGAGTGATTTAGGAAGAACGAAGCCAACCTCATATTACATACCATCCTCAGGTGTTGGCATTACCTTACTTAAAAAGGCTGAGGAGAAAAAGAATCTTAAAGTTGGAATTGTAGGATTAGGTACCGGAACTCTTCTTACCTATGGAAGGTCGGGTGATGAATATAGGATTTATGAAATAAATCCGGAAGTGATTCAAGTTGCTAAGAATTCGTTTACCTATATTAAAGATTCTGCAGCATCGATTTCATATGCTCTTGGTGATGCTCGTCTAGTTCTGGAAAGAGAATTACCAAATCAATTTGATGTATTAATTATTGATGCATTTTCAAGTGATTCGATTCCAATCCATTTAATTACACAGGAAGCTTTCAATTTATATACCAAGCATATCAAAGCAGATGGGGTCATTGTTTTTCATGTTTCAAATAGATATCTAAATCTCCCCCCGGTGTTGAATCAACTTGTATCAAATTCCCCGTATCACGCTATTTTGGTAAGAAATGAGGAGCCAGACCCAAATCCATTTGATCTTTCATCAAGCTCAGAGTGGATCATTATTTCTAAAAATAATGCCTTTCTTAATTCAAAGGAATTCCTAAATAGTAAGCAGGAAATAGAACCAATTCCATCATTGCGCTTATGGACTGATAATTTTAGTAATCTTTTTCAAATTCTCAAATAATGTTCAAAAGAAGGAATTAGTTGCTGGATGGACCAGGATTATTTTTAGGGGCCTAGACAAGCAAAAATTCTAATGAGGCGAGATAATGGTAGCAACCATAGATCTGATAACTAATAAATTTAGATGCCCTCAAAAGACCCCATTTATGCCTTTGTGGACATTGAAACAACCGGGTCTAGGGCTAATTTAGACCGCATCACTGAGGTTGGGGTTCTCACTTTGGAGAATCAGGAGTCATCGGAGTGGTCAAGACTAATTAATCCTGGAGTTCATATACCTAATAACATTCAGAGACTCACAGGTATTACGCCAGCAATGGTTAGTACGAAACCAAGTTTTGATGAAATTGCAGCAGAGCTTTATCTTGAGTTGAAAGATAAGATCTTTATTGCCCATAATGCTCGTTTTGATTACAGTTTTTTGAAGGCAGAATTTAAACGAGTTGGTATCGATTTTTCACCAAAGGTTGTTTGTACCGTCAAACTGTCACGCCGTTTATTTCCCTCGCAAGGACGACATAATCTTGATACCTTAATTTCTGTTCATGGCTTGGTGGTACAAAGTCGGCATCGGGCATTAGATGACGCAAAGCTTTTGTACCAGTTTTGGCAACGATGTGAGACCTTATTTGGTCAAGACAAGCTATTAACTGAAATAGAGTACCTGCTTGGCCGACCGAGCCTGCCGCCGCACATTGATCGCGAGTTGATTGATGAGTTACCTAATCGTCCTGGTGTATATCTCTTTTATGCCGAAAATAAGCAGCCTTTATATATCGGCAAGAGTAATGACCTTCGTTCCCGCGTCATGGGCCATTTTCAATCCGCGCTATCTAATCGAAAAGAAATGAAGCTGTCCTTGCAAGTACGCAGTATTGATTGGATTGAAACTGGCGGAGAGTTGGGAGCCTTGCTATTGGAGTCTAGACTCATTAAAGAGAAGTTACCTAGTTTTAATATTAAGCTTCGCCGCTCCAAGGATTTGTGTGCCTGGCAATTGCTAGAAAGCCCCGATTGTCTTGAGGTACACCTTGTCAATCACCATGAATTAAAACCTGGCAAGCAAAATAATTTATATGGCTTGTTTTATAGTAAACGCGAGGCACTACAAACCCTTCAATCTATTGCTAAACGTAATCAATTATGTGAAGGCTTACTAGGTTTTGAGAAACTACAACCCGGTAGCCCCTGTTTTGGTTTTCATGTGAAGCAATGCAAAGGGGCATGTATTGGGGTAGAGCCTCGACGCTTGCATGATTTGCGGATTCAGACGGCTCTGCAGAAGTTAAAAGTATCTGTTTGGCCTTATCCCGCAGCCATTGGAATCAAGGAGGGCGATGATCTGCATGTTTTTGATCATTGGTGTTACTTAGGAAGCGCAGTTAATGAGGATGAGGTTGAGGAGTTATTGCGCGATGGGACTCCAGAGTTTGATTTAGATATCTATAAATTGATCAAAAAGGCACTTAAATCAACGCTCCCTATTAATATTTTGGATTTAAAACACTATCACGCATATTCTGATGTCAACTAGATCCCATAGAAGATGAATCCCCTAATTAAAAAACGCGTTGCCATTATTGGTGCTGGAATAGCAGGGCTTTCTTGTGCTAGTGAGCTAGTCAAGGCAGGCTTTGAGGTCCATGTATTTGATAAAAGCAAGGGCGTGGGTGGTCGAATGAGTCACCGATACTATGAAGCCTGGGAGGCAGATCATGGTGCCCAGTACTTCACGGTTAAAGACCCATTATTTGGTACCCAAGTTACAGAGTGGATGAACGCAAAGGTGATTGCGCCTTGGGGCGGTAAGATTGTGACGCTGGATCGCAGCACCATACGTACACTTGAGTCGACAACGCAACGCTTCGTTGGAGTGCCCGCTATGACTGCTCCAGCAAAATATTTAGCAAGCTCACTAAATGTTCATACTCAACATACTGTTATTGGTCTCAAGCGTATTAATAATTTATGGCGCATTAATACAAAGGAGCAGGGTCCATTTGATCTTGCATTTGAATATCTGATATGTGCCATACCATCGGTTCAGGCTAGAGCATTAATTGGTCCATATTCAGAAAGCTTGGACACAAGCTGTAAAGATGTGGTGATGTTGCCCTGTTGGACTCTTATTGCTTACTTTAAGAAACCTCTAGACTTAGACTTTGATGGCGCCTTTGTTGAGGGCAGTCCTTTTTCTTGGATTGCTAGAGATAATACAAAGCCTGGTCGGTCAAGCTATGAGACTTGGGTAGCCCAAGCTAGCAATACGTGGTCGCAAGAGTATATTGACTTTAATCAATATGAAATAGAGCCTATTTTATTGAAGGCATTTAAAGATCTCACAGATCAGGATTGCGATTTATATCAAAGTCATTTATGGCGATACGCCAAGCTGGAAACGCCTAGTGAATTGACTTATGTCTATGATGAGAATATCAAGGTTGGTCTTTGTGGGGATTGGCTAAAAAATTCAACTGTAGAAGGTGCTTGGTTAAGCGGCTATCGGATGGCGCAATTCTTAAGTAGTAAGACCTAAGTGCCTACCAAGGAATGTCCTCTCCACGATAAGACTTGAACGAGCCAGTATCGGATGCTTCAAGGCTTCCTAATATAGAAAGAATTTCACTAGCAGCCTCGCTAGGATCTCGACCAATCTCATCCCCACGAAAGGGCCTCGAAAGATTGGATTTCACGGTACCGGGGTGTATTGCCACCAACACTAAATGTGGCTGAGTTCGATGTAGCTCAATTGAGGCAGTTTTGATCAACATATTTAGGGCTGCTTTGGAGGCACGATAGCTGTACCAGCCGCCTAGCCGGTTGTCAGTAATGCTGCCCACTTTGGCAGAAAGGGTAGCAAAAACTCCACCTGCAGGATTCATGAGCTTAGAAAAATGCTTAATTGTCAGCGCAGGACCAACTGCATTACTTAAGAACTGCTGTTGAAGTTGGTTTGCTTGTAAGTCAGCTAATCGTTTTTCTGGAGTCCATTGCTGGGTATGCAAAACCCCAATAGTATTGATAATTAGATCAAACGGTCTAAGCTTCTCAAGTGTTTCATAGGCAGTTTGTATTGTCTCTAGGTGATCATAATCAATCACAGGATCTGAGTTGCGATGCAACCCAATGACTTCATGGCAACTTGGGTGGCTTTCTAGTGCAGATACCAAGGCGGAGCCAATGGTCCCAGAGGATCCAATAATCAGAGCGCGAAAGGGTTTATTGAATAAGGGCATTGATAGGCGACTGTACTTGATTTGTCAATTTCGTGTTTAATTAGCCTGATGATTACTATTCAAGAATCTGATTTATCCCGAATTGTGGAAATGGCCTGGGAGGATCGCACTCCATTTGAGGCAATTGAGGCTCAGTTTAAGTTGTCTGAAGCTCAAGTTAAAGCGCTCATGCGTAAGAGTCTAAAACGTAGTTCATATGAACTATGGCGAAAACGAGTTTATGGACGTCAAACCAAGCATCGCGAACTACGTGATCCTTCTGTTCAGCGCGCATATTGCCCGACTCAATACAAATCAAAGTAAGCCTTAGAGCCTATGGTTTTGCTTTCCTCGGCCTAAGAGGATTTAAGTGTTTTTAGTTGGATCGCAAAGCTTCCTGCTTGGTTATTAGAAATCAGAATGCCAAAATCAATCACATCAGAAAAGGATAGGGTTGGGGCATTAACATCTCGTCCACGGAAGGTCGATTTAAATTGACTTAGATTAAATCGATACGTTTGCCAAGTAGGCAGGGCGATGAAATCCGCTACATATGTAACCCGAGGTGCTAGCTCGGTACGTAAGACCAGCTTATAACGCTTGCCATCACCTTTCGCTATAAGCTCAATCAGTTGAGTTCCTTGGGGAAATCG
>CAMEXM010000092.1 GCA_945947155.1 Polynucleobacter meluiroseus | reverse complement strand
AATATCACCAACCAGCATCACCAGAAAATGATTTAAGCTGCCCGATTCCAGTCCGCGCAAAACAAACCACCACTGATGTAGTCCAGCGCTAATAAAAGCATATACAACAATGCAGAAAAGAATTTTTTGCAGGCTTAAATTACTGAGGTCATTGCTGATATTGACATTGGCAACAACAACCCACTTCGCCAACAAAGGCGCAAACCCGGATATAAGTCCAATACCGATGCAGGTTATTAAATCAGGTGGAAAAACACCATAGTAGGAAATAGCAAATGAGGCAACTGCAATGCCGATCGCACCTGTGAAACCAAAAATTAAAATGAGAAACAAACGCAGGCCTGCTGGCAAGTAAATCCAGCTCAAGCCTAAATCGTATTTAATGGCTTCAGTAACCCAGTCATTGAGAAAAAATAATGCACTGTACAGTAGCGCACTAATCAGCGCGCCCACCAAAAAAAGGGATGAGCGGATAGAGGATATCTTTACGTTTTCCATGATTTATTCTATTCAATTTAGTAATTTATTCCACGAAATAGGGTTTATACTTATCCTCATGGCGTACACCATTCATAATCTATTTGCCAATAGAATCCTAACCTAAAACTAAAAACTAAAATCATGTCGGGCCCATCCAACTCCAAAAATTCTGCCTATATCCGCTTCCTCAATTTAATTGACGTATTGGATCGCATTAACCCCGGTAATAAATTGGATGCTACCGAGGAAAGCTTGCTTAATAAAATTGTATTGAGCGCGCACCAAGGTCAGATTATGTTGGTGGGCGATTTGATTTCACTTACTGAATTAGGTTCGCAGGCGACCTTGCATGGCCGGCTAAAAAACTTACGGGCGATGGGCTTGATCGACATGGCTACAGACGAAGATGGTCGTAAAAAACACGTTGTGCCGACCAAGTCAGCCATAAAGCGTTTCGAGGAACGATCGAAATGCCTTGAAAAGGCAGTTCGTAACAGCTGAATCAGCTTATACGTTAAACAAGAAATTCAGTACGTCGCCGTCTTTGACGATGTACTCTTTTCCTTCAGCGCGCATTTTGCCCGCCTCCTTCGCGCCCGATTCCCCTTTGTATTGAATAAAGTCATCAAATGCAATGGTTTGTGCTCGAATAAAGCCGCGCTCAAAATCAGTATGGATCACACCCGCTGCATTAGGTGCTGTGTCTCCAATGCGAATCGTCCAGGCACGAACCTCTTTTACGCCTGCGGTGAAATAGGTCTGCAGACCCAGTAAAGCATAGCCCGCACGAATAACCCGATCTAAACCGGGCTCTTGCATACCCATATCAGTCAAGAATTCGGTTTTGTCTGCGTCTTCTAGATCAGCAATTTCAGCCTCAATTGCGGCGCAAACCGCCACGACGGGGGCGCCCTCTTTCGCTGCATGGGCAATTACGACATCTAAATGGGGATTATTTTCAAAGCCATCGTCTTTCACGTTGGCAACATACATAGCAGGCTTAGCAGTAATTAAGCAGAGGGGCTTAAGCAGCAGTTTCTCATCGTCACTCAGGCTCATGCTACGCACAGGCTGGGCCTCATTTAAATGGGCTTGGACCTTGCTTAAGACAGCTACTAGAGCGGCAGCCTCCTTATCATTGCCTGACTTGGCAGCCTTGCTGGAGCGATTCAGGGTTTTTTCAACCGTGGCCAGATCGGACAGCGCCAACTCCGTATCAATCACCCCAATGTCGGAGATGGGATCGATCTTGCCGGCTACGTGAATCACATTCGGGTCATCAAAGCAGCGCACCACATGGGTAATCGCATCGGTTTCCCGAATATTAGCCAAAAACTGATTACCAAGGCCCTCACCCTTCGATGCGCCAGCAACTAAACCGGCAATATCAACGAACTCGACGGCCGCCGGCACGATGCGTTCCGGGCCCACAATGGCAGCTAAAGCGGCCAAACGGGGGTCAGGAACCTCGACTACGCCCACATTCGGCTCGATCGTGCAGAACGGGTAGTTTTCTGCCGCGATGCCAGCTTTGGTAAGCGCATTAAAGAGGGTGGATTTGCCGACGTTAGGCAGGCCGACGATGCCGCATTTTAAAGACATGCCTCCATTGTAATTCGGCTTGTTTCGATATCATCGGGTTATGGCATTTAATCCATCCAAATCGATGACTACTCCAGCTGCGTCCGCGCATGCTGCCGGCAAACCACGCCAGTGCGATGTGGCCGTGATTGGGGGTGGCATTGTGGGAAAAGCCTGCGCCCTAGGCCTAGCGCAACAGGGTTTTGATGTGGTTCAAATCGCGCCGGATTTAGACCAGCACACCGCCAAACCAAGCGGGGATCGCTGGGCTGAACGCATTTACGCTATCTCTCCTGGCACCCGCTCCCTGCTGCAATCCCTGCAAGTGTGGGATGCCATTGATCACGCGCGGCTCCAGGTGGTACGCGATATGCGCATCTATGGCGATCGTGGCGAACCCAGCGATGGACTGCATCTGTCCGCGTTTGAGGCAGGCGTTCCGCAGCTCGCTTGGATAGGGGAATCCGATTTACTAGAACACACCCTCGAACAAGCCTGCCGATTTCAGTCGAAATTGGAGTGCATTATTGGATCGCTCGATAATCTCTTTGTCGAGCCCGATGGTGCCTTGCTCAGATTGCATGGCACGCAATCGCCAGTTGAGATAAAAGCCAATTTGGTCATTGCAGCCGATGGCGCAAATTCATCCCTGCGCTCCATGCTCCAAATCCAGACCGATGAGAAATCGTATGAGCAACGCGCGGTGGTCGGCAATTTTTTATGTACGAACGCCCATTTAGAAACGGCATTTCAGTGGTTTTTGCCGGGCGGAGACATTCTTGCGATGCTGCCCCTCCCTGGTAAGCAGGTGTCGATGGTGTGGTCAACCTCCCCCGAAAATGCAACACGCCTGCTTGCCCTCGATGCCGACCAATGGCAGTCTGAGTTTGCAATGCTGCACGATGGCGCGATTGTGCATGCCCTCGGAACACTCAGTCCGCACTCCAAGCCAGGCTCTTTTCCGCTGCGTAAAATACGTGCGCAGCGCGTGATTGGGCCGGAGCTCATGCCTAAAGTGATTTTGATTGGGGATGCTGCGCACGTAATACATCCTTTAGCCGGACAAGGATTAAATTTAGGCTTACGCGATGTGGCCGCTTTACTGCGTATCCTGCGCGAGCGTGAATCATTTCGAGCAATAGCTGATCCGGTCTTGTTGCGCCGCTATGAGCGCGAACGCCACGGCGATACCAGTGCCATACTGTGGGTAACCGATCGGCTGAAACAATTGTTTACGAGCACCAATCCCCTGCAGCAAAAAATTCGCAATTGGGGCATGGGTCTAGTCAACCGTAGTCATCTCATTAAACGGTATTTAATAAAAGAAGCTTTAGGAGAAGTGCAATGAAAAACACCCTACGGAATATCGCTTCTGCTCTTGCGTTTTGCGCCAGCGTCGTTGGCTTATTGATCGCCTCCCCTATTACGCAGGCTCAAAACACCCAGCAAATTAAAGCCGAGTTACAAAAACGCTTGGGTAGTACTGCCAATATCAAGGGGGTGTCAGCCTCACCGGTGCCAGGCTTATTTGAAGTGCAACTCAATAGCGAAATCTTTTATACCGATGCCAACGCAAAGTACCTGATTCAGGGTGAGGTAATTGAGTTAGCCAGCGGACAAAACCTCACCGAGAAACGCCAAGCCGACCTGAATCGCATACGCTGGTCTGACCTGCCTCTAAGCAATGCAGTCAAAATGGTGCGTGGCAATGGCAGTCGTCAACTTGCCGTTTTTGCTGACCCCAACTGCGGCTACTGTAAGCGCCTAGAAAAAACATTTCAGCAGCTTGATAATGTGACGGTATACACCTTTTTATTGCCGATTCTGTCCGCCGACTCGATGCAAAAATCCAAGCAAATTTGGTGCTCTTCAGATGCCACCAAAGCATGGGTAGACTGGACCATCAATAACACCGCACCGAGCGGTAAAGGCGAGTGCACTACGCCGATCGATAAAAATCTAGCTCTGGCTAAATCGTATGGCATCACGGGCACCCCCACCATCTTCTTTACCGATGGCTCCCGCTTCCCGGGCGCAGTGCAATTGAGCGACATTGAAAAGAAATTCGGCTCTCTGAAATAAACTAACTCAACTGACTTTTTCTATGGCTATTCCTGCAATTCAATACACAGTTCATGCCGCTGACTTAGATGGCCATCGCTACGAGGTCACCTTGCGGATCGCCAACCCCGATCCTATTGGGCAAGTGTTGCGCATGCCAGCCTGGATTCCGGGTAGTTATTTAATTCGGGACTTTAGTAAGCACATCGAAACCATTGCTGCTTTTTCTGTCTTGGATACAGTTGAAACCGAACTTCCGTTAGAGCGCATCGATAATGACACGTGGAAATTATCTGCACTAGCGGCGGATACCGTTATTGAGGTTCGCACTCTGGTGTATGCCTTTGATGCATCGGTTCGCACGGCATATCTGGATTCAGAGCGCGGCTTCTTTAACCCCAGCAGCCTTTGCTTGGCGGTAGAAGGTCAAACCCATTTACCTACTGCCCTCGCGATCGCGCCCATCGGTGCATGGTCAGTACAAACTACTTTAAGTCGCGTAAAGACCGATACTGCGGGATTTGGTTTTTACCTTGCGCCCAACTACGATGCACTCTTAGATCATCCGATTGCGCTAGGGCATTTTCAGACAATTGATTGGAAATCACGCGGCACAGCCCACAGCATGGTGATTCAGGGTTGCTTGCAAGGGGTGGATCGCAAGCGCCTC
>CAMEXM010000091.1 GCA_945947155.1 Polynucleobacter meluiroseus | reverse complement strand
GATGGCAGTGATGCAACCAATTCTGGAAATGAATTCAGGGGTGAGGTAAAAATGCAAATATTAATCATTATGGGCCCGTATAGTCGGGTGCGGGCATTGCAGATTTCTGCGGGGCAGCTGATTGTCGGCGCACTCGCTTTGCTTGTAATGCTCTTTTTTATTACCTGGTTAATTAGTGGCGTTACCAATCAAACTCGTAATGCTTTGTTTTCGATGGAACGCAATGCCTTTTTAGAAACCCGTTTTATTGCCCAGTCCGAAGGCGATTACGAAACCAAGTTAATGGAATTGCAGCTACGTATGGATGAGGCGCAGCGTAACCTGAGTCAGCTTGATGATTTACGCAACCAACTTCTGCGTACCCAAGATGGTGTTGTAGTGGATTTAGGCAATCAAACTCAGCTTGGTCATGCCCAGGGCGGGCCCGTTCACCCCTCGACGGCAACCATCAATTTAGGCAATCAGGGCGAACACTACGGCGCCCGTTTGGATCGCACAGTACATGACTCGATTGCATTAAGCGCCCGCGTAAATGCCATGCAATCGGCTTTAACGCACACCTGGGAAGGCAGTGGTCTGCCAACCGGATTACCTTTGCCATCCTTTATCAAACCTTCTAGTGGCTTAGGCTATCGCATTGACCCGATATCGGGTCAGCTTGCATGGCACGAGGGAACCGACTACCCGGCTGCCCACGGCACCCCAATCAAGGCGACGGGCGATGGTGTTGTGGTGCGTGCTGGCTGGGATGCAGAATATGGGAACGTAGTTGACATTAAGCACCCCAATGCAGTGATTACGCGCTATGCCCATGCCCACGCTTTATTTGTGAAGGCGGGAGATTTAGTGCAGCAATCCCAAGTGATTGCGACTGTTGGTTCGACGGGTAGATCAACTGGACCGCATCTGCATTACGAAGTGATTCGCAATGGTCAGGCGCTGGTGAATCGATAAGCGGTTTTTATTTAAATGGGATTATCGAAGAACATGCTATCCAACCCTGAATGACCCTACTAAATTGCTGCTTTTTTCAATTTAATTTATTTGTAATATTGAACTAATAATCTAATTTTTTATTAAAAATACTTATTTTTCGCATGAAACGTGCCTTTACCGAGTATGAATTTCTTGCTAAAAAAAAGATCTAAACAATGCCCTTGACTCTACGATACTCGGCCGCTCGGCTCACACTTAGTGCCGCATTAGCCCTGTGTTTGGCTGCTTGTGGCGGCGGTGGTGGCGATACTAATACTCAAGCAACAACGTCGCTAACTCCCGGGAGCACCACTAAATTCATCCCCAAACCTGTACTCACTTTTTCGGACACTGGCCTTAGTGTGACTGACGGCGTTACTAGTAGGGGTCGTTGGGATGTCAGTAGTCCGTTCCCCTGGGAATTTTCTTTTGATATGGGTGCAACATGGTCTCGAGGTCAGGATAAGTCTTTTAATGTCGAGGGTGATGGAGCCAAACTTATCTGGGTTCGTTCCTACGACGACATGGGTAATACCTCTGAGATTGCGGTGGTCAACTGCGTTCTAGACACTATTCCCCCAGCGTCCGTTCAAGCTGTCGTAATGACCCAGGACCTGACTCGATTGGTAAGGGTTTCCGGGGTCGAGGATCAGGGGCAGTGGGAATATTCCTTGGATGACGCACGCTCTTGGTTAACTGGTACTGGAGATCGCTTAGCCATCATGGGCAATGCTTTGACGGGACTGTGGCTGCGGCAGACCGACCTAGCGGGCAACAAGTCGCCTATGGAGCGAATCAGTCTTGAGCCCAACAGCGCAACATGGCATGAGGCCTCCGGTAATCCCTTGCAGCCCAGCGTACTGTCCTTGCAGCAGGCTCGAACGGTCGTGCTTCACGGTTCTGTAGTTAAAGGGGATGCAGACTATATTCGCTGGGACATTCCCGTCGGACAGAGTCTGAAAACTGTGCGGCTGGTTCATTATGTTTCTCCCGACCCGATCGCTTTTTATGCATTGCAAAGAGCCCCGGTCTTTGACGCGGGAATAGATGTCAGTCGTATGCTGGTTTATGGCCACATGGGGCCGCAAGATCTCAAACGCAACGTACTTCAGAATCTGGCGCCTGCGCAATTGACTGCGGGACCCATAACACTGTGGTTTCAGCAGACCGGTGTACAGCCCACAGAATATGCGATTGAGTTGGTTTTTCAACCTGCTGAGTGAATTGGTGATGAAGCGCATGGTACCCTCAAATGATGCCCATTAAAGTGCCCACCCTCTAGCTGTGCGCTACTGCATGCCTTGCTTTGCCTCACTGACTCGAATTCCCGTCAGCCATTGGACTCGATTGAGTCTAGTATCCGCAATTACTGGGGCACTGCTATTGACCAGCAATCTCGCTAGCGCCCAGGAGAAGCTCATTTCGATCGTGGAGCCTGAAGCGCGGAGTCAAATCTGGATCAATCCCGGTTTTGTGTCTTACCACTTTGATCAAAATAAGAATCTCAATAATGGCAATTGGGGTGCTGGCGCGGAGTACCGCTTTAACACCGTGGCATCCGCTACTATTGGACGTTTTTACAATAGCAATCGCGAATACTCCAATTATGCTGGCCTCTACTACCAGCCGATTTCGATTGGACCGATCAAACTTGGCGCCGTCCTGGGTGGCTTTAATGGGTACCCACAAACTAATAATAGCGGCTGGTTTGCAGCAGTGCTGCCGGCGTTGACCTGGGAAGGCGATCGGATTGGCGCCAATGTTTTTATTATTCCAACGATAGGGGATCGGGTAAATGGCGCGATTTCGGTGCAGCTGAAATTGAAAGTATTTGATGGTCAGTAACCCATACACAGAGTTCTTGCCTTCATGCGTATTGCAGTAAAGAAAGCCCCTGAAGTAAAAAAGACATTTGGAGTTTTGCTTACGAAAAGATCCATCCTTGATCTTCCCTGGAATACAACTATTAATCTATAGGGCAAGCCACGATCTGACAAAGACCTAATAGGCTAGCTAGCTTACCAATTTGGTTTCCAACTCCGGTGGCGTTGGCATAATTATTTTTGTTGGCTTGGGCGCAGCCACTAAAGCACCGAGTTTGGGGCTGGTGATATCGCTATAGCAAAGCGACCGCCAGTAGATGCTGAATTAGCAACTGCCTTAGGGCATATTGCTAGGGCAAAAGGTATGGCTGAGATTTCAAAAACAAGCGGTATCACTAGAGAGGCCTTATATAAAGCACTAAAGCCTAATACAAAACCCCGTTTTGATACCGTATCAAAGGTTCTTGGTGCCTTGGGCATGAGAATTACAATCCACGCTTAAGAGACTTTGGGGATTAAAAAGCCCCGCAAGAAGCGAGTCTTAGTGATGCTTGGTGGGTCGGGCGAGATTGTCTCCGTCGAAACTGCGTTTTCGAACTCGCGACCAACGGATTAAAAGAAGTAGTGGTTCTTCAACGCCCTATATAAATCAATGGTCTGAAGGACCAAAAAATGACTGTGCGATTGAGTGTGCGATTGCATATTGGTGCAAAGTTCGAATCTACGCTTAGGATTCGAGTTTATCTAAGCGCTCTAGAATTAGTTTTGTAAGAATGGATTCATCGCCATTAAAGGCTAATTCCATCGCTTGATAAATTTGTTCTTGCTCTAGATCCGAGTAATCCAGCTGATAGCCGGCTGATTGACTAAGTTGGGAGATGAATATGCGTTGTACACGACCATTCCCCTCTCGAAAAGGATGAAGCGCATTGATCTCCGAAAGATAGTGAGCCAGTCTCTCTGATAAATGACCAGCATCTAGTCCTTTGAGCCAGTTTTCGTGAGCCAGCGTACTGAATATCTCATGAGCCGCAGATTCAATAAAGCGTACATTTGCAAAACGACTATTGCCGCGAGTAATGTCGACTGTACGAATTTTTCCTGCCCACTGATATACATCCTGAAAGAGGGCTTAATGAATCCCCTGAAGATGGACTAAGTCAAACTGATCTGCTATAGGATTTTCAAGAATTTCAATTGATCGCAAAGTAGATAGCTCACCTTCGTAGGCGTCTAGTTCATTTGCATCGGTTATCTCTGCTTTATTACGAAGTACGTCTGTACCTGGGTAGCAGTAAGTATCATCCGCGTCGTAGCGTGACATAACGTTGTTTAGTTTCTTCCAATATTTGCGTAATACTCTTTTTGCCAGCAACGTAATCAGTAAGGTTTTGTTCTAACTGTTTAGTTGGGACGATACCCTCAATGCGCGCAGAGGCTACAGCGTTTGAAACGTTGTATTGGCGTAACTGAGATTGGGTAGCAAACTTGATCGGCATGCACCTATTTTAATAGATTTAGGGTGGATTTCCTAGACAAAAAACGTACCTAAAACAGGGTTTAAAGAGCTATTTGGCAGGGTGATATAGGTAATTAAAAAGCCCCGCGAGAAGCGAGGCTTAGTAATGCTTGGTGGGTCGGGCGAGATTCGAACTCGCGACCAACGGATTGGAACATTAATACATCCATAGCTAATTCGATGATCTGCTGGAATTTCACTTGAAAGGCGTTGAGTGCGATTCTCTGCTTGCGTGCTTTACTTCGTAGCGTTTTAGCGGCCAGTACATTGCTGTGGTGCAAAAATTCACCAGGCTTGCACGCAATTTTTCCTCATTACCAGCTGACATATTTTTGTCATAAATTTACCCTAAAGTCGAAAGATCTTAACTAAACAAGCCGCTTCGATGAAAAATGCATTCACCCTTTCTTTGCTTGCTACCGCATCCCTTTTGACAGCTTGCGGTGGCTCTAATACTCCTACCAATACGCCTGCCAAACAGGGTGTTTTCGTAGATGCACCAGTCGAGGGGTTGAGCTTTGTAACCACCTCAGGTTTATCGGGTACCACCAAT
>CAMEXM010000090.1 GCA_945947155.1 Polynucleobacter meluiroseus | reverse complement strand
TTTTATAAATAAAATTCGATGGCCAGAAGTTCAAAGTTTTTGTAACGGCTAAAAACAGCATTTGTTTAGTTGAATAGGCAATTTTTTTATCTATTTATAAATAAATTAACTTAATGTCGTTTTTAATCATCAATCATCAAACCATTGATAGACATGTCATCACAAACTACTCAGAATCCGCACAAGCAAATGTTTTGCGGAGCGAAATACTAATTCATCCAAGTTAGTGATTCAATTGCTCCGCAGTCTTTGGGTCATAAACCTGATAACGCTCTGGGGGTCACGATGAAAAAGTACCACTTCCTCAATGAAGACGATGATTACTTCAACGAGTACGCAGACACTGTCAAATACGATATTTTAAAAGAACGCCTACATTGGCAGCATCAAGCGCGCAAAGAAATTTACTCGTCGTATCAGTTTTTAGATGAGGAATATGATTTTGATTAAGCACTAGCTCTTAAACTAAATCACGTTTACGCAAACCCATCGCTATCAAAGTCTCCACCAAAATCGCTGTCGTAGTTCGATGCGCTATTGTCATAATTCTGAGCAACTTGCTGCCCTGAATCTGCAGGGGCGTTGGAATGGCCCAATCCATTGCCAGCATCCGGTGTGCTGTTGTGACCCATCATGCTCTGAATGCCTTGATAGAGCATGGAGCCCGCCACCACTCCAATCGCAGTCGTTGCGATTGCGCCTAACATTCCCGATCCCCACGCGCTTGGCTGCGCCGCTCCTGCTGCTGGTCTTGCTGCAGCCATTGCATTGGCTGGTGCAGCCTGCGTTGGCGCTGCCCTGCCCCACGAGTTAATGCCGCTCAAAAAACCCGAGCTCGGTTTGTTCGCTTGATTGGCTTGGTCGATTTGCGCCTGCATCTCTGCCATTTGCTTTTGCGCCACTTGTAAGGCCATTTCTAAACCCATGGCGCGCTGGACTAAGAGATAGGATGCATCAGGCTGCTGTTTTACAGACTCTGCAATCAAGGCATTGGCATCACTGTCTTTTGCTCCAGCTTGGGTGCTATTGAGCTGCTGTAAAAACTGCTCCAATTGGGCTTTTTCTTGGGGGTTCATATTCAGTGCTCCTGCAGTAGTGAACAAACTTCATCATAGTGCAAATACACCATGTGCTACGTTGGGCAATGGAGCCAAACTAGGCGCTAGAAATGACTATTCAGGGATGCGGTTTTTTTGCTTAAATAAGGCGATTCAGGCAGCTTTAATCCCCAAAATTGGTGGGGGCACTTTCAGGCAAGGCCTCAATGTCTGTCAACCGGCTAGAAGCAACCTGGGTCAAGGTATTGCGAATAAACTGTTTTTCATAATGGCGATTGCGCCGAGACTTTTTAGCCTGCGCGCGCTGGCCTAGGCGTTTATCGATGACGATCTCGCCCAATTGGCTGAGATCAGCTAAGTCCTGAATCTGATTCGGCGAATTGCGGCGCGTCATGCATAAGCCTCACTTACCTATTCAATTGAGATACTCAATGCCTAATGCTTGTGTACTGAATTAACCATCTTGTCGGTGTAGGCGATAGCAAGTGCAGAAAAAACAAAAGTCATGTGAATGACCGTCTGCCACAACAGTGTTTTTTCATCGTAAGTAGATGCATTAATAAAGGTCTTAAGCAAATGGATGGAGGAAATTCCGATGATCGCGGTTGCCAGCTTTACTTTCAGTACCCCGGCATTCACATGGGATAGCCACTCGGGCTGATCCGGATGATCTTGAAGGTCAAGGCGAGACACAAAGGTCTCCCACCCACCCACGATGACCATCACCAATAAATTGGAGATCATCACCACATCAATGAGGCCGAGCACAATTAACATCAGCGCCGTTTCAGTCATCGACTTATCGGCCATCATGCTAATCAGGTGCACCAATTCCAACCAAAACTGCCATACGTAAACAGCTTGGGCAACAATCAGACCGATGTAGAGGGGCGCCTGCAACCAACGGGACATAAAGATCCAACGTGGCAATGGACGTAATTTTTTCAAGTTTGGGGTGGGATTTTCTTGGTTCATGTCTTAATTTTAGCGACTTTTATGACGGTGTGATGAAGGCGCTATTTCGTCTTAATGAGGCAAATACCGATCTACAGCCTATTTCATGGATATCAATGGTGTTTTTAGACACAAGCTCAAAATATGAGCCTGAACCCATTTAATCTGCTTTAATTGCGAATAGTTCTATTTATTAAGGAAATGTCATGAGTGACATGGAGCGACTGCACCGCATCAAGTACATGATTCAGGCACGGAAAAGTGTGCCGAAACAGGCCTTTTTAGATGAACTCGAGATTTCCGAAGCTACCTTTAAGCGGGATCTGGAGTATCTGCGTAGCCGCATGAATGCCTCCATCGTCTATGACCGTTACGCAGGAGGCTATCAATTTGAGAACCCGCAAGATGCAGAAAAAACGGAATTGCCTGGCTTGTGGTTTACGGAAAAAGAGGCCACTGCCCTTGTTCTCATGCAGCACTTACTCTCGTCCCTCGATCAAGGCGGTTTAATTGGGCCGCACATAGAGCCCCTTACCGCCATCATCGATGGCATCTTGGGCCAATCCGAAACGACTGCCAAGGAACTGCGCAAACGCATCAAGGTATTGGGCATGGGCAGTCGCAAAAACAGCATCGAAAACTTCGCCGAGATTGGCGCTGCCCTACTCAAACGCAATCGCTTGGATGTTGTCTACTATTCCAAAGGCAAAGATGAATTAACCCAGCGGGTGATTTCTCCGCAGCGCCTGATTTTTTATCGTGAGAACTGGTACCTTGATGCCTATTGCCACCTGCGTAAAGAATTGCGCAGCTTTGCCGTCGATGGCATACGTAAAGCAGTTCTGACCAATACCAAAGCCGATGAGGTTTCCGAAAAACAAGCGCAAGAGCATTTTGCAGAAAGCTATGGCATCTTTTCTGGGAAAGCCACGCAACGGGCCAAGTTGCGCTTTACCCCCGAGCATGCGCGCTGGGTTGCCACTGAAAAGTGGCATGGCCAACAAGTGGGCAGCTTTGATAAAGAAGGCTTTTATATCTTGGAGTTTGATTACAACCAAGATCCGGAGCTCATCATGGATATTTTGAAGCACGGCTCAGGCGTTGAAGTCTTGGGGCCGGCTAGCCTGAAAAGCAAAGTGAAAGCGGAGTTAGATAAAGCGCTTCATTTGTACGCCAGTTAAAAATCAACGGTGTATCAATTTTACTTATTAGACCCTCTATCTTCTAACTCCTTGTCTTTGTCTTTCGCATCAGCATCGGATTCTTTCATCACTTTCTGAATCACAATCGCAGCAATTGCAAGCAATAGCACTGCAGCACTCTCATAAATCAAGTCGATTGTACTAATGCCTTTGCCTTGCAAAATGATGAGGCGGCACAAAGCTGTAATAGCAATAAAGATCGGAATGGTAATGGGAATCTTGTTGTATTTGTAGAAGGCCGCCACCATGCCCAGGACCTCGGCATAAATGAACATCAGCAACAGATCCGTTAAGGAGATCTTGCCGTTGATGATGACGATATACATCTCGATGCCGACACTAATGATCGTAAAAATGGCGATCAAAATTAAGATCCCTTTTTCAGCAAGGGTGATTAAGTCATACATCCTCATCGCAGATCCTCGCCTTCGGTTTACTTTTGTTCGGGTTTATCGTATTCGTTTGCAAAGGCATGGTTTGCATCGCGGTGCCCTGCTTCATCTTCACGTACTACTAGCACTACATCGCGCAGGGTTGCATTGGCTGGTAGCTTCCAGTAATCAATCGCAATTTGGGGCGCTGGAATATTGGGTGTTCTGCCTTCGTCTATCTCTTTTAGATACTCAGTGTAGGAATACACCGCCTCTTCCTCAAAGTAACCCACAATGCGGTGCGCGGTGCGTGGAAAGAAGACATAGATAAAGAAAAAGACATGCCAAAAAATGGCCTGGGCAAATAGAACCAAATAACGCTCAAACCGATTGGGCTTAGCAATTTCAATGAAGGTCATGAGGTGCATGCGCTCGTTCTCGGCTTCCGCTAAGAGAGTACGTATCTTGGGACCATAGCCATGGCGCATTTTTCGCAAACTCATGAGGTGGGTCCACATACCCGCAACCATACCGGGCACACCCGCTACCGTTTCTAATACAACCGCACGATGGCCATAGCGTTTCTGAAAGAAGGTATCCGCAAAAAAGCGCATGCTTTTCGTAAAGGACAGGGCAACCCTGTCGGACATCGTAATAACTTGGTAGTGTTCCATGCAATCAGCCAAATGAATAGGTATTAAAGCAATCCACAATCGTATTGGAAACTCGCTATTTGCGTTTGCGGGAACAAAATTCGGTCAATTTAGCTACTTAAATGCTGATTTAAAGGAAAAAGGGCTGAATGAATGCAAACCACCCACCCACTACGAGCAGAGCTAAGCTCACCCAATAAATACGTAATGAAGTTCGGCGCGTCTTTAGGCAGGCGTTTCTGAGGTCTGGATCAATGGGGCATGGCGCAAAGCGATTACGCCACTGCATTATTCCGCCCACAAGCATTAAACCGCTGCTGATCAAAAAGATGGCTTCTTTATGCTCGCTGATCCACACAATTTGTGGAAAAACAGCTACCAGGGAAGCCAAAGCGGCTCCTGCCCCCAGGCTAACTAAGAGAGCAGGCAGCGCGCAGCAGATTAAGGTGCTCGAACTAGCAAAAAGACCAAGCAAGGAACTGAAATACGGCGCCTTTACATCGGCCGGGCCATCCTCACTCATTTTTTGCCTTTCATCTGATCCCTGAATTGAGCAACCGTTTGTGGAATAGTCTCCACATTCACTACGTCGTAGCCTGAGTCAATAATTTCTTGGCGGACTTCTTTTTCATTGAGGGTCTTCCCGTCTTTTGGCTCGACCACAACTACCTTGTTCTTTAAATCAACCAATACTGCCTTAGTGCTATCCATCTTCAACAGGCTCTTTTCAATGCCTTGGGCGCAAAAAGAGCAAACC
>CAMEXM010000089.1 GCA_945947155.1 Polynucleobacter meluiroseus | reverse complement strand
TGACCTTCGTAACCGTGTGGCAACATCATGACAAGGCCATTTACCCTGCCCCATTTCACCTCGCCCGAGGCAATAAACTGGTCAATCACCACTTGCGCACCGTTGGCAAAATCGCCAAACTGCGCTTCCCAAATGGTTAAGGTATTTGGCTCGGCTGCAGCATAGCCGTACTCAAAACCCAATACGGCCTCTTCAGAGAGAATCGAATCAATTACGATAAATGGGGCTTGGTCCTTTGCTACGTGCTGCAGTGGAACATAGGTGCCGGTATCCCATTTTTCGCGGTTTTGATTGTGTAATACCGCGTGGCGGTGCGTGAATGTGCCGCGGCCACTGTCTTCCCCAGATAAGCGCACGGGATAACCGCTAGCCACCAAAGAAGCAAACGCCATATGCTCTCCCATACCCCAGTCCACATTGATTTCGCCTCGACCCATTGCGGCCCGATCAAGCAGCACCTTTTCGACCAAGGGATGCACTTTCAGACCCTCTGGGACGGTGCTAATTTTTTCTGCCAAACGCTTCCACTCCGTCAGCGGAATTGCGGTATCGGCACTATCGGTCCACTTCTTGTTTAGGAAGGGTGACCAATCCACCGCAAACTTACCTTTGAAGTTACTCAGTACTGGGTCAGACGTTTGCACACCCGCTTCCATCGCGGTACGGTACTCTTTGACCATCAGATCGCCTGTACCCGTTGGGACCACGCCTTGCGCCTCTAGTTTTTCTGCGTACAACTTGCGCGTACCGGGATGCGCGCTGATGATTTTGTACATCAAAGGTTGGGTCATGGCAGGCGAATCTTGTTCGTTATGCCCTAATTTACGGAAACAAACGATGTCGATTGCGACGTCTTTATTGAATTGACTCCGAAACTCGACTGCCCACTGCGTAGCCAGAACAACTGCTTCTGGATCATCGCCATTCACGTGCAATACCGGGGCGTCAATCACTTTCATGATGTCGGTGCAATACAGACTGGAGCGCAAGTCACGCGGATCAGACGTTGTAAATCCAATCTGGTTATTAATCACGATGTGGATCGTGCCGCCAGTGGAATAGCCACGGACTTCAGCCATAGCTAGGGTTTCTTGCATTACGCCCTGACCTGCAATCGCAGCATCGCCATGCACCAAAACAGGCAATACTTGGCTGCCGGTTAGATCGCCCCGACGCTCCATCCGCGCGCGTGCAGAACCCTCAACAACTGGGTTGACGATTTCTAAATGGGATGGGTTAAAGGCCAGGGATATATGCACTGGACCGCCTGGCGTAGAAATATCACTCGAAAAACCTTGGTGATACTTCACATCACCAGCCGGAAGGTCTTCGGGGGCTTTGTGTTCAAACTCAGCAAATAAATCCGTTGGCATTTTTCCAAGGATATTGACCAGCACATTCAATCGGCCGCGATGAGCCATGCCAATCACGATCTCTTGCACTCCGCGGCTGCCCGCATCGCGGATCAACTCATCCATGCAGGCGATGAAGCTCTCGCCGCCCTCAAGCGAGAAGCGTTTCTGTCCAACGTACTTGGCCGAGAGGTAGCGCTCAAGGCCCTCTGCCGCCGTAACGCGATCCAAAATTTGGCGCTTTTCTTCGACATTGAAATTCGGCGACGAACGAATCGACTCTAATTTTTCTTGCCACCATTTTTTGATAGTTTGATCGGCGATGAACATGTACTCGGCACCAATCGTGCCGCAGTAAGTTTCGCGCAAGGCTTGAAGTAAATCCCGCAATGACATATTGTTTTTGCCAAAGTAGGTATTGCTGGTATTAAAAACGATGTCCATGTCGGCATCGGTAAAGCCATAAAAAGCGGGGCTGAGCTCAGGAATATCGGGACGCTCGGTGCGCTTCAATGGGTCAATATTGGCCCAGCGATTACCCACGTTGCGATACGCTGCGATCAGCTGTTGAACGGCAACGCGTTTGCGTCCCATCTCGGAATCTGCTGAATCCGTAACGGTACGAATTGGGCCCTGCTTCGCACGCTCGGCAAAGGAGGCAACAATCGGCGCATGGGCAATATCTGGACCGCTGGAGCCGTCGACTGCAGGAACTTGATTGACGTTATCGAAATAGTCGCGCCAGTGATCGGCAACCGACGTTGGGTCCAATAAATAGGACTCGTAGAGTTCTTCTACATAGGGGGCGTTTCCGCCAAATAGGTACGAACTTCCCCTAGAGGATTGAATCATGATGCTCACCTTTCATCGGGTTTCCCGAAAAAAACTGTGGATTAAACCGTCTGCATAAGGGCCTCACCCCCTACAGATAGATCATTGTGTACTCAAATACAAAACCCAATTTAACACGAATACTGCCGTCCTCCAACTCATCTTCCGAATTTCCGTGTGGAAGGATGGAATTTACTGACGATTAAATAGGATGTTTCCTACGTCTATTTCATCCGATCCTGATAGATCGAAGTTGAAATGCTTTCTATGCTTTAAATCTTCTACAACATTAGCAAATTAAGGAAAAATGAAAGCCATAACCCCTGACTTGGAATACCTCAGCACCCGACAAAGCGCCAAAGTACTTAATGTATCCCTTGGCACCGTTCAAAAAATGGTGGAACTGGGTGAGTTAATTGCCTGGAAAACCCGAGGCGGGCATCGCCGCATTCTGGCTAGCTCCCTCGAGCAGCAACTGCAGCGTAGGCAACGCAGCATGCGGCAAAAGGCAAGTACGCATTGCGTATTAATGGGTATCTTTCGCCGCACCGAAAATAGCCTTGAATTAGCCAACGCCATGCTCGATTGGCAACTCAAAGTGGATATGGAGATATCCATGGACAGCCTAGAGGGCTTAATGCAGGCCGTTTCCATTGCTCCTGACCTGATTTACCTCGATGCATTAATCCCGCCAGTAGAGCAGGTCCATTTGATCCATTATTTAAGCAAAAATAGCCGTACACAGCGCATCCCTATATTGGTGGATGAGGGGTTTATCCAGCTGCATCCAGGTGTACTGCAATTAGCTGGTGAAAACGCAGGGGTTCTTAAACCAGCTCCGAGTGAAAAAGAGGCCTTGGAGGCCGAAGAAATGGTCATTACTGAAAACCCATTGATATTGGGCTATCCCGCAACCAGCGCCGATTCTGGATTAAGCAATCTAAACCCAAACCGATTTGCCCTGCTGGAATCCGTCTTTTTAGTAGGAATGGGCCGTAAGTGCGAATGGAGCCAACAAGCGATAACGTAATCTAAAACGGGAAGAGCGAAAACAAAAGGCCGTCAATGACGGCCTTTTTTATTACACAAATCAAATTAAATCAACTAGATAGCGTACGAACTTCGATTTTTACCTTCAATCCATTTTGGAGCCTTACCTCGCCCTGTCCAGGTCCCACCGGTTGCGGGATCGCGGTACTTGGGAGCTACCTTGCCGCTGGGGCCGCGGCTACTACCGGCTTTACGACTGAATAAATCCGATGCATTTAAGCCATATTGCTCAATAATTGCTTTTGCCTTGGCTATGCCATCGGCCTTCTCCCGTTGAACTGCTTCTTTAATTTGCTTGTCCAGCTGTTCCCGCTGGGCTAATAATTCCTGATAGGAAGGCATGCTCTGAATATCTCCGACATTGATTAATAATAAATAGGCTATATAAACAATAGCTTTTTGATTATATACATATCATTAAATAAGTGATGATTCTAAATAATTCCCCTATCACCAGGTGAAAAATAAAATTAATATTTATATAATATTGTTTATTATTAAATACAGATTTATAGAATAACTATTATAAATATTAATATTTATTGTAGATTGCACGTAATTATTAACGGCGCATCATAAAACTACCTAAAGCCTTTGCAGTAAGCACGCCTGACTCGTCAATGATCTCACCCTCACAGTAGTTGATGTTTTTCCCTGCCTTGAGGAGTTTTCCCTCAATAATCAGCTTGCCAGTGGATGGGCGCATGAAGCTCACGGTCATGTCGATCGTCACCATGCCTTTCGCATCCGGATGAGCGCTTCGAGCAGCCGCTGCCATAGCAAAGTCAAGTAAGGTCATGCTAAGACCCCCATGACCCACCTGAAAGCTATTCAGATGCTCGGGTCGCAGATCTAAACAAATACGAGACTTACCGTTTTCAGCGAAGTCTGGAACGACGCCAATAAAGTCGAGAAAGGGAATGGTGAGCCCAAAATACGATGTGGGCTGGGTTTGGGAGAGGCTCATGAATGTGCTCGCAAAAAGGCGAATGAAGAAATTCGATGGTCGGGGCGAGAGGATTTGAACCTCCGACCACATGCACCCCATGCATGTACGCTACCAGGCTGCGCTACGCCCCGACGGAAACTAAAATTGTAGCAGTTGCTTATTTAGCAAACAGGCGATCCGGCTGTGCCATTGCCTTGAATTCGATGGCGTTACCCGATGGGTCTAAGAAGAACATGGTTCCTTGCTCACCGACCTCACCCTTAAATCGAATATAGGGCTCAATCACAAACTGAACACCCGCCTTTTTGAGCTTATTGGCCATAGCCTCCCACTCCGGCATAGATAGCACGATTCCAAAATGCCGAACAGGTACTTTTTTTCCATCCACATCTGAATGAACGTCATTGATTGCCTCGCCATGCGCCAAATGCGCAACGATTTGATGGCCGAATAAATTGAAATCGATCCACTCATCGGAGCTGCGGCCCTCGGGGCAGCCCAAAAGACCGCCATAAAAATGACGGGCAGACTCTAAATTATCGACCGGAAAAGCCAAATGAAATGGGTGCATTGCGTTCTTTCTGGTTTGGTTATTTACTGGATAGCATGCGCAAGATCGACTCTAGCTCATCCCGCAGCTTGAGTTCGCCACGCACCTCATCAAGGCGATTGCGAGCGCCACTGATGGTAAAGCCCTCTTCATAGAGAAGTGCTCGAATCTTGCGAATGAGAACAAGCTCGTGGTGCTGATAATAGCGGCGATTACCGCGGCGTTTTTGCGGGCGGAGCTGAGGAAACTCTTGCTCCCAATACCGC
>CAMEXM010000088.1 GCA_945947155.1 Polynucleobacter meluiroseus | reverse complement strand
TGGGCTTAAGAAATTCCTCAAGCATAATTTCGCCTAGTTTTGGATAAGGTACATTTTTTTACCTTTTAATGATAGTCAACTATTTCAACTTTTAATGTCCTTGCATTCTCGAAGCAAAAACATACTCGCCACTGGTCGTTGATTCGAATACTCCATTGCTTCTTTCCCAATCAGTCACATCAGGCTGAGCATCTTGCAAAGCACAATCCATATGAAGTAAAAGTGACTTTAAACTTTAGCTATCACCAATTTGACTAGCGAGCAAATATAAAACTAACTAGGGGTTTTGTCCTCACAAAGGAACAAACTCAGGATTAATATGCTGCTTAATCAATGTACGTATCTCCTCTACAGTCAAAAATTCCTCATTTGTACCTGAGTCATAAGCGAAATTATGATCTACCTCTTTTGTCAATTCACGCTTTAAATATTTCTCTCGTTGATTATGAGAGCCCGATCCCAAAATTGCATAGTAGTCACCTATATCTAAGGTATTTGGGCTATCGCTACGGGTGATCATTTCTTCGTGTAATTTTTCACCTACTCGAATACCTACTATCTCGTGTTTGCAATTTGGTGCAATGGCTTGAGCGACATCTTCAATGCGGTATGAGGGTATCTTAGGCACAAAAATTTCCCCTCCTAATCCGTGTTCTAAAGCCCAAAAAACCATTTCAACTCCCTCTTCTAAAGAGATGTTGAATCGGGTCATTTCGGGGTCAGTAATAGGCAACACACCTGATTTTGCTTTTTCTAAGAAGAAAGGAATAACAGAACCTCTTGATCCCATAACGTTTCCGTAGCGAACAACAGAAAACCTCAGGTCTCTTTCCCCTTTAAAGTTATTTGCTGCAATAAATAATTTATCACTACAAAGTTTAGTTGCGCCATATAAATTTATGGGCGCTGCAGCTTTATCGGTTGATAAAGCCACCACACGTTTTACTTTTGAATCCATGCAAGCTTCTACTAAGTTTTGCGCACCCAATACATTAGTTTTAATAAACTCAAACGGGTTGTACTCAGCCGCCGGCACTTGTTTTAGAGCTGCTGCATGAACCACCGTGTCGATACCCTCTAGGGCACGAGTAAGACGATTCTGATCACGGACATCCCCAATAAAAAATCTTAGAGCAGGATATTTAGATTCGGGGAACTCCTGTTGCATTTCAAATTGTTTAAGCTCATCTCTGCTATATACTACTAAACGTTTAATTTTAGGACAATGCCCGAGGACTGAACGCACAAACTCTTTACCAAACGAACCAGTTCCACCAGTTATCAATATGGATTGATCACATATGTTTACAGATGATTCGGTAATTTTTTTTTCCATCATGAGCTCCCGTCAGCAATTCGACTTTTTTAAATACAAGGTTTAGATTCAAAGCAGATCTTGTGCCAACACCTTAGTTGGTCTGTAATTTGCATGACAAATGCAAAAGGACTCAGATTGTCAAAAATTTGACGATTTATATGGAAAGCTCAAAAAACATCCCTTACGGCAAACAAAGCATCTCAGAATCTGACATTCAAGCAGTAATAGAAGTGCTGCGATCAGACTTTCTGACACAAGGACCAATTGTTCCAGCATTTGAAAATGCGGTGGCAGAGTATTGCCATGTGCGGCATGGCGTTGCCACCACCAATGCCACAGCTGCACTGCATCTTGCTTGCTTGGCATTGGGGCTTGGACCTGGAGACTGGCTTTGGACTTCTCCAATAACGTTTGTTGCAACGGCAAATTCCGCCCTTTACTGTGGTGCTCTAGTGGATTTTGTAGACATTGACTCTCGCACTTACAACATATGTAAAGAAGCACTTGAAGAAAAACTATTGATTGCAAAGCAAGAAGGCAAATTACCTAAAATTCTGATTCCGGTTCATATGTGTGGGCAGCCATGTGACATGAAAGCCATTCATGAACTTTCATTACAGTTTGGATTCAAAATTATTGAGGACGCATCGCATGCTATCGGCGCCAAATATCTAGAAGAACCAGTAGGAAATTGTCATTTCTCAGATATAACCGTATTCAGCTTTCACCCCGTAAAGATCATAACTACGGGAGAGGGCGGGATGGCTCTAACTAACAATAAAGAAATTGCTAATAAGTTAAGGTATTTGCGTAGTCATGGCATTACTACGAATCAAGATGAAATGGAAACTTACTCCAACAATGAAATATGGAATTATCAACAAATACATTTAGGATTTAACTATCGAATGACAGAAATGCAGGCGGCTTTAGGGTTGAGTCAGCTTAAGAAAATTAATGAATTTATAAGAATTCGTACACAAATTGCTAAATTTTACGATGCCTCTTTTTTACCGATAAACATCAATACACCATGGCAAACCGAGGATGCCAACTCTAGTTTTCATTTGTATCCTATCCAACTAAACTCCTTATCTGGTATCAGCCAAAAAGCTCTATACGAAAAACTTAACGCATCAGGTATAAAAGTTAATTTGCATTACATACCAATATATCGACAGCCCTTCTACAAAAAACTGGGTTTTATTGAGGGCTACTGCCCTAATGCAGAGAATTATTTCAAATCAAGCATTAGCCTTCCTTTATATGCATCTATGGATGAAGAGCAACAATACAGAGTAGTAAAAGAAGTTAAGAAACATTGTCTGTCCAAATCAACAGAAACGCTGATGGCGAAGGCAATATGAACATCGCCATAATTCCCGCTCGAGGCGGAAGTAAACGCATTCACCGCAAAAATATTAAATCTTTTTGCGGTAATCCAATAATTACATGGTCAATAAATGCAGCTAAGGAAAGCGGCCTATTCGATCGAGTCATCGTTTCAACAGATGATGCAGAGATTGCCAAGGTAGCAAAAAATTGGGGGGCTGATGTTCCCTTTATTCGCCCGCAGGAACTGTCGAATGATTTTGCGGGAACAACCAAAGTAATAGCTCATGCTACGCAATGGGCTCTAAACGAAGGCCTCGATTTGCAAGCAGTATGCTGCATTTATGCTACAGCTCCATTGATTCAATCTGTCGATCTTAAAAAAGGCTTGCTAAAGCTATATTCGGGAAATTGGGACTATGCTTTCTCAGTATCGGAATTAAATGAGTCAGTTTTTCGCGCTTTTAAACTAACAGAAGCCGGCGGCATAGATAAGCTGTTTCCTGAATATGAATCGACTCGCACTCAAGACCTACCTACCGCCTATCAAGATGCGGGTCAATTTTATTGGGGAAGACCAGATGCTTGGGCTAATGAACGACTTATATTTAGTCAAAATTCAATCCCCGTGTTATTACCCAAATGGCGAGTTCAGGATATAGACAATTGGGATGATTGGCTTAAGGCAGAAAAAATTTTTAAAGAACTTCAGAGAGAAAATAATGTCAACTGATAATCAACATGCGACGCCTCAAGAAACATTTTGGGCTGGTGAATTCGGTAGTGAATATATCGCCAGAAACGACAGCAATCAACTATTAGCATCAAATCTAGATTTTTTTTCAAAGGCATTAAGGCAAGCAGGAAAAGTTAGTTCTTGCCTAGAGTTTGGCGCGAATATTGGTATGAATATGAAGGCACTACAGCTACTATTTCCTGGAGTCGAATCCAAAGCCATTGAAATAAATCCTAACGCAGCCAAATTACTAAGCAATCTTATTGGTGAAAAAAATGTTTATCTCGGATCAATATTTAACTATCCCATAGCTGAAGTGGTAGATCTTGCTTTGATTAAAGGAGTTTTGATCCATATTAATCCTGATATGCTAAATACGGTATATGACAAGTTATATAAGTCATCCAAGCGGTTAATACTTATATGCGAGTATTACAACCCTACTCCGGTTGCAATTCCATACCGCGGACACTCAGACCGACTTTTCAAACGTGATTTCGCAGGTGAAATGCTGGACAAATACTCTGCATTGAGATTAATAGATTATGGCTTCTCGTACCATCGAGATCCGGCGTTTCCTCAAGACGATATAAATTGGTTTTTGATGGAAAAGAGGACGTAATATGCTGAAATATTGTTCTAGCTGTGTAATGCCTCATACCAAACCCGATCTTCACATAGATGATCAAGGTATTTGTAATGCATGTCGATCGATCGACAAGCGTAAAGAAATAAACTGGGATCAGCGAAAGGATGAACTGCTTGAAATCTTAGCCAGGCATCGTCAAAATGGAAGCAATTGGGACTGCATAGTTCCTGTTAGCGGAGGAAAAGATAGCACATACCAAGTCATTCGTATGTTGCAACTTGGCCTTAATCCGTTGTGCGTGACTTCTCATACCTGTGATTTGTCCACTATAGGTCGGGTGAATATTGAGAATCTGCGGCATCTCGGAGTTGATCATGTTGAATTTTCCCCAAACCCAAACGTTCGCGCAAAGCTTAATCGTATAGGTTTAACGGAAGTTGGTGATATTTCATGGCCCGAGCATGTTGGAATATTCACAATTCCTGTTCGGGCCGCAGTCCAGTTTAATGTGCCACTAATTGTGTGGGGCGAAAACTCACAAAATGAATATGGCGGACCTGCGGCAGCGGCAGACAACAATATATTGACACGCCGCTGGCTGGAGGAATTCGGTGGCTTGCTCGGAATGCGAGTCTCTGATCTTTCCGAAACTTATGGAATTGAACCACGACACTTATTACCCTATCAATATCCAAGCGATGAAGATTTGCAACGCATTGGCGTCACAGGATTGTTTCTTGGGCACTATATACCTTGGGACGGCCTATCAAACGCTCTCATATCACAAGCAAATGGATTTGTAACTTACGACAAGTCAGTTGAAGGGTCTATGGTCAACTATGAGAATCTTGATAATTACCAAACTGGAATTCATGACTACTTCAAGTTTCTAAAATTTGGCTTTTCACGCACAACAGATATTGCATGTTTGCACATACGCCGAGGTCGAATTACCCGTCAAGATGCCTTGGAAGTTGTAAAAGCAAGGGATGGGAATTTTCCGTGGTCATATTTAGGTAAACCTTTAAATGAAATACTGGCACCATTAAACATGCCAGTAGATGAATTTAT
>CAMEXM010000087.1 GCA_945947155.1 Polynucleobacter meluiroseus | reverse complement strand
CAAGTCTGTGGATATGTATTGACCTTGGTAAGCAAACCCCCCTTTATTCATTAAAATCGACCCCTACAAGATGCCTGAAATACCGAACCCCATTCTGAGCGTTGGCGATCTGAACCGCGCCATTGCAAGCTCCTTACAGGACCAGTTCGATTCCGTCTGGGTTAGCGGTGAGGTTTCGAACTTTAAGGCTTATGACAGCGGGCACTGGTACTTTTCCTTAAAAGATGAAGAGGGGCAAATTCGGTGCGTCATGTTTCGTGGCAAAAATGCCCAAGTGGGCTTTATGCCCCAATCGGGGGATTTGGTTGAGGTCGGGGCGAGCCTCGGCTTATATGTGCCGCGTGGGGATGTGCAATTAACGGTCCAGATTATGCGGCGCGCCGGCATGGGTGGGCTCTTCGAGGCCTTTTTAAAGCTCAAAGCCAAGCTGGCCAAAGAGGGGCTATTTGAAGCAGATCGAAAGCGCCCTATACCAACCTACCCGCGCGCCATCGGCATCGTTACTTCGCCCCAAGCAGCGGCTTTAAAAGATGTGCTCAGCACCTTAAGTCGAAGAGCTCCACATATTCCGATTGTGATTTACCCTACTTTAGTACAGGGCCCAGAAGCACCCCTTAGCATCATCGCCGCACTCGAGCATGCCAATCGGGAGGCGGCAGTGGATGTAATTCTGCTCGTACGTGGCGGTGGCAGCATCGAAGATTTGTGGGCATTTAATCATGAGCAGCTGGCGTACGCGATTGCAGAATCGACCTTACCCATCGTTTGTGGCGTAGGGCACGAGACGGATACGACGATTGCCGATTTTGTCGCGGATTTGCGCGCACCAACACCGACCGGTGCGGCCGAGATGGCGGCGCCGCGGCGCGATCAATTACTAGCCGAGTTGACGGGCATAAAGCAGGGTATGACACAAGCCATCGAGCGGAGACTCGAGCGCGAGGCGCAGACACTGGATCAATTTGCACTGCGTTTAAACCATGCCCTGCCCAATCCCGAGCGGATGCGTGAACAGATTCAGAATCTCCGGCAACGCTTGGGTCAATCGTGGATGGTACGGACGCAATACTGGCAGCGGCATCAGCAGCACCTCGCGGCGCAGTTAGAGGCGCTTAGTCCGCAGCGTACCTTGGAGCGGGGTTATGCCGTAATCTTGCAGCAAGGTGCAGGAGCAGTACGCAAGCCAGATCAGCTGCTCGCCCAGCACGATTACCGTATTCAATTGGCCGAGGGTAGTGCCGAAGTCACATTAGCCAAGGTGAAGCCTCAGTAGCAGATCGGCTCAAGCAGTAAGGGAACGCCAAAGGTGTCTTGTACATTATCTTGAATCGTTTTTGCTAATGCCAAGACAGCATCAGCGGTACCGCCACCGTGATTGACGAGCACCAAGGCTTGGTGTTGGTATACGCCTACAGCGCCAGCGCGCAGGCCCTTAAAGCCGCAGCGATCAATCATCCAGCCAGCTGCTAATTTACGTTTGCCTTCGTGCTCATTCCCCTCGGGGTAAGACACCAATTCAGGAAACTGCTCAAGCAAGCGCAGATACTGCGACTGTTCGACAACCGGATTTTGAAAGAAGCTACCGGCATTGCCGATCAATTTGGGATCCGGTAGTTTGCGATTACGAATTTTGCATACCGCAACCATCACTTCCTCTGCTGTTGGCACATGATCGCTTGCAAATGCAGCCGCCAAATCGGCATAGCGCAAGCGGGGAGTCCACGCAGCTGGTAAGTAAAAATGCACGCGCGTAATGATGTAGCGATTGGGATGGGCTTTAAAAATACTGTTGCGATACGCAAAAGCGCAGTCACTCGCTGGCATCTCTACCAAGGTTTTCAAATGGCAATCGTAGGCCTCGATAGATTGAATGTATTCACCCACCTCAACGCCATAGGCGCCAATGTTCTGAATCGGCGCAGCGCCCACCGTACCCGGAATCAGCGCGAGGTTTTCTAGACCGGGCAGGCTTTGGTCGAGCGTCCAAATCACAAAGTCATGCCAGTTCACGCCAGCCCCAACCGAAACCACCGCGCCACTAGCATCCTGTTGCGTGATCGCCTGCCCTGCGATATCCATAAGTAAGGTAACGCCTGGAAGTAGTGGTGGCAGGATCACATTGCTGCCGTCGCCCAGGACTCGCCATGGCAGGCCGGCTGCCTCAATATCCTCAATTACTGCACAAATTTGATCGGCATGGGTAATGGAATACGCTTGCTTAGCAAGCACTTCAAAGCCAAAGCTATTGCGCGCCCGTAAAGAATAGTCAGGCAGCATCTCTGGAATCCCCGGGATCCCTGAGGGCGGAGCTGTTTTAGGCGAGGAAGGCGCATTGGCGGCGGAGTTCATGCCACAATCTTATTCGTCTTCCGCAATTTTGAGTAAAGAGGAGCAATAAATGCCAACTTTTGACGTAGTGTGCGAGCCCAGTATGGTGGAATTAAAGAACGCCATTGAACAGGCCAATAAAGAGATCTCGACCCGCTTTGACTTTAAAGGATCGGATTCTAGGGTCGAACTGAAAGAAGAGCTCCTCATTTTATTTGCGGATGATGACTTTAAATTAGGTCAAGTACGCGATGTCCTGATTAATAAAATGGCTAAGCGCAACGTCGATGTTCGTTACCTCAAAGATGACAAGCTGGAAACCATTGGCGGCGATAAACGCAAGCAAACCATGAAGATCCAAAAAGGCGTAACTTCCGATTTGTCGAAAAAGATTGTGCGCATCATTAAAGACAGCAAGATTAAAGTGCAGGCCAGCATCCAGGGGGACGCAGTGCGCGTTACCGGCGGTAAGCGGGACGATTTGCAAGAAGTGATGGCGTTACTGCGTAAAGACGTCAGCGAGGCACCATTGGGTTTTGATAATTTCAGGGACTGATTAGCTATCAGCGTGACCTTTAGAGCCACTACAACGCAGATGGAGCAGGAACTATCGCCAGTTTCATCGGAAGCAATTGAGCGATTCTGCGATGCCTGCTGGCTAGAAGATGGTCTCGCCAAGAATAGCCTCTCTGCCTATCGACGCGATTTGCTTTTATTGGCGCAATGGTTGCAGCATGAGCGCGGCATCGATTTGTATGCCGCCACTGAAACTGAGTTAACCGCCTACATTGCGCATCGTCGCGAAGATAAAGCCACCACAGCCAATCGACGCCTCACCGTGTTTAAACGGTTTTATCGCCACGCCTTGCGTCACCAGTGGGTAAAGCGGGACCCGTGTATGACCTTGCGTGCTGCTAAACAGGCGCAGCGCTTTCCGAAGACCTTAAGCGAGGATCAGGTCTCGCGCTTAATACAGGCGCCCGACATCGAAACCCCTTTGGGTTTACGCGATCGCACCATGCTGGAGTTGATGTACGCCAGTGGTCTACGTGTTTCTGAAATCGTCAACCTCAAAACCGTTGCCATCAGCCTTAATGAAGGCATAGTGCGCATCGTGAATGGTAAGGGCGGTAAAGAACGCCTCGTGCCTTTTGGCGGCGAAGCAGGGGAGTGGTTACGCCAATACCTTGGAGAAACGCGGGCAACACTATTGGCTGGCAAAACATCCGATGCGGTATTCATTGGCCGACATACCGGCGGAGCCCTGACCCGCCAAGCATTTTGGGCTTTGATTAAGCGGTATGCTGTGCTTGCCCAAATTCCGGTAGCGCTCTCACCGCATACCCTACGGCATGCATTTGCCACGCATTTACTCAATCATGGCGCTGATTTACGGGTTGTGCAGCTGCTTCTTGGGCATGCCGATATATCCACTACGCAGATTTACACCCACGTCGCGCGTGAGCGCCTTAAATCGATTCACCAGCACCATCACCCCAGGGGTTAGTTGATCCTGAAGGGCTCGTGCTTCAAGCAGTACTTGGATTTGAGGCAATTTATTAATAATGATTAAGATAGTGTCATGACTTGGCTGTTAATTCCCTTCGCTTACTTGATTGGCTCGATTTCGTTCGCAGTCGTGGTGAGTAAATGCATGCGTTTGCCAGATCCATACTCCTACGGATCTGGTAATCCTGGCGCAACCAATGTGCTGCGCACTGGCAATAAGTGGGCAGCCGTGTTTACCTTGCTTGGCGACGCCCTTAAGGGGTGGCTGGCAGTGGTGATTACGCGTGTTGTATTGGATGAATCAGGGTTGACGCAAGGAACGTCGGCGTGGATTTTCTGCGGCGTCGTGATTGTCGTGTTTCTCGGGCATCTCTATCCGATATTTCATGGATTCAAGGGAGGCAAGGGTGTTGCAACGGCCTGCGGAATTTTGTTTGGCATTAATTTGATTCTGGGGCTAGCAACCTTGGCCACCTGGCTTATTGTGGCTTTCTTTTTACGCTACTCGTCACTCGCCGCCTTGGCCGCTGCTGTCTTTGGCCCGATTTATTTTATTTTCCTGTTCGGCTTTCAGCCTATGGCCATTGCCCTCAGCGTGGTTTGTGCTTTGCTCATCTGGCGTCACCGCAGCAATATTCGTAACTTAATCAATGGTACCGAGACCCGCATCGGCAAGAAAAAGACGCCATCACCAAACACTACGGAGAAAGTCCAATGACGATTGCATTTGCATGCGTGCTGATTGCAGGCCTACTACCGATCGTGGCAGCGGGCATTGCGAAGTTTGGCTTTAAGGATTTTGATAACAGTAATCCGCGCCAGTGGTTAGCTCAGCAAACTGGCTTTCGGGCGCGTGCCAATGCAGCGCAAGCCAATACCTTTGAATCAATCCCCTTCTTTTTTATTGCCATCGCGATTGCAGCTATTGCGCAAGCGCCGCAAGACCGCATTGATCTGTTCGCAGTCATTTACGTATTGGCGCGCATTGCTTTCATTGTTTGCTATGTCGCTGACTGGCCTAAACTGCGTACTGTTGTTTGGACCATAGCGCTAGCAGCAATCATTGCTATCTTTTTCCAGATTTAACCTCGGCCTGTGAAGGTGATCATTTTTGATTACCATTCATTAAATCAATCCTTTCTATAAAAGTCTATGCCCGCTCAGAAACCTAGCCTTAAATCCAAGCTGCCCACTAAAGCCCCACTCAAAGCAATGAAGTCGCCTGCGAAGAAGGCCGTTGCTACCAAGGCGGCGGGGGCTAGGGTTTCTTCACAGGCTGAGGATGGCGTGCCGCTTTCGACCATTATTCGTCGTCGTATTCAAGCAAAGAAAGCCCGCTTTCATGCCAATGACAATATTTCCCAATTCATT
>CAMEXM010000086.1 GCA_945947155.1 Polynucleobacter meluiroseus | reverse complement strand
GATTGGGATCGGCCCACAACCCCCGTTGCTTTAATCGCGCATCCTTTTCGGCGTTTGCATAGCGTAACGCTTCTTCCTTCGGTTGCTCTTTTGCGTAGTGTTTGTAAAACCACGCATAGCCATCCTGAATCATGATTTGATTAATGTCGACGCCACCAATATAAATCACACCGAGGTGACGTCCATACTGGTCTTTTTTTCGCAAATCAACTTCTACATCCTGTTTAAAAATACGGCTGGCTAAGTGATCGCGCGCCTTTGTACCAAATGCTTGTTTCTTTTCAGGGGTATCAATTCCAACCAGTCGAATTTTGAGCTGTTGTTTGTCTTCTGTCAGCAGGGTAATGGTATCGCCATCGCTGATCGCAACAACGAGGCCAGGGGTTAGCGGCCCAGCACTGACCGCGGCCGTCGCGAATAAAACAAGGCTAATGAGCAGGGAACGAATGGAATCCATCTGAATATTGTTACATTTTTGATGATTATTGACGCATTTTTTTATGTAATTTACTAAATTAAACACCCCTACATTCGAAAGCGCCCTAAATTAGGTGACAATCGCAGGTGTTGTATTTCTTTTGATTTTTTGCTGAGCGAGTATTTATGCCCTCTTATTGGTCCAGTAGTCCGTATCGCCACCTTCGCGTTAGCCCTGATAACCAGTTGATTGTGACGGAGGATTTTTTGCGTACCTATTTAGACCGGCCCGAGCTTGCCTTAATACCGGAGTCCTGTGCGGCAGAGCAAGCCCTTCACCAGCGTTTACTTGAAAACCCCCAGGCAGAAATCAGTGAAGCAGAAATTGCCCAGATGCAGGATGCCGACATCCAAGTTAATTACGGTATTTGGCTGCGCTATCGCGCCAAGCTCCTGAAGGCGCCTTCGCTCGAATCCTTTTATATGAGTTTGTTTGAGGGCGACGGCGTCGATGTACCCCCCTTGTTTATTAGCCAGCTAACCCAAGTCTTTTTACAGCACATCTTGGGAGAGGATGCTGCACCCCTTGAACTTCGCATGGCAGAGCTTTTTTTCAGAACGCAGGCGATCTCAATTCAGGAGGGTGGGGTAGTGATGGCAGCCGATGCCGAGACAATCGAGCGCAGCGCTAAGGCCGATGAGTTTGGCAGCATCGTTGATTTGCTAAAGCAGGGCACCATGGCGTCGCAATCGGTTGATCTGGACGTATTGCACGAAGAAAATGCCAGCAACTACTGGACGCGCAATGAAGACTTTGATTTTGCAGTTCAGCTTAACTACAGCCAGCCAACGACACGTGCCTTTTGCAGTGTGCTGCAACAATGGATCCACCATTTTTTAGGGGTCGACGTCAAAATTAAACCCCTGAAAGAGGTTAGCGATCCCAATTGGGTCTGGCATGTGGGGCTCGATGCATCCTCGACTGAAATCTTGAATGCGCTTTACAACAAAGAGTCTGTTGATGAGCCCGACATGGCTCGCCTATTGTGTTTATTTCGTTTGGAGTTTATTAACTCAACGGATACGCGCCCTGAGTTTGCTGGGCGCAATGTATATATGGCGATTGCGATGAACGAGAAAAATGAGCTGAAGTTAAAGCCACAGAACCTGCTGTTTAACTTACCGCTGGCAAAATCATCCTAGTTTGACGCACTGCAACGAAATCAGGTATGATCTAAGTATTAACCCTTAGATATTAACCCTTAAATCGGAGCATTATATGAATCAGACAGTTTCAAGCCCGGCAGTAAAAATTGCCTTAACCACATCCTTTTTATCAGAAATTATCAATAAATTCAGTAACTTAGTCAGCATCATCCAAGAGTCTTCGATTGAAGCGAAAGAGCAGTACAAGAAGCACTCGATTTTAGGTGGCGGCTGGGAGTAAGCAGCAAATTGACCTAAGGCATACTAATTAGCAAGGTCCACGGAAAGGGTGAGTCAGTTTGGCTCACCCTTTCTTCATTTAGCCTTCAAGCGCGTTCCTTCGGTATAGTGCCCAAATGCCAAAAATCCAGCGGACGCTGCCAGCAGAGTGCCTTGAATGCGGTAATCCTAGAGCATTAATGGGTAATTGCAAGCACTGCGGCAGCACGGATTTACCGCAGGCCCTCACCGATACCGTGGTTCTCAATTTAGAGTCCGGCGGCCCAAGTGCAGAAGAGGCCCTGGAGCGCCTAACGCAGCATGTGCGCGCTGCTAGCGAGGCCAGTATTCGGGCTTTAATCGTGATCCATGGCTATGGCTCGAGCGGTTCTGGCGGCAAGATTAAATGGGTGGTGCGCGACGCCCTCGAAAATAATTATTTCTCGGATCGAGTAGACGAGTACCATTTTGGTGAGGATCTAGCGCTTGGTAGCAGTGGCTACCAGGCAGTAGTTAAACGCCGCGCTAGTCTCAAACAGCACTTAAGTCAGTTTAAGATAGGTAATGCAGGTATGACTGTATTACTAATGCATTAAATAGGAAAACACAAAGAATGACTACCCACCACCCATCCAATGCGAGCAAGCCTGCCAAAGAAACGGTTGATACAGCACAATTGCTCGCCGACTTTAAGGCCTTGGTAGCGGATGCCGAGGCGCTACTTGATGCGACTGCAGATCAAGGCGGCGAAGCCGTAGCGCAGATTCGAGCGCAGGCACAGGATTCATTGGCGCAAGCAAAAACCAATTTGATGGATGTGCAGGATGAGTTAACTGAAAAAGCCAAAGCCGTTGCAGCCGATGCCGACGCCTACGTTCATGAGAAGCCCTGGCAATCCGTTGGAATTGCAGCAGGCCTGGGTTTACTGATCGGCCTATTAATTAGCCGTCGCTAAAAGAAATCCGCATGTCAGTAGAGGCAATGCTTTCATCGATAAAAAGCCTAGGCTCGACTGTGCTTGAGATTATTCAAACTCGCTTGGAGTTATTTTCTAGTGATATTCAGATCGGCTGGCAACGCCTTCTATCGGTTTTAGTGCTGGTGATTGTAGCGCTCTTTAGCCTATTGTTTGGCCTTGTGCTGCTTGCAATCTTGATTGTGGTCTTGTACTGGGATACCCATCGGGTATTAGTGCTGTCTTTAATGGCAGGTGGCTTTTTATCGATTGGGATGATCTTGGTCTTGTTTGTGCGCGCCCAAATAAATGCGATGCCCAAACTATTTGAGGCCAGTTTGGGTGAGTTAGTTAAAGACCGAGATCACTTAGCATGAGCTCACGATTACACCAGCTATTAGAGCGGCAGCAGCGCTTGATTGCGAAATCAGCAGAGCAGCGCGCAGCCATTACAGCCGATATGCGCGTGTGGCAAAAGCCATTTGCATGGGTTGATCGCGGTTTAGGAGTGGTTCAGCTAGTTCAAAACAATCGCCTTCTGTTGTTTGCTGCTTTTGCTTTATTGGCCAGCTATAAGCCAGCAGGCGCTCATAAGCTCGTGGTGTTTGCGGCGAGTACGCTGAAGATAGCGCATCACGTACGTGATTTCATCTCACTCAATAAATTGTCCAACCCAAAGGCCTGAGCTGACTGCTGGCGGTACTCGGTGGGATTGCGACTAAAATACGCTTTATGCCATTTAAACCCGAAGAAGACGATCTAGGTCCAAGTAAGTCAGAGTTAAAACGCGAGATGACCGAGCGTCAAAAATTGGCTGAAGTATTATCTAAGTTAAGTAGCGATGCACTCAAGAGCGTTCCGCTCGAAGAAAACATTCGTGATGCGATTGCGCAAACCCAAAAGATTAAAACATTTGAAGCCCTTCGGCGCCATAAGCAGTATCTCGGCAAATTGATGCGCGCACTCGATGCAGAGGAAATTGCTGCGGTTGAAAAACGCCTGGAAATTATTGAAGGCCCCGGAAAAGTGGAGACAGCAAAGTTGCATCAGCTCGAAGCGTTGCGCGATCGACTTATTACTGATGACACTGCTTTTACTCAGCTCATTGAGCGCTTTCCGGACTTAGACGTGCAAATTATCCGAACACTGATTCGCAATGCGCGAAAAGAAAAGGAGCTAGGCAAGCCTCCTAAAGCATATCGCGAAATTTTTCAGCTGCTGCGTGGCTTAGATACTTAAGTGGCTTTACGCGCTGGCCTCGATTGCGGACGGCGCGGTGCATTACTCGGCCTTGATGAGCCAGCCGATTGTTTTTTGCCTGCCTGCCCCTGACCTTGACGCTGGCCTTGCCCTTGGCCCTGGCCGCTACGCAACTGTATAGGCTGAGGCTTGGCATGGGGATCCGGCTCAAATCCGGCAATCACTTCCTGCGGTAGGGTTTGTTTGATGAGTCGCTCAATGTCACGCAGCATTTGATGCTCATCGACGCATACTAGGGAAACCGCAACGCCATTAGAACCAGCGCGACCAGTGCGGCCGATGCGGTGAACGTAATCTTCGGGCACATTAGGCAAGTCATAATTTACGACGTGGGGCAGCTGATCAATATCAATGCCGCGGGCAGCAATGTCGGTGGCGATCAATGCCGTTAATTTACCGGCTTTAAAGTCGGCCAAGGCCTTGGTTCGAGCAGATTGGCTTTTATTACCATGGATGGCCATGCACGTAATGCCATCCTTTTCTAATTGCGTTACCAGCTTATTGGCACCATGCTTAGTGCGTGTGAAGACCAATACCTGTTCCCAATGGTTCGACTTAATTAAGTGCGCTAACACGGGGTGCTTGGCAGTACGGTCTACCGGATGAATCTTTTGAGCAATTGCCTCATTGGTGCTATTGCTGCGGGCCACCTCAATCAAGGCTGGCGAATTGAGAAGGCCATCGGCCAAGGACTTAATCTCTGCAGAGAAGGTGGCGGAGAAGAGTAGGTTTTGGCGTTGCTGCGGTAAGGCTGCCAATATTTTCTTAATGTCACGCAAAAACCCCATGTCCAGCATGCGATCTGCTTCGTCCAATACAAGAATCTCAACACCTTTGAGCGAGACTGCGTTTTGGCCCATGAAATCCAGTAAGCGGCCTGGCGTTGCCACCAAGATATCCAGACCACTCTGGATGGCTTTTAGTTGCGGGTTAGGGCCAACGCCACCAAAAATAACGGCGGATTTGAGTTTGGTGTACTTACCGTAGGTCATGACGGACTCATGGACCTGCGCAGCCAATTCACGGGTCGGCGTCAAGATCAGTGCGCGAATAGCGCGACGCGCACCTGGTGCTGGTGGCGCTCCAGTGATTAGGCGTTGCAAAATGGGCAAGGTAAAGCCAGCCGTTTTGCCAGTACCCGTTTGTGCTGCTGCCAAAAGGTCGCCGCCTTTGAGAACCGCAGGGATCGATTGACTTTGAATTGGGGTTGGGGTGGTATAGCCATGCTCTTTGATGGCTAAAAGGATAGGGTCGGATAAACCG
>CAMEXM010000085.1 GCA_945947155.1 Polynucleobacter meluiroseus | reverse complement strand
TGGCTACATTTAGCTTTCTCCGAATTTGACACCATCCCTTATGCAGTTTCCACGCATAAGGCACAACTTTCGCTATGAGTCCTCTGCTCTAACCAACTGAGCTATGGGCCCTAAAACTGTTTTTACTACACACCTTGCTGCTGGTGTTTTTTACTGCAAAACCACACTAAAACCGCATTTACTACACACCTCGGTTTTTGCTCCGGTGTGCAAGCGGTGTGTAAGCAATTTTGACCACCTAATTCACCACTAAGCTCTTGAAATCATTGAGGTCTTTGTTACAAGACCCCTAGGGCTTCTTTCTTATGAGTCCTCTGCTCTAACCAACTGAGCTATGGGCCCGTTAGTCTTTCGATCAATCCTCTTCGAGGAAGGTCTTCAGTTTATCGCTGCGGCTCGGATGACGCATCTTTCTCAAGGCCTTGGCTTCTATCTGACGAATGCGCTCACGCGTTACATCAAACTGTTTACCAACTTCCTCAAGCGTATGGTCTGTGCTCATTTCCACACCAAAGCGCATACGTAATACCTTCGCTTCGCGCGGTGTTAATGAATCGAGAACGTCCTTGACGACATCGCGCATTGACTCATGCAACGCTGCTTCAGCCGGAGCCAATGTATTGCCGTCTTCAATGAAGTCGCCCAAATGGGAATCTTCATCATCGCCAATCGGCGTTTCCATTGAGATAGGCTCTTTGGCAATCTTCATGATCTTACGGATCTTGTCTTCCGGAATCTCCATCTTCAAAGCCAAGGTTGCCGCATCTGGCTCGTGTCCGGTCTCTTGCAAGATCTGACGGCTAATGCGGTTCATCTTGTTGATGGTCTCGATCATGTGCACTGGAATACGAATGGTGCGGGCCTGATCGGCGATCGAACGGGTAATGGCCTGACGAATCCACCAGGTCGCATAGGTCGAAAACTTATAACCACGGCGATACTCAAACTTATCCACTGCCTTCATGAGGCCAATGTTACCCTCTTGAATCAAATCAAGGAACTGCAAACCGCGGTTGGTGTATTTTTTAGCAATCGAGATCACCAAACGCAAGTTCGCAACGGTCATTTCCCGTTTCGCTTCGCGTGCGCGCTTCTCACCCGCAATCATTTGCTTGTTCACTTCTTTCAATTCAGGCAAAGGCAATACAACCCTAGTCTGAATATCGATCAGCTTCTGTTGCAGCTCTTGAATAGCGGGAACGTTGCGCTCCAGGAGTGCGCTGTAGGACTTATTGTCTTTGAGTAAATTGGCGGTCCACTTCAAGTTCATGGACATCTTGGGGAAGTCTTTTAGCACTTCACCGCGCGATACGCCGATTTTGTCGACCAACAAGCTAACGATGCCGCGCTCGAGTTTCCAGACTTGATCCACTTGGGAACGCATGGTGTCGCACAGCTTTTCAACACTCTTGGCTGTCAAACGGAAACCGAGCATTTCATTTCGAATGGCTTCTTGTGCTTTGATGTAAGCGGGGCAGTTATATCCATCCCGATCATAGGCGCGGCGCATCTTATCCGCCTGTGTGCGGATGATGGCAAACTTTTCTAAGGAAATCTGCTTGAGTTCCTCGAGTTGCTTGGCGCTGGCCGTACTTGAACCACCACCGCCACTAGTGGTATCTTCTTCGCCACCGTCTTCATCGCCCTCTACTGCATCGAGGTCTTCTTCTGGCTCATCGGGTCCAAGCTGAATGTCTTCCGCATTCGGATCCACTAAGCCGTCGACAAACTGATCAATCTCCATTTCGCCTGAAACAATTTTGTCAGCATTGCCAATGATTTCAGCAATGGTGACCGGGCATGCGGAAAGCGCCATCACCATGTCTTTGAGGCCTGCCTCAATTTTCTTGGCAATCACAATCTCGCCTTCGCGAGTCAATAGATCAACTGTACCCATCTCACGCATATACATACGCACAGGATCGGTGGTGCGGCCAAACTCAGAATCAACGGTAGACAAAGCAGCTTCTGCCTCTTCTTCCGCCTCTTCATCGGATGCCCCTGAAATCCCGTTCTCATTGAGGAGCAGGGTTTCTGCATCGGGGGCTTGCTCGTATACGGTAATGCCAATGTCATTGAGCAAACCAATTAAGGTTTCAAGCGCGTCCGCATCCGACAATTCGTCGGACATCACGTCATTCATTTCGCCGTGGGTTAGATAGCCCTTGGACTTACCCATCTTAATCAGGGTTTTGAGGCGTGCACGGCGCAACTCTTGCTGCTCTTCTGAACCTAATTGCTGTGCCGCAAATTCTTTTAAGAGGGCCTTCTCTTTGGCCTTCCGGTCTCTCGCCTTTTGGCGATCAGTGCGATTGTCTTCGCCGGATTCCGCTGCAGGGACTTCGGCTTTGGCTTTACGTCCTTTGGTTTTTTTACCTTCTTCCGCTACTTCTCCATCCATCAGGGCCTCAGTAGGCGCAGCCGCTTTCGACTTACCCTTACCTTTTGGTAAAACTACTTCGGGCTCCACTGCTTTGCCTTTTTTAGCGGGGATGTCTTTACTTGTTTTTGCAGCGACGGCTGATTTTTTCGATTCTTTACTTGGCTTTGCTTCTGGCTTTCCTTTTGCAGCTGCCTTCGCTGGAACCTTCGCCGCAGGCTTGCCCGCCTTTGCGACTGGCTTTACTGGCTTGGCTGGTTTTTTAACTGCCTTGGCTGGAACTTTTGCTGCTACCTTTTTTGCTACTGGCTTTGTAGACTTTGCGATTGGCTTTTTTACTGCCTTCGCAGGTGCAGCTGCTTTTTTGGGCGCGGCTTTGGATGCGGGCTTTGATTTAACTGCTACTGCCTTTTTGGCAGGTGCTTTGGCTTTGACTGGCGTAGCGGCTTTCTTTACTGGCGCCTTTGCAGCCACCTTGCTTTTTGCTGGGGCGGCCGTTTTCTTGGCAAGGGGTTTGGACTTGCTTGCTGCTGAGGTATTTTTCACGGGTTTCGCGCTTTTCTTGATCGTGCTACTTGGCATAGGTTTACGCTCACTTACTTAAATATGGTTGGTTTCAATGGGTCAGACCAATTGCCTGGGCCACTAAGGTCAATAAATTCAAATTAATGACGCAAGTGGCTGAATTACTTCGTATTTTTTCTTTGAAGAGAGGATTATAGTCGATTCGGCATTTTCCGACCCTGGAATCAGCAATAAATCGGTCTGAATCAGGCCTTTTTTACGGGCCTTAAGGCGCTTAAGGGGCTTTTCTTAGGAAAACTTCAGGCGTTCGCCCAATTCGCGATACCGCGCCCGATCCGCATCGGATGCTTCGCCACTGGAAATGCGCTGGGTAATGGCAGTCATTTCATTTTTAAGCTGGAGCATGTCGAGCTTTTTTAGAGCGCCGCCTAAGTCGGCAGCAGCGCCTGCTGCATCCAAATCCGATTCCATCACCCGTTTGCGCAGCACCTCATACATCGATGCCAATTCACTTCGGGAGAGTTGTTCCTGAAACAATGCAAAAGCACCGGCGCCTGGGGCCTGTTCTGTGTTGGATGCGTTGGATGGGTTGGGTAAATAATCCAATTGATCGCATTGCTTGAGTAAATCGGTCATCAACATCAATGCATTGGCCGAGCGCTGCTCAGCCGCAGCCAAGACTAACTGCCGCTGTTCGGTATTCAGGCTCTTACCTAAATGTGGGAACTGAATCAACAAGCGCAATAGTTGCTCTGCTAAATCCATCGGCGCGTTGGGGGGTGGAATCACCGGCCCCACTGGCTTTTTGCTATAGCCCTTGCCGGGCTGCCACGTACTGGATTGGCTTCGTCCTATTGTGCCTGTTGGCGCTGTTGATATTCCCTGCGATTGCGTATTACTGCGCGTGGCCGGTGCAATTGTGAGCCCACAAAAAGCCTCTAACTCAGCAGCGGTTGAGGATGTTCGAATCGCCACCTCGCGTAGCATTTGCGAGCGCAAGGCAATCGGCGCCATCGATAAGAAGAGGGGCTTGGCTGCATGGTGCGTTTGCGCCCGCCCTTCGGGTGAGGTTAAATCATGGTCTTCGCTCACTATTCTGAAAAAGAAGTTAGAAAACGACGTAGCTTCTTTAATGACTTTTTCAAATGCTGGCGCGCCGTAGGTTCGAACGTAACTATCGGGGTCGTGTTCCGTTGGTAAAAATAAGAATCGAATTTCTTTATCGTCCGACATTAAAGGCAAACAGGCTTCGAGTGCACGCTGCGCTGCCCGCTGCCCCGCTGCATCGCCATCAAACGAGAACACAATCCGATCGGTTTGGCGCAAAAGCATGCGCACGTGATTGGCAGTACAGGCTGTACCTAAGGTCGCCACTGCATTCGGAAAGCCCAATTGCGCCAAGGCCACGACATCCATATACCCTTCACAAACCAAGACATATTCTTGTGCACGAATTGCTTGTCTTGCCTCAAATAAACCATACAGCGTGTTGCCTTTGGAGAAGAGTGGGGTTTCGGGTGAGTTCAAATACTTTGGCTCACCTTGATCCAAGATGCGCCCACCAAACCCAATCACCTGACCTTTGTGATTCCGAATGGGGAACATCACGCGATCCCGAAAGCGGTCATAGCGCCGCGCCGTTTGATTCGACTCGCTGGTCTCACTCTGAATTAACAGGCCACCTTCGAGTAGCGGCTTTGCAGTAGCGTCATCGGTGTAACTACCAAACACGGCTTCTAGACCTTGCCACCCATCTGGCGCGTAGCCGAGTGAATAGCGTTTGGCCACTTCGCCAGTAAGGCCTCGGCTTTTTAAATACTCAATCGCACGCGGCGCGGCTTTTAACTGGGTTTTGTACCAATCGGCTGCTAAACCCATCACCTCACTTAAGGCAAGGGCCTGCTGTTGCCTTGCTACATCGTTTGCAGTGCGCTCCTCACGCGGTACCGTGAGTCCGGCAGAGCGCGCAAGCTCTTCAATCGTTTCGACGTAACCGAGTCCGGAATACTCCATTAAAAAGCCGATGGCAGAACCGTGGGCACCACAGCCAAAGCAGTGGTAGAACTGCTTGGTTGCAGATACGGAAAACGACGGGGATTTTTCTTGATGGAAGGGGCAGAGCCCTTGGTAGTTGGCGCCTGCCTTTTTTAACTTGACGTGCTGCCCAACAACATCAACGATGTCGACCCGATTTAATAAATCCGCAATAAACGACTGAGGGATCATGCCCATGATGTGCTTCGCCTAATACTTACTGAGCGAGTGCTGCTTTCACTAGGCCAGATACTGCTCCCATGTCTGCTTTGCCTGCCAATTGAGGCTTGAGCGCGCCAATCACCTTACCCATGTCCTGCGGTCCACTTGCGCCAAGTTGTTTGATGGTTGCAGTCACAATCGCAGCGACCTCGGCATCGGATAACTGTGCTGGTAAGTAGGCTTGCATGATGGCCATCTCAGCCGCTTCGATTGCGACTAAATCAGCACGGCCTGCTTTTTCAAACTGACTGATGGAGTCTTTGCGTTGCTTGATTAGTTTTTCGACAATGGCAATGACTCCGGCGTCATCCACCACCACGCGCTCGTCAACTTCGCGCTGTTTAATGGCCGCCAGCAACAGGCGAATTGCACCTAAACGCTCGGCCTCCTTAGCGCGCATGGCGTTTTTCATATCCTCGGTGATTTGGTCTTTCAGGCTCATGGCATTTCCTTGTATGTATTGAATGTCTTGGGGTCT
>CAMEXM010000084.1 GCA_945947155.1 Polynucleobacter meluiroseus | reverse complement strand
TTCGACCACAATCCAGTTGGCCTTTTTGCTGATTGCTTCATACGCCGATTGCATGGTGGCGAGCTCCAGCGTGACGCCCATGGATTTAGCTACCAAGTGGGGCGCGGCCGGGGTTGCTAATACATAAGGGCATAAATCACTCGCGTTTCCTGGATAGCCTGATGCTAGCTTGAGTGATTCCAGGTCTTCATTCACAGTTAAGCCGGTAGGGGATTGGCTTGTTCCAGCAACGACGGGTTTAAAGCCCATGACCGTTTGATTAGGCGCAAGCGATTTAATTTTGAGAATCAATGCAGAAGCAATTAGCGTCTTGCCGACTTCGGTATCGGTGCCGGTAATAAAAAATCCGTGGTTGCTTGGTTGACTCATACCGTTTTCGTTTCGCTATAGGTATGAACACTAGCTTCTATTTTTTGTAATTCGAAAATGAGTTCGCGCACTGCCTCAATACTGTGATTGGCCGAGAAAGTAATACGCAAGCGGGCACTGCCTTCTGGAACGGTCGGCGGACGTATCGCCGGAATCCAATAGCCTGCTTCATCTAATCGTTTTGATGCTAGCAGTGCCACCGCATTGCTACCCAATACTAGTGGCTGAATCGGGGTCATGGACGAACTGATTTGCCAGTGCTCAAGTTGCAATTCTTGATGCCAAATAGCAATCAGTTGGTCTAGGTGCGCGCGTCGTGCTTGGCCTTCTTCACCTTCAATCAGATGCAAACTCGCTAGCACCGTATGCGCAATAGCAGGAGGGGTAGCGGTACTGTAAATGTACGGCCGCCCTTTTTGAATCAGGCACTCCATCAGTGTTTTGTGAGCGCAGACAAAAGCGCCACTGACGCCAGCGGCTTTACCGAGCGTGCCGATATAAACAATGCGATTCGATTGAATTTGAAAGTACTCCAAAATACCGTGACCGTATTTTCCGAGTACACCAAAGCCGTGGGCATCATCGACAATCAGTAACGCATCATGCGCTTCTGCAATCGTCAGTAAATCGGCTACTGGAGCCAAATCCCCGTCCATGCTAAATACGCCGTCCGTCACAATCAATTTGTGCGCCGATGAATCAGCCCGAAGCATTTCTTTTAAATGGGCTAAATTGGTGTGATCAAATAAATAAACCGCTGCTTTCGTCTGCGCTGCTGCCAGTTTGACGCCATCAATTAAGGATGCATGATTTAACTGGGCGGAATAGATGCTAATACCAGTATTGTGATTTGTTGCATGCAAACCCAATCCCGCTAGCGCAGTAATCGCTGTGATATTCGCAAGGTAGCCCGTGCAAAAAAAGAGCGCTCGCGCATCGTCTATATGCTTTTGTTGGGTGCGGGCTAATTCGGCCTCAAGTAAGTCATGTGCCAAGCTATGGCCGCTAATGAGGTGAGAGGCGCCACTACCAACTCCATATTGCGCTGCGCCTTCAGCCATCGCTGCGATAAGCTGTGGGTGATTGGCAAAGCCAAGGTAATCATTGCTACAAAATGCCTTAAGCAGGCGACCCGCCACTTTAACTTCGACATCGCAAGGGCTTTGCGTTTGTTTAAGGCGTCGTCGCAATAGGGCGGCATCGAGGGTGCTCAGCTGTTGTTCTGCAAGGGCAAGGGCAGTGAATGGGCTTACGCTAGAGCTCATGATTTTTGTGCATGCATAACATCTTCCACCGCCCGCTGAATACCTTCACCCATTTCCATGGTTTCAGCAGTGCTCAATATATAGGGTGGCATGACGTAGACAGTAGAGCCAATTGGCCTTACCAAAATTCCTGCCTCGATGCCGCGTGTAAATACCTCGCGGGCAAAGCTACCTGGATTATTGAGTGCGTCATGGATAACATCAAAAGCCAAGATCATGCCCTGTTGCCTCAGATGCTCGATGCGAGCATCTGTTTTTGCCCAAGCAAATGCAGTGGTAAGGTCGTGCGCACGCTGCAGATTGCGATCTAAAACGTGCTCCGTCTCAAAAAGATCAAGGCAAGCCAGTGCAGCAGCGCAGGCCAGAGGATTGCCAGTGTAGGAGTGGGAATGCAAAAAACCTCGGGCAGTGTTGTCTGAGTAGAAGGCCTGATAAATGGTGTCAGTCGTCAGGCACAGTGATAAGGGTAAATAGCCACCGCTAATTCCTTTGGATAGGGTGATGAAGTCAGGCCATATACCTGCATGCTCACAAGCAAAGAATCGACCTGTTCTGCCACACCCCACTGCAATTTCGTCGGCGATGAGGTGAACGCCATAGTGATCACAGAGTGCGCGGGCGCGCTGAAGGTATTGCGGGGAGTGCATCGCCATTTGTCCCGCACATTGCACCAGCGGCTCTAAAATGAGGGCAGCAATATGATGGTGTTCCCGTTGCAGAAGTATTTCTAATTCATGCGCGGCACGCAGCGCAACTTCAGTCGCTGATTCTCCATCCTGCGCTTGGCGACTGTCAGGCGACATTACAGTGAACACATCCGACAGCAGTGATCCGTAAGCAGTCCGAAACAAAGGCACATCGGTTACGGCTAAAGCCCCTAGGGTTTCGCCATGGTAACTATTTTGCAAACAGACGAATCGGGATTTCTCAGGCTTCCCGGCGAGTTGCCAATAGTGGTGACTCATCTTTAAGGCAATCTCCACTGCAGAGGCGCCGTCCGATGCGTAAAAAGCATGCCCCAGGCGATGTTGGGTCAAAGCCGAGAGCCGCTCTGATAGCTCGACCACGGGCTGGTGCGTAAACCCTGCCAGCATCACGTGCTCAATTTTTTCGAGTTGATCCTGAATGCGCTGATTTATAAACGGATTGGAATGCCCAAATAAATTAGTCCACCAGGAACTGATGCAATCCAGAATGGGCTTATCTTGATCGTCATACAACCAAGCACCCTTCCCTCGAGTAATCGTCACCAAGGGGATGTGCTCGTGGTGCTTCATTTGTGTGCAGGGATGCCAGACCGACGCAAGGCTTCGTGAAATCCATTCGTCTGTTTGCTTGGGCCGGCTTGCCGATGTTGTCATGAATGATATTTGACCATTAGTTTTGGCTTGAAGTGGATTCATCTGTTATGTTTATGGTTTATTTCCTCCTTTTTTGGAATTTCGTTATGTCCCAGAGTCAACTCATCGAAAAACCCCTGATTCAAGCGGTACCTGTATCGGTCGCCAAAGCAAGCATCTCTGAGGGTGACTGGACAGTTGCAGGGGTCGAAGCCTTGTTAGCTCTGCCATTCAATGATTTACTGTTTCGCGCTCAAGAAGTGCACCGGACTTATTTCCCAGAGGGTGATGTGGAATTGGCCACCTTGTTGTCCATTAAGACCGGCGGCTGTCCGGAAGATTGTGGCTATTGTCCCCAGGCGGCGCGGTACAACACGGATGTTAAAGCCAACAAATTGATGGATTTGGAGGAGGTACTGGAGGCAGCGAAGGCAGCGAAGGCAGCCGGTTCCAATCGATTCTGTATGGGCGCAGCTTGGCGCGAACCCAAAGACCGCGATATTGAAAAAGTATCCGCCATGATTCGGGGGGTTAAAGCCCTTGGACTAGAAACCTGCGCCACACTTGGTATGCTGGAGCCAGAACAAGCCAAGGCACTGCAAGGCGCAGGACTGGATTTCTATAACCACAATCTCGATACCAGTGAGGATTTCTACCGCTCGGTAATTAAGACCCGTGACTATCAGGATCGCTTGGATACGATCTCACACGTCCGTGCTGCTGGTATGTCGGTCTGCTGTGGCGGAATTGTGGGCATGGGCGAAACGCGCAAGCAGCGCGCTGCCTTCATTGCGCGCTTGGCTAATTTGAGTCCGTATCCCGAGTCAGTACCGATCAATCACTTGGTGCCAGTGGCAGGCACGCCACTAGCTGATCAGCCGCCGATGGATCCCTTGGAGTTTGTGCGGACCATTGCTGTGGCACGCATCACCATGCCCAAAGCCCGGGTGCGCTTATCAGCTGGTAGGCAAGAACTGGGTCGAGCAGTCCAAGCGATGTGCTTTCAGGCGGGCGCCAATTCCATTTTTTATGGCGATCAATTGCTGACTACTGGTAACCCAGAGGCAGAAGAAGATCGTGCACTGCTGGCCGAACTGGGCCTCAAGACTAAGCAACACGTGAAGGCAGAAGTCACGGTATAGTTTTAGCTATGCCAATGCCATTGCTGGACCGATTCATTACCGAGTTTGACGTCGCGTTGCGATCCCTTGCTGGAGGTGCTCAGGCTCGTCGGTCAATGCCGACAGCAGAAAACATACCCACCCTTGACGCTGCTGAGCGAGCCCATGCAGCCGGGCTTATGCGGGTGAATCACGTGGGTGAAGTATGCGCTCAAGCCTTATACCAATCCCAAAAAATAGTGGCGCGTAGTCCTGAAACGCGCGCCATGCTCGACCATGCAGCGCAAGAGGAAATGGACCACATGGCCTGGTGTGAGGATCGCCTGTCTGAACTCGGCTCGCATACCAGTTATTTAAATCCAATCTGGTATGCCGGATCTTTCGGGATCGGCCTACTGGCTGGCTTAGCGGGCGATCGATGGAGTCTTGGCTTTGTTGCGGAAACCGAAAAGCAGGTGGAAAAGCACCTCAATAGCCACCTTGAAACCTTGCCACTGGCAGATACGCGCTCACGGGCCATTGTTGATCAGATGCGCCGCGATGAAATCGACCATGGTCAATCGGCATGGGATGCGGGTGGCAAGCCTTTGCCACAGCCCATCAAAAATGCCATGGAGACTATTTCCAAAATCATGACTACAGCGGCTTATAAGGTATGAGTCTGGTTTTGTGACCAAAAACCAAAAAATGGGGGCTTTCATTGCCCTAAGTCTATTAATACTGTATGGATAAACAGTATTAATTTAAATAATTAACTCATATATCTAAGATTCATTCTTAAGTATATTTTCCAAGCCCTTGTTTAGGGTGACTATTTTTTTGAGGCTTATCTTAATAGTCATCGCTAAGTGATTGTAAACACTAGAGAAAATCTAAAAAAAACCATTAAAACACTTGACCCTCTGAATCCCTTCCTCTAAAGTGGGAAGAAGTGTGAAAAAGTGGGGTAAATAGTGTTTCAAGGTGCTTCAGCTCTCAATTTAGATGCAAAAGGCCGCATGTCTGTGCCGGCAAAGCATCGTGACGCCTTGCTTGTGCAGGGTGAGGGCAGAGTGACGCTGACAAAACACCCGGATGGGTGCTTATTACTCTTTCCGCGACCCGAGTGGGAAGCATTTCGAGCGCGTGTAGCGCAATTACCAATGGATGCCCATTGGTGGCGTCGAATTTTTTTAGGCAATGCAACCGAACTCGATCTGGATAGTGCTGGGCGCATTTTAGTAAGCCCTGAGCTCCGATCCGCTGCAGGTATTCAGCGTGAAGTCATTCTGCTTGGTATGGGTAGTCACCTTGAGTTGTGGGATGCAGCAACGTACGCAACAAAAGAGCAGGCCGCAATGATGCAAGGTGTGCCGGACGCCCTCAAACAATTTACTTTTTAATGACAGGGCCGCATGAATCAGACTCATCGCCCAGTCTTACTGGCCGAGGCGGTAACTGCGCTGCTGGAAAGTCCCCTATTGCAAGCAGAATCAACCGACAAATCAATTTTGATCGACGGTACCTTCGGGCGCGGCGGTCACACACGAGCACTCTTGGGAGCAATTCGACCGGATACGCAGTTGATTGCATTCGACAAAGATGTACAAGCGATTGCAGAGGCAAAAAAAATAACGGACTCGCGCTTTCAGATTATTCACAGCAGCTTCGCCAGCATGGCCCAGCATGCCGAGCCTGCATCGATAGCCGGGGTAC
>CAMEXM010000083.1 GCA_945947155.1 Polynucleobacter meluiroseus | reverse complement strand
ATTGGGCGTGTCTGCAGCAAAAGCAATGTGAAAGTATTTTTTAAGCACTAAATCATCGCCATCGAGCGAGCTATTGAATTCAGGGTATTTTTTCAGTCCGGCTACTGCCGCCTTGATCATGAATGCCAGCATCGTGATCTTATTGCCCTGCTTCTCATTCTCTTTATTGGTTGAGACACGGAACGCCTCAAGGTCAGTAATATCGGCATCCTCATGGTAAGTAACCGCCGGAATCATCACCCAATTCCGCGCCAAATTAGCAGCGGATAACTTTTTAATGCGGGACAAAGGCTGACGCTCAATGGCGCCAAACTTCGTAAAGTCAACGGTCGGCCATGGTAATAAATCTAGGCCGCCCATATTGCCACCCGACTTCGTGCTTGAAACTGAAGTAGACCCGCTCATTACGCCTTTTACAAAGGCTTGAACGTCTTCTTGGGTAATCCGACCCTTAGGACCGGATCCTTTTACACGGGCCACATTGACACCCAATTCACGGGCGTATTTGCGTACCGTAGGACTGGCATGACTCACCTCATTTCCAGCATCCGCTGATATGGCTTGGACTGCGGGCGCTGCTGCTACTGCCGCCACCGATGTTGGTGTTTGTGTTGGTGCTGGTGTTGGCGTAGGCATAGAAACCGCAGGGATCGAGGGCGCCGCCGTGGCGACTGCTGGTGCAGAGCTAACAGCAACATCACTGGACTCCACTACCAATACCAGCGCGCCTTCTGAAATCAAATCACCTACCTTGACTTTAATTTCTTTGACAATACCGGCATGCGATGAGGGCACATCCATCGTCGCTTTATCCGACTCCAGTGTGACTACTGACTGCTCTTTTTCAACTGCATCGCCAACCTTGACCAGTACTTCAATCACAGGAACGTCGCTGTAGTCCCCGATATCGGGAACGTGAATTTCGATTAATTTACTCATGGTCTGGAATATCGCATTCGGCTTAAGATGTCATCGGGTTTGGTTTTTGGACATTGATGTTGTATTTCTTAATTGCCTCAGCAATTTTCTGACGATCAATTTGTCCAGCGTCGGCAAGCGCTTTCAGGCTAGTTAATACAACCCAACGGTAATCGACCTCAAAGAAATCACGTAGGTTTTCACGGGTATCGGAACGTCCAAAACCATCTGTACCAAGGACCTCATAGCGACGACCCAAGTGTTGTATTGCCGGCCTTATTTGATCGGCAAAGGTACGCACGTAATCGGTCGCTGCGATGATCGGCCCAGCAGTGTCTTTTAAACATTGCTCAACGTGCGACAGTTGTGGCGCAGTTGCTGGATTGAGCAAATTACTGCGGTGTACGGTATTCCAATCACGGCCTAATTCGGTAAAGCTAGGACAGCCCCATAAATCTGAAGCAACACCCCACTCCGCATGCAAGACTTCGGCAGCAGCAATCACTTCACGGAAAATGGTGCCAGAGCCAAGCAGTTGAACGCGCAATTTACTATTGGCATCCCCTACTGAACGTAGCTTATACATACCTTTAATAATGTCTTTTTCTGCACCTACTGGCATTGCAGGGTGGGAATAGTTTTCATTCATCAAGGTAATGTAGTAATAAACATCATCCTGGGCATCGAGCATGCGGCGCATGCCATCCTGAATCACTACCGCTAGTTCAAATGCAAATGTTGGATCGTAGCTCACGCAATTAGGTACCGAAGCGCTCCAAACATGGCTATGGCCGTCTTCGTGTTGCAAGCCCTCACCATTGAGCGTTGTTCTGCCAGCAGTACCGCCCAGCAAGAAACCGCGGCTACGCATATCGCCTGCAGCCCATGCTAAGTCACCAATTCGCTGGAAACCAAACATCGAATAGAAAATGTAGAAGGGCAACATCGGTACGCCGTGGGTGGAATACGCCGTTGCCGCTGCAATCCAATCGCACATACCGCCTGCTTCGTTAATGCCCTCTTGCAGAATTTGGCCTTGCTTATCCTCGCGGTAGAACATCAGTTGATCTTGATCTTCTGGCGTGTAGAGTTGTCCCAGTTGATTCCAAATGCCGAGCTGGCGGAACATGCCCTCCATACCGAAGGTGCGTGACTCATCTGGAACAATCGGCACTACGCGTTTGCCCAGAGTCTTATCGCGAATCACGATGTTGAGCATGCGCACAAAAGCCATGGTGGTTGAAATCTCACGACCCTCGCTAGTCGCTTCGAGTAAAGCGGCGAATACATCCAAATTGGGTACTGGCAAACTCTCTGCCTTCATGCGGCGTTGTGGCAGGTAACCACCCAACTCTTGGCGGCGTGCGCGCATGTACTCCAGCTCTGGACTGCCGTCCGGAAACTTAACAAAGGGAATATCGTCGAGCTCTTCGTCTTTCACCGGAATCTCAAAACGATCGCGGAAACGACGCACATCATCTGGACTCATTTTTTTGGCTTGGTGGGCGATGTTCATGGCCTCACCCGAGGCGCCCATGCCATAGCCTTTAATGGTGTGCGCCAAAATCACGGTAGGCTGGTTTTGATGCGTCACTGCCGAATGAAAAGCGGCATAGACCTTGTGGGGGTCGTGACCGCCGCGATTGAGGTTCCAAATATCCTCATCGCTCCAATCAGCAACGAGAGCCTTTAGTTCGGGTGTATTGAATACGGTCTCACGCACATACGCGCCATTTTTTGCTTTCATGGTTTGGTATTGGCCATCGACAATTTCACCGAGGCGCTGCATCAAGATGCCTTTTTTATCGCGCGCAAATAAAGCGTCCCAATGACCGCCCCACACCACCTTAATCACATTCCAGCCAGATCCACGAAACTCTGCTTCAAGCTCTTGAATAATTTTTCCGTTACCGCGAACGGGGCCATCTAAGCGCTGCAAGTTGCAGTTCACTACAAAAATCAAGTTGTCTAAGTGCTCACGTCCCGCCATACCAATAGCGCCGAGCGATTCAGGTTCATCCGTTTCGCCATCGCCCAAGAAAGCCCAGACCTTCCGGTTGCCGGCATGAATAAAACCACGGTCTTCCATGTAACGCATGAAACGCGCTTGATAAATGGCCATGATCGGACCCAGACCCATTGATACCGTTGGGAACTGCCAAAAGTCTGGCATTAGCCAGGGATGGGGATAGCTGGAAATACCGTTACCGCCCACTTCTTGACGGAATAAATCGAGCTGACTCTGCTCTAAACGGCCGAGCATGTAGGCACGTGAATATATCCCGGGAGCCGAATGGCCTTGAACAAAAATCAGATCGCCGCCGTGTTCTGCACTGGGCGCATGCCAAAAGTGGTTAAAGCCAACGTCATACAAGGTTGCGGCTGATTGAAAGGAGGAGATATGACCACCTACGTTGGTGTCCTTATTGGCACGCAACACCATCGCCATGGCATTCCAGCGGGTGTAGGAGCGGATCCGATGCTCGATGTTTTGATCGCCCGGAATGCGCGCTTGCAACTCCACGGGGATGGTATTGATGTAAGGTGTTTCAGCATGAAAGGCCTGATTCACACCATTCACTCTGGCATGGGATATTTGCTGATCGATTAAATACGCAGCCCTCTCTGGGCCCACAGCATGGATTACGCCATCGAGCGCTTGTAGCCACTCTTGGGTTTCTGCTGGATCAGTATCCAGTGCGTCCGTTTGCGCCTTACCTAAAACCGGTTGCGGAACTGCAGCCATTGCGTGTCTCCATTCGATCGTTGTGGGGTGGTGTTTACTCTACAGGGAATATTCTAAAAACCACTAAAGTGCTTGACAAGACATTTTCCACATAATGATAGTATTTCTCATAATATGGTAATTTATTGCAGTGCAATTCGCACCATATGAAATTAATCCAATCGAAATATGGAGATACACTTAGGGATTGAGATATTGTCTTTTTTTATGAAGCTACCCCTTGCCTTTCCTCTAATCATCAATAACAGCGCCTGGTTTCGCCGGATCAGGGGATTTCGCTTGGTCTATACGCCCCTCGTAGCAATCGTTATCTTTACCGTGATGATGACCATCATTCTGGGCACCCTGCAAATGCAGGAACGTAACCAGCAAGAAAATGCCCTGTTCAGGGAGTTGTCTTTGGTAAAGCAACGCATTCAACTGCGCTTTGCGAACAATACCGAGGTGTTGATGTCGCTAAGCCGCGATTTAGGCAGAATAAATAGCGATGAAAAAACAAAAGCAATTGCCTTAAAAGAAGCAGAATCGTTTTTACTGAACAACCACGAGATAAGCCAACTCATTTGGCTCAATCGAGATAATCAGCGGCAATGGATGATGCCGCCGCCATCGCGAACCAATACCTGGTTTGATCAGGCGCCGTATGCCAAAGAATTAAAAGCACAACTCAATAAAACCATTGAGTTAACCCTCAGCACAAATCGCCCTGCCTTTAGTAACTTCATTCAAATTGATTTGCCGAATGATGAGCCGATGGCAAAAGAACGGCGAACCATCTTTTGGCAAACCATACCGATTGGGCCAGATGGCGAAATCAGCGGCGTTATGGCGGTGCTTTACTCTGCACAAGGCATTATGGAATACATTATCCCGCCAGAGTTAAAGGGCCTGTACCGCTTTAGCTTAACCACCGATGCGGGCAAAGTGTTGGCCATCTCATCGGATCGCAATATGCCGCCACGGTCCTTAACAAACCAAACCAGCTTGGATCTTGGCATCTTGAGCCCTAATGCAATATTACGCGTTGACACTTACCCAACGCCAAGCAACCTCACATTTAAGATGTTGCTCGGGGTGGTTATTGGACTGAGCGCATTCGTCATTTTGAGCTTATGGTCCGTCATCAAGCAAATGCAAGTGCGTCAATTAGCTGAGGCCAGCTTACGGACGGAAACCAACTTTCGGAATGCCATGGAGAATTCCACGCCGGTTGGAATACGAGCGCACGATATGCAAAAACGCATTACCTACGTGAACCGTGCCTTTTGTGAAATGACCGATTGGAGCTCAGAGGAGCTAATGGGTCTGCAGCCGCCCTTTCCGTTCTGGCCTGCAGATCAACAAGAGGCCCTGATTAAAAAAATGGACTTGGCCCTGAACGCAGACTCCCATCATGAAATAAAAGGTGGCATTGAGGGGGTCATTCAGCGGCGCGATGGCACGCGCATAGCGACACGTACCTATATTGCACCACTCATCAATGAGAAAGGCGAGCAAACCGGCTGGGTTACTTCGCTGGTGGATATCTCCGAGCCAAAACGCATTCGCGAAGAATTAGCTGCATCGCAAGATCGCTTCATTACCGTACTCGAGGGCTTAGATGCGGCGGTTTCTGTGATCTCCATCGAAACGGGCGAGCTGCTCTTTGCCAATCGGTTTTATCGGGAACGGTTTGGGAATACCTCACAAGGTCATATCGATTTAGCCAATCATGAAATGGATCCTGCCCTGCTGCATGGCCTAGAGGACGATAACATCGATCCCCTAGCGGGCTTGCCCAGTTCTGAGCTCAATCAAAATCGGCAAGCAGAGTCACAAGAGATTCAACTAATTGGCGAGGAGGCGAAATGGTACGAGGTACGTCGCCGATTTATTCCCTGGGTTGATGGTCATTTAGCCCAACTCTTAATTGCGACGGACATTACCTTACGCAAAAACACCGAGGACTTAGCGCGCCAACAAGAGGAGCGTATGCAATTTACAAGCCGCTTGACCACGATGGGTGAAATGGCTTCCTCGCTAGCGCATGAACTTAATCAACCCCTTGCAGCCATTTCAAACTATTGCATGGGCGTGGCCAAACGCTTGTCGGGTCAAGCAGATCAAACCCTATCCAAGGATTTGCTTCCTGCGCTTGAAAAAGCATCCCAACAAGCGCACCGCGCCGGCACCATTATTCAGCGCATCCGCGGCTTTGTGAAACGCAGTGAGCCGCAACGCAAGGATTCCGATATCGCCGAAATTGTGGATGATGCGGTCGGTTTGGTGGAAATTGAGGCTCACCGCCATCGCCTCACCATTGCAGCTGAGCTAGCGCCCAAC
>CAMEXM010000082.1 GCA_945947155.1 Polynucleobacter meluiroseus | reverse complement strand
AATCCTGTAACAAAGATGGATTTTGCGACGCTGTATAAAAACATGGGTATTTTTGCCGGCACGGACGCCAGTAAATCCATCAAGCCCTTGGGTATTCAGGATGTGCGGCAACCGACTACGCGACAAGATCAGTTATTACATGCGCTATTGCCGGGAGGTATTGAAGGGATTGGCTCGAATAATTGGGCGCTCAGCGGCAAGCAGACCACCAGCGGTAAGCCGCTCCTCGCCAATGATCCGCACTTGGGTTTATCGGCTCCGGCCCTGTGGTATTTTGCTCGCCTTGAGGCGCCAGGGATCAATGTGATTGGCGCAACCCTGCCAGGCATTCCGGCAGTCGTACTCGGCAGGACGGATAGCATTGCCTGGAGCTTCACCAATACTGGTCCCGATGTGCAAGACCTCTTCATCGAGGAAATCGATCCCACCAATCCTGGCCAGTACCGCACACCCGACGGCATGGCTGCGTTTTTAGTCCGCGAAGAGGTGATTGAGATTAAGAATAAACCGGCACATCGTTTTATCGTCAAACAGAGTCGCCACGGGCCAATCATTTCAGAAGCCTACGACCGGGCTAAAAATTTAATCAACACCGATCGCTTTGCCTTGGCTTTGCGCTGGACTGCACTCGATCTCGAGAATCAATCGGTGATCGGCTTACTCGATATGAATCGCGCCACGAATTTAGAAGCGTTCAAAAAAGCGTTACGCAAAAACTATGCCCCGATGCAAAACGTGGTGATGGCCGATACCGCTGGCAATATTGCCTTTCAGGCGGCGGGAGTTGCACCCAAGCGCACCCTCTATCAAGGCCTCTATGGCGTTGCCCCAGCCCCCGGCTGGGATAGGCAATACGACTGGCAAGGCTATATTCCATTTGATCAGTTGCCTGCGCTCGATAATCCCGAGCAAGGCTGGCTTGTGACTGCCAATCAACAGATCTTGGCCGCTAATAATCCTAATCCGCTTACAGGCGATTGGGAGCTGCCATTTCGCTATGAGCGCATTACAGCCTTACTTCAAGCAAAAGCACAGCATGACTTTGCATCGATGCGAGCCATACAAGGTGATACGCTCTCGCTCGCAGCAACGCCTCTACTTCCTCTCTTTAAGGTAACGCAGTCTACCCATTCAAGTGCATCAGCAGCCCAAGCCATCATTGCCAGCTTTGATGGGGATATGCGGATCGATAGTAGTGGTGCCCTCCTATTTAATGCGTGGGTAGACCAACTCACACGGCATTTATTTTCACGCTTAGGCGATTATTTTTCTTTTGAATATGGCAAGCGCCATTTTAGAAACGCTTTGTTGGAGCAGTTGTCCAACCCCAATAGTCTCTGGTGTGACTCGCCTAAAACAGAAGGTATAGAGAATTGTGCGCAGGCCTCGCAACAGGCAATGGATCGCGCACTGGAGTACCTCAGCACGCAATACGGCAACGATCCAGCCAATTGGAAATGGGGAAGTGCGCACATCGCCGTATCTGAACATCGCCCCTTTAGTCGGGTTCCATTTTTAAATCGTGCATTCAATATCACGGCGCCGTTTCCGGGGGATGGATTTACGATTAATGTCGGCAGGCCAGAGCTCGGTAAACATAAAAACCCCTTTGAGACTAAACAAGCAGCAAGTCTGCGAACCGTCTTTGATCTGGCCGACTTAGAGCAATCGACCTTTGTCTATCAAACGGGGCAATCGGGCTGGGTTCAAAGCAAGCTCTATCGCAACCTCAACCCCTTATGGGCAGACAATCAAGCACTTCCACTGCAAATGAAACCTGCCACAATTCAGCGCAAACTCGAGCTCAGACCAAAGTAGACCTATTGGGGTTTAAAATAGCGGCATACATTTATTGAGGGGTTTTACGATGAAAAGATGGATGGCGATCGCGGTCTGCATGACCGTCCTACCAATTTCAAGCGCCCTCGCTGCTTGGCAAGAGATTGGTTTCAACGAACAATCCACGGTGTCATTGGACATCGAAACCCTTAAAAGGGATGGTGATAAAGCGCAAATCATGTCGATGCTCGACTTTAAAGCCCCAGGTGCCGACCCACAAACAAAAGAACCGATTCGATCCATCATTGGCTTAAATGAGTACCTATGCGGCAAAGTCCAATACCGCCCTATTGAGTACAAAATATTTTCCGGCAATAAAGGTGAAGGCAAGGTCGTTTCGGATGTCAAATCGCCTGATAGCCAGTTTGAAGCGATCACTAGCGGCTCATGGGCTGCGGGAGTCTACAGCATTGCCTGCCGTGCCAAGTAAGCAACGTTTATTGCCGCAGTATTGCCGCTGCATTGCTTGGCACAGCCTGACCTACACTCTCATTATTGGCTTTAGTATTTTCTTTTTATCTGGCTGTGCCCTACCCTTCGCCGCTATCGGAAGTGCGGGAGCTGGGGCGGCTAGCGCTGTTGGGGGTACTGTGGCTACAGTAGCCGTAGCTAATCCGACTACAGCGGTTAGTGTTGCATCGACGGTTGCAACTGGCAAATCCCCGCTAGAGCATGCCGCCTCTGAGGCGACCAAAAAGGAGTGTAATTTTTTAAATCTACTCGGGCCTAAACCCGTTTGCCAAGAGCTTGTGCTTCCAAAGATCATGGATCATAGCCAAGAAATAATTGGCATAGCCGATCGACCAACGCCACTGCCAATGCCTGCACCCAGTAGATAAAACAGTGACCCGAACGCTGTATTTTCTTTTTCTTATTAATCTAGTTTAATTTTCCACCATGCCACAACAAAACATTAACCTCACCCTAACCTGCCAAAACCGCCCTGGTATTGTTGCTGCCGTTGCCAGTTATATTTTTGAGGCGGGCGGGGATATTCAGGAAGCGCAACAGTTTGACGATAAGGATTCGGAGCGCTTTTTCATGCGCGTGAGTTTTAGTTGCGATGAGAGCGTGAACCTAGAAGCCCTGCGCCTTGGCTTTGCGCCGATCGTCGAGCGCTTTCAGCTATCTTGGGAATTACGTTCTACCGCCAAACTCAAACGCGTTTTAATCATGGCGTCTAAGCTCGATCATTGTTTGGTGGACTTGCTGTATCGCTGGCGTATTGGCGAATTGCCCATGATTATTGCTGGTATTGTCTCGAATCACCCCCGCTCAGTTTATGCCAGCATTGATTTTGCCGATATTCCGTTTCATTATCTGCCTGTAACTCCTGAAACAAAAAGCGCACAAGAAGAAAAGCTACTTAGCATCGTCGACGATGCTCAGGTGGATATGGTGATCTTGGCGCGCTACATGCAAATTCTGTCCGATGATTTATCGTCCAAGCTATCGGGTCGCTGCATTAATGTGCACCATTCCTTTTTGCCCAGCTTTAAGGGTGCAAAGCCATATCATCAAGCACATGCGCGTGGCATTAAGCTAATTGGGGCAACATCCCATTTTGTCACCAGTGATTTGGACGAAGGTCCCATCATTGAGCAAGACGTCACGCGTATTAGTCACAGCGATAGCGCAGAGGATTTGGTGCGCAAAGGCCGCGATCTAGAGCGTCAAGTACTATCCAGAGCCCTGCGCTACTACCTGAATGATCGAGTCTTAATTAACGGCAATAAATCCGTGGTATTTGCGGATTAATGCTTGTACCAAAGTGCTGTTAATCATAATTTAAATGTTTGATCGCCAGGGGCTTTAGCAGCCCACGCAAATCATTGTGGTCTAGGGTGTGCATTAGCTCCAGCAACTCACCGAGCTCGCCCTTTGGAAAGCCTTTACGGGCAAACCAAGAAAGGTAATCTCCCGGTAACTCAGAAAGAGTGCGGCCCGCATACTTGCCATACGGCATTTTCATGCGAACGAGTTTTTCAAGGGATTCTGGGGTCACTGTGGCACAGAAGGGGATTGGGGTGGCTGATGGGGTTCGAACCCACGACAACTGGAATCACAATCCAGGACTCTACCGCTGAGCTACAGCCACCGTAGAAGAACTGAAATTATAGCTTTTTGTCGGCTTTTGGCCAAAATTTGCTGGTCGACCGTGTTGAGGCTAATCTGAGCTGCTTTTTAGGGCAAGCACGCCATATAAAAGCGCTTAATTTTGGGATCACAGCGCACGTCCTTGAGGACGATCGGCCGCTCCAAGGAGATGCCTTCAATCGAGCGGCAGCGGCTGAGTGCAACATAGACTTGGCCCGATGCAAAGGCTCCAGAAGATAGATCAACCTTCACTTTATCGAGCGTCTTGCCCTGGCTTTTATGGATCGTCACGGCCCACGCCAACATGAGTGGCATTTGCTCATAGGAGCCAATCACATTGGGCTTAATTTTTCCAGACACCATATCGTGGTCATACTTATACGACTCCCATTTAAATGGCGTTACCTCAACCATATTCGTATAGGCCCCGTTGGGGATCTTGACCTTAATTTTGTCTTTGCCTATTTCATGAACAATACCAATACTGCCATTGACCCATTTTTTAGGAAAACCATTGTCATTGGCAGTAAACATGACTTTCGAGCCTGGCTTCAGAGTTAAGTTCATGGGTGAAGGTAGATTACGCTCGTCCACATTGAACTTTCCTTCGAGCTTACCTGTAAAGCTGATGGCACCGGTCGTCAGGTTTTTGAGCTCACCGTGATTGATCATGTCTGCTCTGGCATTAGTCGTAGTCAGCGTAATCGTCAGTGGATCAGGCTCTGCTACCTTACCAAAACAGGCATCATTGATGGTTTCTAATGCCACCTCAATGTCTTCATTAATGCGGATTTGATTGAGAAGCTGCGCAAAATGAACATCCTTTTGCCGAAATATTTTAGTGAGCTCGATCATCGTAATTTCTTTACGGTGCAGTGCCATGGCGCAAAAGAAATACGGACCCTCATAGCCGCGCTCATGCAGGATGTGCATATCACTACTCGACACAACCGGCGGCAATTGAAATAAATCACCGACAAACATGACCTGTATGCCCCCAAATGGCTCGCCTTTTTGGGGGCCATTTTCACGCAAAAAGAGGTCGATCGCATCCACAATATCAGCGCGTACCATCGAGATTTCATCAATGATCAGCAGTCGAATATCCTTATACAGTTGGCGCTCACGCGAAGACCGCAGTGGCTTGATGTCCTCTTCTGGAAAAATTAATCGTGGCGGCAGGCGAAAGAAGGAATGAATCGTAACGCCACGCACCTGCAGCGCTGCAACTCCCGTAGGGGCAAGAACCACAACATTGCCAGTAAGGGTCTTGCGCAAATGGCTGATTAAAGTGGTTTTACCTGTACCCGCCTTACCGCTAATAAAGATATAAGGATCGCCTCGCTCCACTGCATCTAAGGCCATTTGGTAGTCGGGGGTAATCTCCAGCTCAAGATCGGTACCCTGGTTTTGCATTCCGCTCATGTATTTACCGCCGAGGCAGTATCAATCTCAAAGGCAGCCCAATCCCCTAGCTCCAAACTGGCCTCCAGGAAAAAATCAGCAATTGCCGCTTTACTCTGCACCTTAGCCAAGGCATGGTGATCCGATAGGCGCTGGCGCCAATAGCGTGAACCCGCCCTTCCATGAGCCAGGCCAAGAATATGCCGAGTAAAGGCGCCAATGTAAAACAGCTTGCCCTTACCTTGGCATTCATCAAACCAGCGCCACACTTGATGCACTAAGCCAATTTGCAGGCGATGCCATTCAGACTCGCTAAAGAGATAGCCTGCAGCCTCTCCATTGGTCTCAAGCAAGTCATCCCAGCCAAGTAACATGGCTGGAAAATGGTAAGCTGCACGGCCCACCATGAAGCCATCAAAGTCATGCCAATGGCCGGCAATTTGATCGTTGTTCTCTAGGCCGCCATTCAGCAGAACGGCTACATCTGGAAACTGCTTTTTGAGATCCAAACGCAATTGCGCTGCTACGGCATAGTGCAATGGGGGCTTACTGCGATTCTCTTTGGGCGATAGGCCCTTTAATACGGCGTTACGTGCATGCATGGTGACCTGATGTGCGCCAGCATCAGCTACTGCCAACATAAAGTCCAGCGCAAACTGATAGTCTGCCTGATGC
>CAMEXM010000081.1 GCA_945947155.1 Polynucleobacter meluiroseus | reverse complement strand
GGCTTATTGCAAAAGTTGCTGCGCTCCTCAGCGGAGTGGCCTTACTTGCTGTATCGATTTATCCAGAAGACTCGCCGTTTAAAAATACCGATCCCAGCGATTTTGTCCAAGACCAGTGGACTCTTTTGCTGCAGTTAAAGTGGCTCATCGGCATACTATTGATTGCATTTGGCCTGTTGTATCCGTCCCGAAAGTTGCCATCAGCTCTGGACTATTTTGGTGTGCGCGATTTGAGTCAGGATGGATATAAGCTGTATTTGATTAATAAGTATCGAATTGAAAAAAATTCAGTACTCGATCAAATTTCTTGCCATGATCGCTTGTTTCCCAATGCAGCAGAAGCACTTATTTTTGCTCATGCGCTTGAGTGCCCTAGTAAACGGGTCGAGCCGCTTACCCCCTTAAACGTCAGTCCGTTACCAGCGGCGACCAATGATAATCCCACCCCGATCAATCCGCCTGAGACTATAGTCAATGAGGCCATTTTCAATAAGGTAGCAGACCTTGGGTTGGCGACTCAGCCGGTTGAAAAAAGTAATCGCATGCCAATAGTTCTTATTCTGCCTCTGCTCGCGCTGGTGATTGGTGGGATTTATTATGCAAAAACGCAAAGTAAAAAAGAAGAGGCGACCCCCGTTGCAAGCCCGATTACTCAGCTGAATACCGATCAGGTGATTCCCAGTAATGCGCCAGCGGCCCCAACTTCTCCAGCGGATGCGCCCGTTGAAGCTGCCGTAAAACCCGCTAGCGTGCCGATTAATGAGCGGTGGATCGGTACATGGGTGGCCCAGGATAATAAGCTTAAATTGGTTATTACTGCCACAAACTTTAAATACGGCATTGATGACTTTTCTTGGGTGGGCGTAAGGCCGAAGGGCGTGATCCAATGCTGTCCTGCATTTTATGAGGGATCAACTTCTAAAACAGATTTATTACAACGCGTTCAGCAACAAGCTCCGAATGCAGGGACTCAGGCCGACCAACAAAGGACAGTAGAGACCGTGACGGCATTAAGCGAAGGCAACTTTAAGAAAATTGTCTTAGCAGATCCCCTTCTGCGTAAGTATTTTTTCATTTACGATCAAAGCTTTATTTATCGTATCAATAGAGATCTTGGCGATAACGCCAATGTAATAGTTGAACAATTTAAAAGGTCAGAATGAGTTCAGCATCAGACTTTAGCTCCGAACAGCCTGTTAAGCTGCAGCCTTATGAGCAGCTGCGCTTGTTGCGTGAGCAAACGCACGTTAAAACGATTACAAAAGAAATTGTAGGCCGCCAGTGCATTTTCTTTTACAGCAAACACTGGATTTTTGATTACTCTCTGGATAGCACTGATAAGCCATGGGATATCACCAAGCAGGTTTATTTTCGCAATGCCAGAAAGCACAAATCCTTGGCGTTTGCACTGCCGTATATCGTCATTGAACTTGCGTTCCTCGATTCGCCTCGGTTTTTAAGGGCAATTGTTACGTATGGAGAGGACATCACGAAAATGATTGGCTCCATGGATCATTTCATAAAGCGGGAAGAGGGTATCCGCGCTTGGGTTGAGCAGCCCGACTTTAACTGGCAGCCATCGAGTATTGTTGATTTGTCGAATCAGATTCTCGAAGAAGATAGTCGTTTTGGAGATATTAAGTTTTATCAATACCATGAGCCTTTTCATGCTAAATTAAGCGGCACTTGGGAAGTCATTACGGTCTAAATAATGCAGAACGACAACTTTTATCACGCTGAGCAGTTTTTAAAACTAGGCCTTTATCCTCAGGCATTCGAGGCCTTTATGTCCCTTGAGGTTGGGGGGCTAGACCCTACCTTTTTAAAGCCCTGCATGATGGCCCTTGCAAATCAGCTTGACCAAAGTCAGTTGTCGACCTTATGCGATGAGCTAGAGCGCGAAGTTGGGCGCAGAAATGGCCAAGCCATTTATAACTTCGGCGTTGTTAAGAGCCATCTAGGGGACATTCCAAAGGCCACCTTGCTGTTGCAAGCCGCAATGGATTTGGGCGTTCCCGAGGCCAGAGGCGCATTAAGTCGCCTGCTATTGCGATAAGCATCCCCTTCGATATTTTCGTAATAAGTCCCTAGAAATACTGGGGTCTGGGTTATGTTAAGCTAGCAATTAAGCAAACTTTATATTCAGTTTAAGGCCTTCGATTGCTTATTTGAAGCTAGTCTTAGCTTTATCTCCCACCCTATTGAAACCATTGGCTTATTTCATTTTATTAGCGCCGTAGCGTGCTTATGCTCCTCTAGATAATTGTATTTTTCCGATATTAATTAGGGACTTACGATTCAATTTCATGAGGTAAGAAATGGGTGGATACCGCTTTTCAACCATGCTATTTCGGCTTAGGATGATTTATCTACCTTAACTGTGGGGCGATGATGAATCAATTGAAAACAAGAGGGGAAGCCGCTCTGCTTTCTGGGAGCTTTGTGGAATTGCGCATCGATGATTTAGTAAGGGAGTCGGTCACGTGGTCACCGCAAACTCAATCAGGCTTAGGATCTTCTCAGCCCCTGCCAAATGTCATACATCCCCCGTTAAGGTCACCCGAACTGCATTAGTAGCCAAGCGAGCGACGCTGACTAGTTGTAGCCGCAGGGATAAAGTTGAGTTAACTTTTTCAACATAATTCCATCAATATCCATGGCATCACGATTTAGCCTAGTGGCTGGAATATCTTTTATGCCTAGGGCAATTATTTCTTTATAGTCGACTAGCGTTAACTTTAGGAAGGGCGGCAAGCAAAAGAGCGGCGGAGTTTTATTCTGAATAAGCGCGTTATTCGCAGCGCTCAATCCGCTGGCAAAGCCAAGGATATAGGTATCCGTACTTTGGGATTTGTTTTTCTCTTCGAACTCAGCGATCGACAGGTTGGCAAAGGCATTTTGCGACAGTAGGAGAAAAGAAGTAAAAAAGGTGATGAATTTCATGATGAGATTAATTGATCCGTATAAGCTAATGTAACAGAATCTTCTATTTATGCGACCTATTTCTTTGGCATACTAGAACATAGAAAAGACAACGCAAAGTAGGGTATGTATGGTGGATATTGATTGGGATTATTGGTCTGAAAAGCCTTATGTATATACATGGCAGGCAGCTGCATTGGTACAGGGCTTAAATCCAAAGAAAATTAAGTTTCCCGTGCGCGATGCCGCAGGCGAGCTGCATTTTGATCGGGCTAATTTTGGGAGTGCCTATCCTGAGTTTAAGGCGAAGCTAGATCTTGTCATTGAGCATGCATGGATTCAAAATTTTTCTGCTCAAAACATGCGTGTTGACTTTAAGCGATTTTTGTATTGGGCGCATCACGTCCAAAAATGGCCGATGCCTGCGGTTTTACTTACCATTGCTAAAGGTTTAAATTTAGATGCGCTCACCGATACCGTGGATGAGGTTGATGGCGCTTTAAGGGATGAGCGAAACTCCCTTCAATTAATTTGGGCTCTACGGCAATTGTTAAATGAGCATCCGTATGGAAAAACGGATCGAGAACTGATTTACTACCTGTCAAAAACCTATCCAGATCAAGCTGCTTTTAAGCGCCCAGTATTGGAAATGAAGTTTGCGGAAGCCAAGGTGGCAGACGATACTTAACTGCCGCTGATCCCAATGGGGATCTTTAGATACGCTATCTTAAGCAAAGATCGATTTAAACCTGTTTTTATGGCTACTTTAAAGTCTTAAAATCGGCTGGCTAGGACCTTATCGATGGTCTTGCCGTCCATGTCAACAATCTCGAGTTTCCAGCCAGCCCATTCGACCACATCGCCGGTATTTGGGATCTTTCCACTTAAGAGCATCATCAAACCACTGAGGGTGTGATATCGCCCCAAATCCTCTTCAGGAACCGAGTCGAGCTCGAGTGAGTCTTTGAACTCGGGAATCGGAATGTGTCCATCAAATAACCATGATCCATTCTCACGCTTGATCGCCCATGATTCTTCTGGATCATTGGTGGAGAACTCGCCGGTGATCGATTCAATCAAGTCTTGCAGGGTAATCAAGCCCATGACCTCGCCGTACTCGTCGATCACAAAAGCCATTTGATTATGCGAGGATTTGAAGTTTTCTAGCAACTCCAATCCAGTGAGCGTTTCGGGAACGTATAAGGCAGCCTGCAAACTATGTTCGAGGGTTTTTTCACCGCCCTTGGCAACCGAGGCAAGCATCTTGCGCGCATTCAGTATGCCCAGGATGTTATCAAGACCGCCTTTGACAACTGGAAAGCGGGCATGTTCGGAGGAGTCGATTAAATCAATCGATTCTGCGAAGGTATTTTCTACATCCAAGTACACAATATCCGCCCGTGGCACCATCAGCGACACAATTTGACGGTCATCGAGACGGAAGACATTGCGCAGCATATTGTGTTCATTGACTTCAATTAAGCCGGCGGTAGTGCCTTCTTCTAGTACGGCATGGATTTCTTCTTCAGTCACTTCGTTGTTGCTGCGACCTTGAATACCCAACACCTTCAATATGAAATTCGTTGAGCTCGTCAGTAACAGTACGAACGGCTTTGAGATAAAAGCGAGCGCAGAGATTGGCTTCGCAATGTAGCGCGCAATCCGCTCAGGATTGTTTTGGGCAATGCGCTTAGGAACCAGTTCCCCGATCACAATCGATAGGTAGGTAATCACTGCCACTACAACGCCTAAGGAGAGCCATTCGGCGTATTTCGGGTCCATTCCTTCGGCTATCAGCAAGATGGACATGGGGATGGCGATCGCAGATTCACCCACGACACCACTGAGGACGCCAATCGATGTAATGCCGATTTGAATTGTCGACAGGAATTTAGTGGGGTTCTCGCCGAGCTCGACGGCCACTTTGGCCTCATCGTCACCGCGATCAATTAACTTTTGGAGTTTTGCTTTTCTGCTCGTAACCAGAGCAATTTCAGACATGGCAAATAAGCCATTGAGGAGGATTAGTCCAATTAGTATTACGACTTCCATATAGTGGTGCAGAAGCACCTGGGCTGTTAAGAAGCAACAATCATATCAAAAAAGAGTGGCAGCTTGATTACGCCGCTTTTTAGGGCTTTGCGCGGGGTATTGCTAGCACAAGGTGCGTAAATGGCAGTTTATGCTGGATATGCGAACAGATCAATATGGCCGATTTCACAGTGGCTTGCTTGGCGGCGCGTCTGCTCCCATTGGTCGATTACGCTAGTTTCTTGCATGCCCATTTCTCGTACGGCGCTGGCAGTACCCATTGCGAGCTGCTCTATTAAAGTGCGATCGTGGTAATCCATACGCCATGGACTAGGCTCGCAGGCTGTAATGTAGCCCTTGCCTTCTAACAGCGATTGCAAACGATCTGCCCCTCTTGGCCCAAGCGCGGCGCCAAATCCTTTGTTGGTGGACTGATGCGCATGAAACGCGCGCAAGACATCAGCATCGAGTGCATTGGGCGGCCCCCATGTTTCCTTGCCGTCGTAGGTGAGTACGGTATAGAGAGGCTTGGTAAGGGCAGCGCAAAAGGCTGCTAACCAAGGTTCGGCCACCAAGTCAAAAAAAGCAGCTGCAGTAATGAGGTCGGCGGGTTCATTCAGAATGCTACGGTAATCGGCAAGAAGATCGGCGCATCGAAACTGAACAGCAATCGTTTTCATACTCTTAGTAATGACTAGGGGCTCAACGGGTCCTGAACAATAACCAAGCTCACCGATTAAATTGGGGGTGTTGCTGTCTAAAACGCCATCTGCCCAGGACAGTAACGTCGTACGCGCAGCCCGCAAGAGATTAGAGTTGTAATCCACCAAGGTCCAGCATTGCATTGCTCCAAAATGGGGCGCAAGCGCTCGCAAATTCGAGCCCGTTCCAGATCCCAAATCGGTGATGTGCATTAAGCCAGGCACTACAGGCGTACTCTGATTCAAGAAATCAATCACCTGATTTTGTAGCGATAGATTACGTGATCGGTGATCTACCGGTTCACGTAAGGCCAACCAATCTGCTGAAAATTCACCCATGGATAATCTGTTTGCTAATCACT
>CAMEXM010000080.1 GCA_945947155.1 Polynucleobacter meluiroseus | reverse complement strand
GGCAAAGTATTTGAAGCAATTGAAAAGTTCTCCGTAGTGAAAACGCTGCAAGCCATTGCTGATGCCAACGTGGTGATCTTGATGCTCGATGCGCAGCAAGATATTTCAGAGCAAGACGCTCATATTGCAGGCTTTATTTTGGAAGCGGGCCGCGCACTGGTCCTAGCAATTAATAAGTGGGATGGCATTGATCACTACGTCAAAGAGCGCTGCCGTGTCGAGATCGGTCAAAAGCTACGCTTCTTGGATTTCGCTAACGTGCACCCCATTTCAGCGGCAAAAGGAACTGGACTCAAAGAGCTTTTTAAAGACGTTGATTTAGCCTATGCCGCAGCCATGGCGAAACTACCAACCCCAAGACTCACGCGTATTTTGGCGGAGGCCGTGGAGCATCAACAGCCCAAGCGCGTTGGCATGGGCCGCCCTAAATTACGCTATGCCCACCAAGGCGGTATGAACCCGCCGATAGTGGTGATTCACGGCAGTGCGCTCAGCGGTGTAACGGACAGCTATAAGCGCTATCTAGAAGGGCGCTTTCGGGAAGCATTTAAGTTGCGGGGAACCCCCTTGCGAATTGAAATGCGCACTAATAAAAACCCTTATGTTGATGCAGATAAGGGCAAAAAACGCTAATCCAGCGCCTTCCTTTCCACCACTGTTTTAGGCTTGGCAAAAGTATGGGAGGCGGTATATATTAATAACCCTAGGGCGATGTTCCATTGTTGGCCCTGCAGTCCTCGAATAAAAGCAAGACTCCCACACATCCAATAATGAATAAGGAGCAGTATGAATAGCAATAAGACCCAATTACTTCAGGATCCCTTCCTGAATACCTTGCGCAAAGAGCACGTTCCCGTATCGATTTACTTGGTCAACGGTATTAAGCTGCAAGGCAATATTGAATCCTTTGATCAGTACGTTGTTTTGTTGCGCAACACCGTTACGCAAATGGTCTACAAGCACGCCATTTCGACCATCGTACCGGCGCGTGCTGTCACGTTCCGTATCGATGAGGATGAGCCTTCTGCATAAAACCGGCATTGATCCCGTTCGCGCAGTTCTAGTAGGAGTCGATTCGGGGCGAGAAGATTTCCCCGATAGCATGGCTGAACTCAGCCTTCTGGCTGATAGCGCGGGCTCCATCCCCGTAGCGCGTGTGGTAGCCCGCAAAGGCCGCACTGATCCTGCCTTATTTGTTGGATCAGGCAAGGCCAATGAAATTAAGCGGGCCTTAGAGGACAACGACGCTGAGCTCGTCATTTTTAATCACCCCTTATCGCCAAGCCAGCAGCGTAATTTAGAGCGCCATCTCGGTCACCACGTGATGGACCGCACCGGCTTGATATTGGATATTTTTTCGCAGCGCGCCCAAAGCCACATCGGTAAAACGCAGGTGGAGTTGGCGCAGGTACGCTACCGAATGTCGCGCTTGGTGCGGGCATGGAGCCATTTGGAACGTCAAAAGGGCGGCATTGGTTTGCGCGGCGGTCCTGGCGAGACCCAGATGGAACTGGATCGTCGCATGCTGGCAACGAAAGCCAAACGCCTTGAGCTCGAGCTGGAAAAGTTGCAACGCCAACAGCGCACCCAAAGAAGGTCACGTAGCCGCAAGGACGTGTTTTCAGTTTCCTTGGTGGGCTACACCAATGCCGGTAAATCGACTTTGTTTAACGCCTTAACCAAGGCCGATACCTATGCTGCAGATCAGCTCTTTGCCACCCTCGATACCACCTCGCGGCGCGTATTTTTGCCGGAAGTGGGGTCGATTGTCATCTCCGATACGGTGGGATTTATCCGGGATTTACCGCACCAGCTGGTTGAGGCCTTTCGGGCGACCTTGGACGAGACCATTCATGCGGACTTAATACTCCACGTGATTGATGCCTGTAGCCCGGTGGCCAAAGAGCAGCAAGCCCAAGTGGAGGCCGTTTTGGCCGAAATTGGGGCCGATTCCACCCCGCGGATGGAGGTGATGAATAAGATTGACCTCATGCCCCAGACCTTTACGAAAGGGCCCATGGTTGTAAGGGATATTGAGGGTCAGCCAAGCCGCATTTATCTGTCGGCGCAAACGGGGCTGGGCCTTGATTTACTTAGGGATACTCTCGCTCAAAGCGCTGTAATGACTGATAGAATAAAGGATGAGCACAACCGGCCGAAGTCGCAATTGACTACGGAGGAGTTGTTGGCCCCAATGACAGAACGACCCGATTCCGCTGAATTTAACCCGATTCCACTAAAACACTATTTACCCCATGATGCGTAGACTGCTTTCGATTTTTTCGGTAAATGACCCTGGCTGGGGTAATTCGCCACGCCCAAATGACAATAAAGGTGATTCCACTGGATCCAAAGACGGCAATGCTGGCAATGAGGGCGCTAAGCCCCCAGCAGAAGAGCAGGGCGCCTCTGCTAACCCGCCTACGAGCAAACCAGATCCGGATCGCAAGCCAGTGGGTAATGGTCCACCTGACCTCGATGAACTCTGGCGCGACTTCAATGACCGCCTCAGCAACCTATTTGGCGGCAAAAAAGGCCCCAGCAGGCCAAGTGGCGGCTGGGATGGCAAGCCCAATCCAAACCCGAACCCGAATAATGGCCGTGGCGGCCCGCCGAGCGGCGGTTCACGTCCTCCGATTTTTTCGGGTGGACTGCCGTTCTCATCGAAAAATGGCGTCTTAGCTGCCCTTGGCGGTGTCTTTTTTATCTGGATTGCGACCGGCTTTTTTATGATCCAAGAGGGCCAGGCCGGCGTGGTTCTGACCTTTGGTAAGTACAGCTATACCGCAGGCCCCGGTATTAATTGGCGTATGCCGTATCCCTTCCAAACGACCGAGGTGGTGAATATTTCTGCGGTCCGGTCAGTCGAGGTGGGGCGTTCCGTCGTGATTAAGGCGACCAATCAAAAAGATTCGTCCATGCTGACCGAAGATGAAAATATCATTGATGTTCGGTTTGCGGTGCAGTACCGCTTGAAAGACCCAACCGAATATTTGTTTAACAATCGCGACCCGGATTTTGCTGTAGTGCAAGCCGCCGAAACCGCAGTTCGTGAAATCGTCGCGCGTAGCACGATGGATACCGTGCTCTACGAAGGGCGCGAAAAGATCGCGATTGATTTAACCGCATCGATTCAGCGCATTCTGGATAGTTACAAGGCAGGCATCTTTATTACCAGCGTCACAGTACAAAACGTGCAGCCACCCGAGCAGGTGCAAGCTTCCTTTGACGACGCTGTTAAGGCAAGTCAAGATCAAGAGCGCCTGAAGAGTGAAGGACAAGCCTATGCCAATGACATTATTCCGCGTGCCAAAGGTACCGCAGCGCGATTAATTGAAGAGGCGGAAGGCTATAAAGCCCGTGTCACTGCAACTGCAGAGGGCGATGCGATGCGCTTTAAGCAGATTTTGGTTGAATACGCTAAGGCACCACAAGTCACGCGTGATCGCATGTATGTCGATACGATGCGTGAGGTGTACACCAATGTTTCGAAGATTTTGGTCGACACTTCAAAAAGCAACAGCATGTTGTATTTGCCACTCGATAAGATCGTCTCGCAGGTCAGCGCTGAAAGCGCAAGAGCAGCAAGTCAAGCGGCAGCAAGTGGCTCAGTTACTGTAGGCGCTTCGCCTGATGCACCTTCTCCCACCACTAGAGCGCCTGAGCGCCCTGCGGATCGCCGCGATGGCGGTCTGCGCAGCCGAGATCGGGACGCACGATAATGAATATGAATCCAAATCGCGTCATTGCCATCCTGGTTGGCCTTGTTTTACTGGTCATTGTTGTTTTATCCAGCGTTTTCGTTGTCGATCAACGTAAATTTGCCGTGGTCTTTGCGTTCGGACAATTTGTTCGCGTAGCCGATGATGCGGGTCTGAACTTCAAGCTGCCAGCGCCATTCCAAAACATCCGTTTCTTTGATCGCCGCATTATGACGATTGATAATCCGGAAGCAGAGCGCTACATCACTGCCGAAAAGAAAAACTTACTGGTCGATTCGTACGTTAAATGGCGCATTGTTGACCCGCGTAAATTCTTCATCAGCTTCAAGGGCGATGAGCGGATGGCTTCGGATCGCTTAACGCAGCTCGTGCGTTCGGCCCTCAATGAAGAGTTCACCAAGCGTACTGTGCGGGAAATCATCTCTGAGCAGCGCGATGAAGTAATGCAAAGTATTCGTAAAAAAGTAGAAGTCGATGCCGCCGATATTGGCGTTGAAATTGTTGACGTGCGCCTCAAGCGTATTGATCTCTTAGCTGAAATTAGTGACTCTGTCTATCGCCGCATGGAAGCCGAGCGCAAGCGCGTAGCCAATGAGTTGCGCTCAACCGGTGCTGCTGAGTCCGATAAGATCCGTGCCGATGCAGAGCGCCAGCGCGATGTCATCTTGGCCGAAGCCTACCGTGAAGCGCAGCGCATCAAAGGCGCTGGCGATGCCCGAGCAACTGCCTTGTATTCCGAGGCATTTGGCCGTGATCCACAGTTTGCACAGTTTTACCGCAGCCTAGAGGCCTATCGGAGTTCATTTAAAGATAAGCGCGATATTATGGTGATTGAACCCAATAATGAGTTCTTCAAGCACCTCAATAAAAAATAAGAAGCGCGTATCGTGAATCGCTGGTTATTACCCGAAGACATCGCCGATGTCTTGCCTGCTAAGGCACGTAAAGTAGAGCAGCTGCGCCGCAGTTTGCTTGACCTTTATCGTTCCTATGGCTACGAACTGGTTGCCCCTCCCTTGCTGGAGTTTTTGGATTCACTGCTCACGGGAACGGGCTCTGACCTCAACTTGCAAACGTTTAAATTAGTTGATCAACTCTCGGGTAGAACGCTGGGGCTGCGTGCTGATATGACGCCCCAAGTCGCCCGCATTGATGCCCACTTACTCAACCGCACTGGCGTAACGCGCCTCTGTTACGCGGGATCGATTGCCCACACCCGAACCCCGATTGGTTGCTCTTCCCGCGAAGAATTGCAACTGGGCGCGGAAATTTATGGCCACGCTGGATGGGAGGCCGACTTAGAGGCGCTGTCCCTTTTATTGCAAACTCTGCAAACCGCTGGGCTGAAGCAGGTTTACCTTGATCTCTCGCATGCTGGCATATTGACTGGCATCTTGGCGGATCAGGCGGTTTCAAAAGAAGACATTGAAACCCTCTACGGCCTTTTGCAAAGCAAAGACCGCAGTAGCCTTGCAGCCTGGTCGCGCAACTTGCCGCAGCCAGTTAGCCAGGCTTTGATGGCATTAACGGAATTAAGTGGCCCAGCAAAAGAAGTACTCGTGCGGGCGCGCAAGGCCTTGCCAAGCAATCCCGCAGTCAGCGATGCCTTAGCCCTGCTCGAGCAACTGACAAATGCCATTGCCAGGGTGTCATCGGCACCTGAAGTCAGCATTGATTTAGCCGATTTGCGGGGGTATCAATACCATAGCGGCATGATGTTTACCGCATACGTGGATGCATTATCGCAACCGATTGCTCGGGGCGGTCGCTACGATCATGTGGGGCAGGCTTTTGGGCGTGCTCGTCCTGCCACGGGTTTTTCAATTGACTTGTTAACCTTGGCTGGCTTATCAACCGACCTGGATGAGCGCTCAGCGATCCTGGCTCCTTGGGTAAGCGATGCTGGTTTGAATACCGCAATACAAGCCCTGCGCGCTGCGGGTGAGATTGTGGTTCAGCTAGCGCCTGGCGATGCGGCGCTCAGTGCAGAATACCGACTGGATCGTGTTTTAGTCGAGCAGGGTGGTACTTGGAAAGTACAGCCAAAGAGCGCTAGCAAGAGTAGCTAGTAGCCTGCTATGTCTTTTTGATTGATTTGTTTATTACTGGATTAACTATGCCTCAACAACAGCAAACTCGTGGCCGCAATGTGGTCGTAATCGGTACGCAGTGGGGTGATGAAGGCAAAGGCAAAGTCGTCGACTGGTTAACCGACCATGCGCAAGCTGTTGTGCGTTTTCAGGGCGGACACAATGCGGGGCATACCCTGATTATTGGTGATAAGAAAACCATTCTGCGCTTAATCCCCTCCGGCATCATGCACAAGCAGGTGATTTGCTACATCGGCAATGGTGTTGTGCTGTCGCCCGAAGCGCTATTCAAAGAAATTGGTGAG
>CAMEXM010000079.1 GCA_945947155.1 Polynucleobacter meluiroseus | reverse complement strand
ACGAATCGAGCGTTTTATGCAGCTGTGTGCAGATACCAATATGCAGGTGATTCAGCCAACCACCGCAGCGCAGATATTCCACGTCCTGCGTCGTCAAATGATTCGTCAGTTCCGTAAGCCTCTTATCTTGATGACACCCAAGTCCTTGCTGCGCAATAAAGAAGCGGCGTCCCCCTTAATCGAATTTACAAAAGGAGTATTCCATACGGTACTCCCTGAGCGCGATGAATCGATTGATCCTAAAAAGGTCACCCGCATCATCATGTGTTCTGGCAAAGTCTATTACGACCTTGCCAAAGCGCGCGCCGATAAGTCGATTGGCGATGTGGCGATTATTCGCGTAGAGCAGCTTTATCCATTTCCACATAAAGCAATCTCTGCTGAAATGAAAAAATACCCAGCACTTGAGGAAGTGGTGTGGTGTCAGGATGAGCCACAGAACCAGGGCGCTTGGTTCTTTATTCAGCACAACATTTTAGAAAACATGAGTGAGGGAATGCGAATGGCGTATGCCGGTCGTCCCGCCTCAGCCTCGCCGGCGGTTGGCTATGCCCACCTCCATCAAGAACAACAAAAGTCGCTGATCAATGCGGCCTTTGCCAAACTCAAGGGATACGTCGTTACTAAGTAAGTACCGGCAAATTCAGATCGCATTATTTATTAGGAAGAATCATGGCTATTTTTGAAGTTAAAGTTCCCCAGTTGTCGGAGTCGGTTGCTGAGGCAACCCTATTGCAGTGGAAGAAAAAACTAGGTCAAGCGGTTGGTCAGGATGAAATCCTGATTGAGATTGAAACCGACAAGGTAGTGTTAGAGGTGCCATCCCCATCGGCTGGTGTACTGGTTGAATTGGTGGTTGGCGATGGCGGCACGGTAGTTGCTGACCAAGTGATTGCGAAGATTGATAGCACGGCTACTGCCTCAGCTACCGCAGCGCCGGCAATTGCAGTCGCACCTGCTGCAGCGGCAGCTAGTAGTGCAGCCCCTGCTACGAAACCCGCTGCTGCTCCGATTGCGAGTGCGAGTGCAGCACCCTCAGCCGCCAAAATGATGGCAGAAAAGAATATGAGCGCAGCACAGGTTGCCGGTACAGGACGCGATGGTCGCATCACAAAAGGCGATGTGATTAGTGCTGCCGCTGGTGGATCCAAGCCTACAAAAGCATCATCACCTGCTTTACCGGGAATTGCAGTGCCCATGGGTGAGCGTCCAGAAGAGCGTGTACCGATGAGTCGTTTGCGCGCGCGGATTGCTGAGCGCTTGCTGGAGTCGCAAGCAAACAATGCCATTCTGACGACCTTCAATGAAGTCAATATGGCCCCAGTGATTGCCATGCGCAATAAGTACAAGGACATATTCGAAAAGACCCATGGAGTCAAGCTGGGATTCATGTCCTTTTTTGTGAAAGCGGCAACCCACGCCCTAAAGAAATTTCCTTTACTGAACGCATCGGTTGATGGCAATGACATTGTGTATCACGGTTACTTTGATATTGGTATCGCCGTTAGCTCGCCACGCGGTTTGGTGGTTCCGATTCTGCGCGACGTGGATCAAATGAACTTAGCCGATATCGAAAAGCAGATTGCAGAGTATGGCGCTAAAGCCCGTGACGGCAAGCTATCGATTGAGGAGTTAACTGGCGGCACCTTCTCCATTTCAAACGGTGGTGTGTTTGGATCGATGCTGTCGACGCCAATCATCAATCCACCGCAGTCGGCGATTTTGGGTATTCATGCAACCAAGGAGCGTGCTGTGGTGGAGGATGGGCAAATTGTGATCCGCCCAATTAATTACTTGGCCTTATCGTATGACCACCGCATCATTGATGGTCGCGAAGCAGTGCTTGGTTTGGTTGCCATGAAGGAAGCATTAGAAGATCCTTCACGTCTCCTGCTTGATCTGTAAGGGGCCAACTCATGAGTCAAGTGTTTGATGTACTCGTTATTGGTGCGGGTCCTGGCGGTTATATTGCGGCGATTCGAGCTGCTCAGCTGGGTTTTAAAGTGGCCTGCGCAGAATCCAATGCCTACGACGATCCGAAGGGTGAACCACGCTTAGGCGGTACCTGTTTGAATGTAGGATGTATTCCTTCCAAGGCCTTACTCGCCTCGTCGGAGGAGTTCGAAAAGATTAGTCACCATGTCGCTGATCATGGCATTACAGTGGGTTCGGTTAAGCTCGATTCGAACAAAATGCTGGCGCGTAAAGATACGATCGTGACGAAGATGACTGCGGGCATTCAGTTTCTGTTTCGCAAGAATAAAATTACAACGCTTAAAGGCCATGCCTCTTTTGTTGGCAAAACGGCAGATGGGTATCAGATTCAGATCGACGGCAAAGATGCCGGCACGGTGACTGCAAAGAACGTGATTATTGCAACGGGATCAAAGGCGCGCCATCTACCGAATATTCCAGTTGATAACGTCCTGGTTTGTGACAATATTGGCGGGCTGAAGTTTGATTCCATTCCCAAGCGTTTGGGTGTTATTGGCGCTGGTGTCATTGGACTGGAGTTGGGATCGGTCTGGCGTCGGGTTGGTTCTGAGGTAACGGTCTTAGAAGGCTTACCTACTTTCTTGGGTGCGTGCGATGAAGGCATTGCAAAAGAGGCCCATAAGATCTTTGTAAAGCAAGGCCTCACGATCAATATGGGCGTCAAGATTGGAGACGTTAAGGCGGATAAAAAAGGCGTTGTGGTTCAGTATCAAGACGCTGATGGCAAATCACAAAAGCTCGAATGCGATCGTTTAATCGTTTCCGTAGGTCGCGTACCTAATACCGACAAACTCAACCTAGAGTCGATTGGCCTTAAGATTGATGAGCGCGGTTTCATTCCGATTGATGACCACTCTTGCGCTACTGCGGCCCCTGGGGTCTATGCTGTCGGTGATGTTGTGCGTGGGCCGATGCTGGCCCATAAGGCAGAGGATGAGGGCGTACTAGTTGCCGAAATCATCGCAGGCCAAAAACCCCACATCGACTACAACTGCATTCCATGGGTGATTTACACCGACCCTGAGATTGCATGGGTGGGTAAAACCGAGCAGCAATTGAAGGCCGCTGGTGTTGCGTACAAATCAGGTCAATTCCCGTTTGCTGCGAACGGACGCGCTCTTGGCATGGCCCGCGCCGATGGATTTGTGAAGTTTTTAGCGGATGCAAAGACCGACGAAATTCTTGGCGTGCATATTATTGGGCCAAATGCCTCGGATCTGATTGCGGAGGCAGCGGTTGCTATGGAGTTCAAGGCAGCTGCAGAAGACATTGCACGCATTTGCCATCCACACCCCAGTCTCTCAGAGGTAATGCGTGAAGCAGCATTAGCAACGGATCAACGCGCATTAAATATGTAAGTTGAGCACACTCGCGTTTTACCGTAAAGAGCTTGAGGCGCGCGGGTTTCATTCCGATCCCTCGCAGGAGCTCGCAGTGGAACGCCTGCAGCGCTGTGAGGATGAGTGGGTTGCGTACAAGGACGTACGCAGCAACGCACTCACCAAAAAGTTATTTCACCCTGCACTGCCCAGGGGAGTCTACCTCTGGGGCGGGGTAGGTCGCGGTAAATCATTCTTGATGGATTGTTTTTTTGCGGCCTCACCCCTGGAGAAAAAGGTTCGCATTCATTTTCATGAATTCATGCGCGAGGTACATCGTGAGTTACATGAGTTATCTGGCATGGCCGATCCATTGGATGAGTTGTCTAAGCGCATTGCCCAGCGCTATCGTTTAATTTGCTTTGATGAGTTTCACATTAACGATATTGCGGATGCCATGATTCTGTATCGGCTATTGAGCGCGCTATTTGAAGATCGGGTGCAATTCATTATGACCTCCAATTACAAGCCGGACCAGCTATATCCAAATGGCTTGCATCGGGATCGCTTATTGCCTGCGATTACTTTACTTGAGAGCAAGCTGGATGTGCTCAATGTGGATGCAGGCTCCGACTACCGACAAATGCAGATGGCGCAAGTACAAGCCTATTTCCAGCCCTTAACTTCGGTGAATGATGTGCTGATGATGCAGACCTTTCGCTCGGTATTAGGTAAAGAGCCCGAGGAAAGGAATCCTGTTTTACGGATTGAGTCACGTGAAATCAGGCCGATGCACCGTGCTGCTGGCGTGGTGTGGTTTGACTTTAAAACCCTGTGCATGGGGCCGCGCTCACAGAACGATTATTTGGAGATCGCCAATCTCTTTCATACCGTTTTTTTATCCGGGGTGATCTATATGCCGCCTCGCATGACCAATGAGGCTCGGCGCTTTATCTGGCTGATCGATGTGCTGTACGACCATAAAATCAAACTCATTATGAGTGCTGAGCTGCCAGCAGATCAGCTTTATACCGAGGGGCAAATTGTGGGTGAGTTTGCGCGAACCGTGTCCCGGCTAGTGGAAATGCAGTCCCGTGACTATTTAGATGCGCCGCGCCGTGTGGTCCACGCCGGCTTGACCTAAAATAGGGGCATGACCAGCCCTTTCATTCTAAATGCCGATTTGCACTGCCATTCCGTAGTCTCGGATGGCACCTTGACACCAGAGACCTTGGCACTTCGCGCATTTGAAAACGGCGTTCATTTGTGGGCCCTAACCGACCATGATGAGGTGGGCGGTCAACTTCGGGCTAAAAATGCAGCGCGCGACTTAGGCATGGATTACCTTTCCGGCGTTGAGATTTCGGTTACCTGGATGGGTCATACGATTCACATTGTGGGCCTTGGCATTGATGCTGAGCACATGGGGATTTTGGAAGGCTTACGCCGCACTCGGGATGGTCGGCAGAATCGTGCCAAGATGATGGCCGAGCAGTTGGCCAAAGCGGGCATTGCGGGTAGCTTTGAGGGCGCACTCTTGTATGCCGGCAACCCCGAACTGATTTCGCGAACCCACTTTGCACGCTTTTTGGTCGAACAGGGTATATGCCGCGATACCGATCAGGTGTTTAAGAACTATTTAGTAGAGCACAAGCCTGGCTATGTTCCACATCAATGGGCTAGCTTAGATGATGCGTTGGCATGGATTAAGGCGGCAGGGGGAGTGGCGGTGATTGCTCATCCCGGGCGTTATAAATTAACGGCCATGCAGCTCGATGAGCTCTTTAAGCACTTCAAAGAGTTGGGCGGTCTCGCAATTGAGGTAGTTACCGGTAGCCATAGCCCCGCACAATATCAAATCTATTCAAAGGCTGCCGAGCACTATGGCTTCATGGCATCGCGCGGCTCTGATTTTCATGATCCGCGGGAGAGTTATATTGACTTGGGCAAATTGCCTCATCTGCCAGAACACTTAACTCCAGTGTGGTCAGTATTCCATTAGACTCTTTAATGCTATTTACTAAAACGCCGACGAAGGCCACTTAATTATGTTTGCTCAGCGCGTACTATCCGGAATGAGGCCAACGGGTCATTTGCATTTAGGTCATTACCATGGCGTGTTAAAAAACTGGGTCCAATTGCAATCCCAGTACCCCTGTTTTTTCTTTGTGGCCGATTGGCATGCACTCACCACCCATTACGAAACCCCAGAGGTGATCGAGGCATCGGTGTGGGAGATGGTAATTGACTGGCTGGCTGCCGGCGTCGATCCAAAACAAGCCACCCTTTTTATTCAGAGCCGCGTACCCGAGCATGCTGAACTGTTTCTGTTGTTATCGATGGGAACGCCCCTCGGATGGTTGGAACGTGTTCCAACATACAAAGATCAGATTGAAAAGCTCAAGGAAAAGGATTTACAGACCTATGGTTTTTTAGGCTACCCCTTACTCCAATCGGCTGATATTTTGATTTATCGCGCACAACACGTCCCCGTTGGCGAGGATCAGGTGCCGCACGTGGAGATGACCCGCGAAGTGGCTCGCCGTTTTAACAATTTATACGGGCGTGAGCCTGGCTTTGAAGCCAAAGCCCAGGAATCGATTCAGAAACTCGGCAACAAAGCAGCGAAGCTCTATACCGAGTGCCGTATTGCCTACCAAGAACGTGGCGAGGTTGATGCGATTGAACGCGCTAGGGAATTGCTTCAGCAGGCCCAAAGCATTTCCAATGCTGATCGGGAGCGCCTCTTTGGTTACCTCGAGGGATCCCGCAAAGTGATCCTGCCCGAGCCGCACGCCTTGCTTACGGCTGCATCGCGTATGCCGGGTTTGGATGGGCAAAAGATGTC
>CAMEXM010000078.1 GCA_945947155.1 Polynucleobacter meluiroseus | reverse complement strand
AGAAGGATGTGGAGCTGAAACGACTGGCGTTTTCAGAATGGATCCCTTAAGTACTTCTAGGCGATCTGGCTCTTCGAGCGCGAGAGGAAAATTCCTCGAGTACGCAGAATAGCACACTATGCCTAAACTAATCGTTTAAGGGTTTTGCTGTACGGTGGCTTCTAAATGCATCGGGCCGCTGTTTTGCAGCGGCCCGATGGTGATTCAAGGTAAACCGAATTAATTCAAGTAATCAGATTAATCCAGTTTCGCACCAGACTTAGCAACAACGCCAGCCCAGCGTTTTACGTCTGCGTTCACTTGCTTACCGAAATCTTCGCCGTAGAGGTTAGGAATATCGGAGCCGTTCCCAGCCCAAATTGCTTTCAGCTTGGGAGTGCTCAAAGCCTTTTTCACTTCAGCAATCATCTTATCGACGATGGGCTGTGGTGTGCCACGTGGCGCATGCAAAGAGTACCAAGTTGATACAACAAAGTCAGGCAAACCTACTTCAGCAAAGGTTGGTACGTTTGGAATCACTGGTACGCGATTTTTCGATGCCACCGCAATCGCAACTAATTTACCGCCATTGATTTGAGGCGCAGAAGTTGCTAGACCATCAAATTCCAGGTCAACCTGTCCTGCTAATAAGTCACTCATTGCAGGGCCGGCACCGCGGTATGGGATGTGGGTAATAAAGGTACCTGTTTGAATCTTGTAGAGCTCGCCAGCCAAGTGGTGAACCGTTCCGCTACCCGCACTTGCGTAGTTATATTTGCCGGGATTCTTTTTCATCAGCTCGACGAATTCTTTGGCGTTACGGGCGCTCACTCTCTGTGGGTTCACCACCAATACTTGTGGAACGTTCGCAATCATCGCGACTGGAATAAAGCTTTTCTCAATGTCGTAGTCCAAGTTTTTATACATGGAAGGGGCAATGGTGTGGTGCGTCGCGCCGACAAACCAGTTATAACCATCAGGCGCAGCTTTGGCTGCAGCAGAGGCGCCAACTGTACCGCCAGCGCCGCCGCGGTTGTCAATGATGACTTGTTTGCCAAGCTGCTCTGTGAGTTGTGCGGCAAGCGGACGTGCAAACGCATCAGTACCACCACCAGCTGGGAATGGGTTCAGGAATGTAATGGTCTTAGCTGGCCATTCTTGTGCGACTGCTGCAGTGCCTGTTACCAAGGACATGCAAAGTGCGGTCTTTAGTAACTTCCCAATCAATGCGTTTTTGATCATTATTCTTCATCCTTCTTTATAAAAAAATTGGCTCAAACGAAATTCGGTACTTCTCAATGCATTAAAGCGGCTCATCGAACGGATGCAGTCTAGCCGAGAATCAACGATAAAAAAGGGACAAAGGACAATTTCCCCCTGGGCCTCATTATTAATGCTGTCTCATCCTAGCGGTCTTCCGCCTTTTTGTTCTTGTAACAGACTGCTATTTTTTCATTGATTTCGCTCTAAACCATATAGCGGTTTACCCCTAGCGATAGCGACGGGGGCTGAGCCCAGATTGACAGTCTAAATCTATTTACCTTCCCACTTGGGGGGTATGCCGCTTAAAAAGGCATTAACACCCGTTTTGAAGTCGGCACTGCCATAGCATTCCCGCACCAAGTCATCGCAATTGGGCAACTGGGTCCGAAGGATGCGGTGAATGATTGCTTTAGATACTTTTTGCGTCACGGGCGCAAGCGTACTGAGCCTGCTGGCTAGGGCGCTTGCGGCGCCGTCGATGTCTTCGGCGGAGTAGGTTTTGAGAATAAAGCCATTCGCAAGCAATTCACTTGCGGGCACTAGCTCCGCTAGTAAAAGCATGCGTTTGACGATGCCAACCCCGAGGTGCTGCGCGAGCCAAGCAACGTTTCCAGCCGATAAGCAATTTCCGAGTGTACGGGCGATTGGGACACCAAAACGGGCGTCGTGCGTGGCGATCCGAAAATCACAGCAACTGGCAATCGCAAGGCCGCCGCCAACAGCCAAGCCATCAACTACCGCAATCGTTGGAATTGGCAAATCAATCAAGGGTGCAAAGTAGGTGTCAATTGATGCCTCATAGGCGATGCCATCAGCGCCGCTGCTAAAGCTACTGAACTGCGCAATATCGCTGCCAGAAACAAAGGCTTGACCACCCGCGCCGCGTAGCACCGCCACCCGAATACTCGGCGTTTGGACAATTTCCAGGCAAATGCTGCGTAGACGCTCATACATGGTGATGGTCATGGCGTTGCGCGCTGCGACATGATCAAACGTAATATGCGCAATGCCTTTATCAACCGTGAAGAGGACTTGCGCTACTTTGGGGACAGAGGGGGGTGATGTAGTTGAGCTCATAAATGATTTATATTAGACGATTGGTTCATTCTAAATACAAAAGAACCGGTATACGTAAGTGAGGCTATGACCAATTCCACGCAGCATGTAAATAAGCCGCTCCAAGCAGCGAACCGACCATTGCCCCTGGCCGGTGTTCGTGTTTTGGATGTCAGTCAAGTGATGGCAGGTCCATACTGCTGCATGCTCTTGGCTGACCTCGGTGCAGATGTCATCAAGATTGAGCCGCCCGGCACGGGCGATCAAACCCGTGGCGCTATGGGTTTCAAAATGAAGGGCTCCGATAGCATGGGCTTTTTAAACATGAATCGCAATAAGCGCAGCGTTGCCCTTAATCTAAAAAGCAAAGCGGGTAAGCAGGTCTTTTTTGAGCTGGTGAAGACGGCCGATATCTTGGTTGAAAACTACCGCCCCGGCGTTATGAAAAAACTGGGCATCGACTATGCCGTCTTAAAAGAGATTAACCCCGGCTTGGTTTACGCCAGCATTTCAGGATTTGGTCAAACGGGCCCATGGGCAGAGCGCCCCGGCTTTGATTTGATGGCACAGGCGATGTCGGGTGTGATGAGCGTTACGGGCTACCCCGATGGACCGCCTGTAAAAGCAGGTGTTCCTGTTGCAGACATTGGCTGCGCCCTTTTCGCGGTATATGCCATTTTGGCGGCGCACATTGGTAAGAAAAATACCGGGGAAGGGCAGTTTATTGACGCCTCCCTATTTGATGCTGCCTTGGCATTCTCCATCTGGGATACCTCACAGTACTGGGGCACTGGAGTTGAGCCCTACAAGCTCGGTACTGCCAATCATATGAGCGCCCCCTACCAAGCCATGAAAGCGGCTGACGGTTACTTTGTGATGGGCGCCACGAATCAAAAGTTATGGGCTTTGCTGTGCGACAAAATTAATCGACCCGATCTGCAGAGCGATGCGCGCTTCATCACCAATCCTCTTCGGCTAGCGAATCGTGAAGTACTGGTTACCGAGCTTGAAAAAACCTTTGTCACTAAAACCGGGGCTGAGTGGGTCGAGTTGTTGCTGGCTGAGGGTATTCCGGCAGGCCCCATCAATACCTACCCTGAGGCATTTGAGAGCGAACATGGCAAGCACCGTCAAATGCGCATGGAAATCGATCACCCGATTGAGGGCAAAGTTCCCAATATTGGCTTTGCAGTCAAACTATCGGGGACACCCCAACAGGTTCGCATGCATCCGCCTTTATTGGGCGAGCACACGCATTCAGTCTTAGCAGAAATTGGCATAACGGGCGAAGCATTGAAAGCCTTTGAGGCCGATGGTGCCTTTTTACCCTAAGCAAATCCCATTACAGGAGTATCCCTTGAATACCTTAATTGACCGCATTGACCACATTGTTCTCACCGTTACGGACATTGAAGTCACTACGCAGTTTTATGAAAAAGCCTTTGGTTTTGAGCGTGAGTTTTTTAGTGGGCCGGAAGGCCAGCCACGCCATGCGTTGCTGTTTGGTCAATTGAAAATTAATTTACAAGACCGCAATACCGAAACGCCTACCAAAGCACGCGTTCCAACAATTGGTTCGGGTGATTTTTGCTTGATCGCTTCGGTCCCATTGGATGACTTTATTAAACACCTCGAGGCGCAAAAGATCTCGATTGATGTTGGTCCGGTTTCACGTCGGGGTGCTTTGGGTCCGATCCGTTCCGTTTACTTGCGGGATCCCGACGGTAATTTAGTCGAAGTGGCCGAGTACGTTTAGCGATGGACCTCCAAACGCAGGTACCCCAAGGCAGCGGCATTGGTTTTGTTGTGGTGCAGGCGGTGTTGCTGGGGGTACTTTTTTTCGGGCCAAGCCATTTAAATTCTGATACTGGCATCGCAACACCGAATGGCTTGCTGCTATGGCTCGGTTACGGTATTTTTATTCTAGGTACCGTAATTGCTTTGATAGCAGCAATCAACTTAGGAAAAAACCTAACGCCGTTACCGAGACCAAAAGAAAATGCTGAGCTGATACAGGGTGGCTTATATCGCCTTGTACGGCACCCGATTTATTTTGGGGTGATTGTGTTGTCGGTTGGCTGGGGACTTATTCAGCAATCGACCTTGGTTTGGCTGTATGTAGTGATTATTGTCATCTTTTTTGACATCAAATCACGCACAGAAGAGCAGTGGTTGGTAGAGCGGTTTTCTGCCTATGCCGATTACCAAGGGCGAGTGCGTAAGCTCATCCCTTGGGTTTACTAAAGTATTTAAATCATGCTTTAAAAGGCTGCTACAGCACCATCGCTTCTCGGATCCCAGCCGCCACGCAGTACGCCCGACGGTTCTCGAATAATGCAACCAGCGTGGCCAACCGTCTCATCAAAATCAGCGAGCATTTCAATGTCATGACCCATGGCAGCCAGTTGAGAAACCACTTTGCTGTCAAAGCGGGATTCTAGTTTTAGGCTGTCGCTGATTTGACCCCAGGTTCTGCCGAGTAACCAGCGCGGCCTGCTGATGGCGTCCTGCGGATTGAGTCCATAGGTCGCAGTGCGCGTAAACACAGCACACTGGGTTTGTGGTTGACCATCTCCACCCATCGTGCCGTAGACCATGGATCGGCCATCTTTAAATAAGGCGAGGGCAGGGTTGAGTGTATGAAACGGTTTGCGATGTGGCTCTAAAGTATTGAGGTTGTGTGGGTCCAGTGAAAAACTACAGCCTCGGTTTTGCCAATTCACGCCGGATTTAGGCAATACAATGCCAGCACCAAACTCATGGTAGATACTTTGAATAAAGGAGACGCAGCGGCCTTCGCCATCAATTACGCCCATCCAAATCGTATCGGCTGGGCCACGGCCCGCTCCCCAAGGCAAGGCTTTGTGACCATCAACCTTGCTAGATAAATTCTTTAAAAACTCCGGCGTTAAAAAATGCTGTGCATGGTGCGACATGTATGCTGGATCGGTGACGTGTTGATCGCGCACTTTAAAGGCCTGCTTGGTTGCCTCAACGCAATGGTGTACGTATTCAGCGCTATCAACATCAAAGCGTTTTAAGTTGAGTTGATCTAAGATGCCCAAAATCATCAACGAAACCACCCCTTGGGTTGGCGGCGTCATGTTGTAGACATTACCTAAGCTGTGTTTGAGCTCAAGCGGATCAATTAGTTTTGCTTGATGGCGTTGCAAGTCGGCCAAGCGCAATGGACTGCCGATGGTTGTTAATTCTTTGGCGAGTAATTCTGCAAGTTCACCGCGGTAATAATCATCGGTTCCTTTTTTGGCAATGTGCCTCAGCGTAGTTGCAAGTCGACCTTGTTTAAAAATGTTACCCACTTCTGGACTTCTGCCATTCACTAAAAAAGTTTCGGCAAAGCCGGGAATAGGAGTCAACTCGACCCGCTTTTTTTCGGTCAGACTGGATTGGCTAAACGTGACAGGCACACCCGCCTCTGCATAATGAATTGCATCCTCTAATAGGCGGGATAAAGGCAATTTGCCACCGAAGCCCTTCTTGGATAGCGCATGTGCGGCTCCCCATCCCGAAATGGTTCCAGCAACGGTATTGGCCGCGATAGGACCCCGAAAGGGAATCGCTTTGGTAATGCCTTGGCCGGCATACCATTTCTTTGTGGCTAATCCAGCCGATGCGCCGCAGGCATCAATGCCGCCCATGGCCTTGCCTGGAGCATGAATGACCCAAAACGAGTCGCCGCCAATGGAGTTCATGTGGGGATAGACCACGGCAATGGTCGCCGCTGCTGAAATCATCGCCTCCAGCGCATTGCCACCGTCGCGCAACACGGCAAGCGCCGACTCCGATGCGAGTGAGTGTGGCGCCACTGCCATCCCTTGAATACCCCATTTTGCTTGCATTATTTTTTTGCTCTCTGCTGTTAACGCGTAACTAAATACATAGTTTAAATTGATGCATTCACCAAATTGATGCATG
>CAMEXM010000077.1 GCA_945947155.1 Polynucleobacter meluiroseus | reverse complement strand
AGGACCAGCCGGAATCACAAATTCAACGGGTTTTGTGGGTTCCCACGCCAAAGCGGGGCTAGCAGCAAAGCCGGCAACGCCAAAGGCAATGGCCGTGGACAGCGCGGTGCGTTTAATCGAGTGGTTCATGAATGCTCCTCTAAGAATGGTTTGCCAATTCTAAATCTGGTTTTTTTATATGCAACAAGACAAGCTGAATTTTTAAACAATTCATGCGTACGCATCTTGATTACTGTCAATAAACGAGAAAAACTGCACTAGGGATTTACGCTATGGAACTTCAACGGATGAAATACACTAGTAGAAACCCGTATTAGCAGCTTACTATTGCGCTGCAATGTGGTGCCGGAAAGAGGAATCGAACCTCCGACCTTCGCATTACGAATGCGCTGCTCTACCAACTGAGCTATTCCGGCGAGGATCCTATTTTAAAGCATGCTGTACTGCGTAGGCAGATTGAAGGCAAAGCCGTTTATAAAAAACGATCCAATAGCTTGCGGCTTTGTTTATCCAATTGACTGGAATCGCGCACCAAATATTGCACGCCATTGGCGTCTGATATCAGCAAGGTATTCCCAGCAACGCGGCGGATATTTTCTTCACCATTGAGGCGCAGACGCGTCTCACCGCGGTCGGTCTGCACCAGCCAAATACTCGGAGTGGCATAGCTGGATACGCTGCTGATTTGCTCAATGACGGGCATGAACTCACGGGCAGCCAGCTCCTCCATCAGCGGCACGCAATCCTCTGCCGGTATGGCTGCTAAGGACGCAAACCAGAACAGCTCTTTGCCAGCCGAGTCCATTAGAGAGATGCCAGCACTCGGAGCGGTAATCGGGAAGGCGCGCACCGCATGGACATCGACGTGCTCAGTACCAGCCTCATCGATGAAGACAAGGCGCCCAAGCGAATCACGCATCAAGCTAGGCTTTTTCAAGTGTCTCTCCAATGGCGCCGCCCTCAACCAATTCCGTAGCGTGGCGAATTTGAGCTTGATATAACTGGTAGTAGGCGCCTTGCGCTGCCATCAATTCATCGTGCGAACCAATCTCCACAATCTCGCCCTTATCGAGCACCACCAAGCGATCGGCTTTACGTAAGGTAGAGAGGCGGTGTGCAATCGCAATCGTCGTGCGGCCCTTCACTAAATTATCTAAGGCCCGCTGAATTTCTTTTTCGGTCGTCGTGTCAACCGATGAAGTAGCCTCATCCAAAATCAGAATGCTGGGGTTAATCAACAAGGCGCGCGCAATCGAAATGCGTTGACGCTCACCACCCGAGAGCGATTGGCCGCGCTCGCCCACGAGCGAGTCATAGCCTAAGGGCAAGCGCAAAATAAACTCATGGGCGTGCGCCGCCCTCGCCGCCTCAATAATCTCCTCACGCGATGCGTTGGGCTTGCCATAGGCAATGTTATCGGCGATGGTTCCAAAAAATAAGAAGGGCTCTTGCAATACCAGGCCAATGCACTTGCGGTAATCGGCGATGCCAATGCTGCGAATATCGCGACCATCCAATGTGATGCTGCCCTCGCTCACGTCATAGAAGCGGCAAATTAGGTTGACCAAGGTGCTTTTTCCGGATCCGCTATGCCCTACCAGACCAATCATTTCGCCGGGTGCAATGTGCAAGTCAATGCCTTTGGTAACCGCGCGATTGCCATAACGAAAGCCAACGCCACGTACATCGATCTTTCCTTGAATCGGGCCGAGCGGCGCTGGATTGATCGGCTCCGGCACACTGGAGACGTGATCCAAGATATCAAAAATACGCTTAGTACCGGCAGCGGCCTTTTGCGTATGGGAAACAATGCGACTCATGGTGTCTAGGCGAATATAGAAGCGACCGATGTAGGCCAAAAAAGCAACCAATACACCGACCGAGACATTGTTATTGGCAACCTGCCAAATACCAAATGCCCACACCACCAATAGACCAACCTCAGTTAACAAAGTTACTGTTGGGGTAAACAAACTCCAAACACGATTAACGCGGTCGTTGATTTGCAAATTATGGCGATTGGAGTCCATAAAGCGATTTAGCTCCCGCTTTTCTTGGGCAAAAGCCTTCACCACCCGAATACCTGGAATGGTATCGGTCAGTACATTGGTGACTTCTCCCCAAATGCGGTCGATCTTTTCAAAACCATAACGCAATTTATCGCGCACCACATGAATCATCCATGCAATAAATGGAAGTGGCGCCAACGTCACTAATGCGAGTAGCGGATCGATCGACGCCAAAATAGCGGCGGTCATGATGATCATGATCAGGTCGGTTATAAAATCGAGCAGGTAGAGCGACAGAAAAACACAAATCCGATCTGTTTCTGTACCGATACGCGCGATCAAATCGCCAGTACGCTTACCACCGAAATACTCGAGCGACAGTTTTAATAGGTGCTCAAAGGTAGTATTGCGCAGATCAGCGCTAATCCGCTCGCTCACCAAGGCCAATAGGTAAGTGCGCCACCAGCCCAAACCCCAGGCTAATAACGCAGCCGCAAGCAGTGCACCCAAATACAAGCGCGCCAAATCAAAATCGATTGGCTGGCCCCGCTCATACGGAATCAAAATGTTATCCATCAGCGGCATAGTCAAGTACGGAGGCACGAGGGTTGCACCGGTCGAGGCTAAGGTCAACATTAATCCGAACAACAACTCTTTTTTGTATGGCCTAGCAAAACGCCATAACTTCAACAGTGTCCAAGTGGATGGTGGCTTATCGTCTAAGGGATCGTCTTCGCTGAGGAAGCTCACTGGCGTTTGCGATGCGTGTTGCTCATTCTGAAAGGCGGCCAGCAATCGCAGGGCTTGGGGATTGACGGCAAGGGTGTAATGCCATGTTGCCAGCAGGGTGTCGCCCTGCTGTAAGCGCAAGCAACCCACGCCGGCGTGGTCGGAGTGACTTAAGTCAAATCCCGCTTCAATGGGCCACGATTGGCACTGCGATCCATTGACCCATACCAGAAAATCGCCATTGATCAGCAGGAGGGATTTGTTAAAACGCAGCCCTGCGTCTAGATCGAGCTCGATCCAGGCTCGGAGCGACAAGGGCTGTAATGCTGGGAGGGATTGGGCCGCCAAGCTGTCTTGCCATTGCGCTGGAAGCGGCGGCGAAAGTGCGGAAAAATCGGGTTCCATGGGTAGTCAAAGTATAGTGGAGCGCAGATCTTTTCAATTTATTGAATCTGTCAACTTATGGAGCCGGTCCAGCGTTTAAGCATGAATCTGTCATTCTTTTCACTTTTGACCCTTTTCTCCACCCTACCCGATGCTGCGAAGCGCTACCTAGCCCGAAGTTAAGGGATCCCGTTTTTATGCCCCAATTACTCGATAAAACCATTGAGATTCTGAGCGTCAAGCATCTCCGTGGCCCCAATATGTGGGCCTATCACACGGTGATCGAGGCTTGGGTCGATATTGGTGATCTGGAAGACTATCCATCCAACCTAATCCCTGGGTTTTATGAACGGCTGGTAGCGTGCATGCCCGCCTTAGTTGAACACCGCTGCAGCTATGGCGAGCACGGCGGTTTCTTAAAGCGGGTTCAGGAAGGCACTTGGCCTGCCCACATCCTTGAACACCTCACGCTTGAGCTACAAAACATGGCCGGCATACCCGGCGGTTTTGGCAGAGCCCGCGATGGCGATCGCCGGGGCGTTTATAAAGTGATTGTCAGCGCAATTAATGAAAAAGTAACCTTAACTGCCTTGGAGTGCGCACGGGATCTTTACCTAGCTCTAGCTCAAGATACCCAGGATGCCTCGGTCTTATTAAAGCAATTGGTTGAGCAATTACGTGACCTCAGCGATGACCTCTTGCTCGGTCCCAGCACGGCAAGCATTGTCTATGCTGCTGAGGAAAAAGGAGTTCCATGGATTCGCTTATCGAGCGGCAATCTCGTTCAACTGGGTTATGGCGCAAAACAACGTCGCATTTGGACTGCAGAAACCGACCGCACCAGCGCAATCGCAGAGAGCGTTTCACGTGATAAAGACCTGACCAAAAGCTTATTGAATAGCGCAGGACTCCCCACTCCCGAAGGTCGTATTGTTGCGACTGCACTAGATGCGTGGGATGCTGCTGAAGACATTGGCTTGCCGGTAGTGGTAAAGCCAATTGATGGCAACCACGGCCGAGGTGTCTTTATTAATCTCTATACCCAAGAGGAAGTGGAAGCGGCCTACGCCGTTGCAGTACAGGAAGGTAGCGCCGTATTAGTCGAGCGCCATATTTTGGGTGATGAGCATCGCCTCCTCGTGGTCGGCAGTCGGGTAGTTGCTGCAGCCAAAGGGGAAACGGTTTGGATCCTTGGTGACGGTAAACACAGCGTGACTGAACTAATTGATCTGCAGATCAATTCGGATCCTCGGCGCGGCACTGCAGAAGAATGTCCCTTAAATCCGGTGCGCGTTGACTCTGCCGTCGAACTCGAGCTCACTCGCCAAAAACTCAGCGCAAAGGCTATTCCTACAGAAGGCCAGCGGGTATTTATTCAGAGCAATGGCAACGTCGCTTTTGATGTAACCGATCAGGTTCACCCCGAAGTAGCTCGGCAAGTTGCATTGGCAGCGCGGGTAGTTGGACTTGAAATTGCTGGCGTCGATTTAGTAGTCCAAGACATCAGTAAGCCCTTTGAGGAGCAAGGGGCTGCCATTGTGGAAGTCAATGCGGGCCCCGGTCTATTAATGCACTTAAAGCCAGCCAGCGGAACTCCGCAGCCGGTTGGCAAGGCGATTGCAGACCATCTGTTTCCTGCCGACGTGGATTTCAGAATTCCGCTGGTCGGCATTACCGGATCCAAAGGTAAAACCTTGGTCGCCGAAATGGTTGGCCACTTTCTCAGACTAACAAACCAGTATGTTGGGGTGTCGTGCGGCAATCAATTGTATTTTGGTAATCGCATTATTAAAAAAGAGTGCCCATCGGATTGGGAAAACGCCCGCCGCACCCTTCTCAATCGGGCGGTTGAAGCTGCGGTAATCGAAAATAATCACCTATCGATGCTAATTGAAGGTCTTGCCTATGATCACTGTCAGGTTGGTGTGGTACTCAACATCGATCCAAGCGCTACGTTTCCAGAGTATGCAATCTACGATGAAGATCAACTGTTCAGTATTGTGCGCACCCAGGTAGATGTGGTCTTGCCCAATGGCGCTGCCGTCCTCAATGCCGATGATCCCATGGTAGCCAAAATGGCCGAACTGTGTAAAGGCGAAGTGATTTTCCTCTCCCAGAATGAGGCAAGCCCTTTAATTGAAAATCATCTGAAACAAGGCGGTCGTGCTGCACTTGTGCGCGGCCAAGAGATTATCTTAAAGACTGCGCGGCGGGATGAGCAAGTGCTGCACTTGCCTAAAAATCCGCAGAGCACTCTTGATAGCATGGAATGGAAGTCCATTAATTTAGCAGCAGCGATCGCTGCAGCCTGGGCCTTGGGCATTCCTTTTAATATTATTCTTGCTGGCACAGAGACATTTTGCTCCAGTACTGCAAATCAGACAGAGGCGTAATTGAAAGTATCTCGGATTCGCATGTTGCGTGGGCCCAATTTGTGGAGCAGGCATACCGCTCTGGAGGCAATTGTTGATTGCGACCCCTTGGAGCGCGCAATCGATCAGCTACCTGCATTTGAAGTCAAGCTCCGAGAGCGCTTTCCGCAGTTGAGCTTTATGCGCTTTAGTGGCAAAACCGAAGTGGTCTCTTTGGCGCACGTAATTGAGCATGCGGCGCTTGATCTGCAAGCGCAAGCAGGCTGTCCTGTCACTTTCAGCCGAACCATTCAAACATCCGATACAGGCGTTTACCAAGTGGTAGTCGAGTACACCGAAGAAGCGGTAGGTCGAATGGCCTTTGACTTTGCGCTCGCTTTAATTCAGGCGGCACGTGATGAGGCGCCGTTTGATCTGGTAACCGCATTAAGTGAATTAGCCTCCTTATACGAAGAGGTTCGCTTGGGACCGAGCACTGGTTCAATCGTCGATGCCGCCATCGCGCATCACATTCCGTATCGACGCATGACTGAAGGCAGTATGGTTCAGTTTGGTTGGGGCAGCAAACAAAAGCGCATTCAAGCCGCGGAAACCTGCGACACCAGCGCGATTGCTGAATCGATTGCGCAAGATAAAGAGCTCACTAAAAATCTGCTGCATGCTGCTGGAGTGTCAGTTCCCCATGGTGAAGTGGTTAGCAGCGCCGATGAGGCCTGGCGTGCAGCGCAAGCGATTGGCGGACCGATCGTATTAAA
>CAMEXM010000076.1 GCA_945947155.1 Polynucleobacter meluiroseus | reverse complement strand
CAAGTCAGGCCGCATAGTGCTTTAGGTTACAGACCACCAGCACCCCAAACCCAAGTACCCCAATTAATCCAAAATCAACCCATGTTGCTGCAATGATTTACTATAGAAATACTCTCTTTGGTAGTGGACCTAAATTGACAGCAGTTCACCTGAATATAGGGTAAACCCGTGTTATTACCCCCACAAAAGGCTCTTGAGCGCCGTCAAGGACTTGCTCTTGTAAATCCACCAAAATCATGCAAACGAAATGGTTTTGCACGTGCGCAGGGCTATTTCCAACCGAGATTAGAGATCAATAGACTATGAATCACCCCAAGCCATCCGAAGCAGTCGAAGCTGTTGCACTTGCGACGGTCAATGATTTACGGGAAACCATTCGGCGCAAAAGTAAATTGAAGGGCCGTCAAGCTGATGACGCATCGATTGCCGAAGTGCGCCAGTTGATTGGTGAGGCGCTACATCGCCGTGATCTCTTGATCGAAAACTTACACAAATTAAATGATGCCTACCGTGCATTGCATGATCGCCATTTGGTTGCCCTCGCAAAAGAAATGAATTTGCCGATGGCAGAGGTGTATGAAGTTGCCACTTTTTACCACCACTTTGAAGTGGTCCGCGGCGATGATCCGGTTGCCGACATCACGGTACGTGTGTGCGATGGACTGTCATGCGAACTCGCTGGTGCAAAAACACTCTTGAGTCGCTTGCCTTCGATCTTAGGTAACCCAAAAGTAAAGGTGATAGCAGCGCCGTGCGTCGGTCGCTGTGAGCAAGCGCCAGTGGCGGTGGTGCACCAATACCCGGTTTTATTTGCTACCGCTGAGACGGTTGCGGCAGCAGTGGCCAACAAACAGGTATCCCATCCGCTCGCGAGCGATAGCGGTAACTTCGAGCCGGCTGACTTGGCAGAAAAAGGCGTATCGCCCCAAGGCCGTGATCAAGCTGTATCGCCCGATTACGTTGGCTATGAGACCTACCGCGCTAAAGGCGGTTACGCCTTAGCAGCAGAGATTGTCAGTGGCAAGCATGAGGGTGAGCAGATTATCAAAGCCATGGAAGACTCCGGTCTGCGCGGTTTAGGTGGTGCAGGCTTTCCGGCGGGACGGAAATGGCGCATTGTCAAAGATCAACCTGCACCCAAACTCATAGCCGTCAACATCGACGAAGGTGAGCCCGGCACATTTAAAGACCGCACCTATTTAGAGCGGGATCCCCATCGCTTCTTAGAAGGGTTGCTGATTGCCGCCAATGTGGTTGGCATTGATGCCTGTTATATCTATTTGCGCGATGAGTACCACGGTTGCCGCGAACTCCTCGAGCGTGAAATCGCCAAGCTGCAAGCCAATCCCCCATTTACGTTGCCCTTGATTGAATTGCGTCGCGGTGCAGGCGCGTACATTTGCGGCGAAGAGTCGGCAATGATCGAGAGTATTGAAGGCAAGCGCGGCGAACCCCGCATGCGTCCACCGTACATTGCACAAGTGGGCTTGTTTGGCCGCCCAACTTTAGAGCATAACTTTGAGACCCTGTATTGGGTGCGCGACATTGTGCAGCGTGGGCCGCAGTGGTTTAGTAACTATGGCCGTCATGATCGCAAAGGTCTACGTAGTTTTAGCGTTAGTGGCCGTGTGAAGTTGCCCGGCGTCAAATTAGCCCCAGCCGGCATCACCATTCAGGAATTGATTGATGAGTATTGCGGCGGCATGCAAGACGGCCACCGTTTCTATGGGTATTTGCCCGGCGGCGCCTCGGGCGGTATTTTGCCTGCCACCATGAATACCATTCCACTGGACTTTGATACCTTGCAGCCTTACGGATGTTTCATCGGCTCTGCTGCGGTGATGGTCTTTAGTGATAAAGACAAAGCTCGCGATGCAGCGTTGAACGTCATGCACTTCTTTGAGCATGAGAGTTGTGGTCAATGTACGCCATGCCGCGTGGGCACTAGCAAGGCAGCTGAGTTAATGCAAGCCAAGTCCTGGGATAAAGCAACGCTAGAGGATTTAGCTACCGTGATGGTCGATGCCTCCATCTGCGGTCTTGGTCAAGCAGCCCCTAATCCGATTCGCTGCATTGCGAAGTACTTCCCAGAAGAGGTTGCTTAAATGAACGCCCCCGTAAATCCAAACGAACTCCAGTTGCAAACCGTCGAGTTCAAGCTTGATGGCAAGACGATTATTTCCTATGAGGGTGAAACCATTCTCAAGGCGGCTAAACGCCATGGTGTGGATATTCCCCATTTGTGTTTTAAAGACGGCTATCGTGCCGATGGCAATTGCCGTGCATGTGTCGTTGAGATCAACGGCGAGCGTACCTTAGCGCCCAGTTGCTGCCGCAGTGCGACACCCGGCATGGATGTCAAAGCCAATAGCGAGCGTGCGCTCAAGAGTCAAAAATTAGTACTGGAAATGTTGTTATCGGACATGCCAGATGAAGGGTATAAGTGGGTAGGAGACAGCGACGAAGAACAGCGCCAACAACAACACGGCGAACTGAGCACTTGGGCAACGCGCCTGGATGTTTACGTTCGACCAGAACTAAAGGCGTTGCGTCGTAAACAGCCGGCTGCAGATGTATCGCATCCGGCAATGGCGGTCAATTTAGACGCCTGTATTCAGTGTAATCGCTGCGTCCGCGCTTGCCGTGAAGAGCAAGTCAACGATGTGATTGGTTATGCGATGCGCGGTGCGCACAGTGAGATCGTGTTTGACTTGAGCGATCCGATGGGCGAGAGCACCTGCGTGGCCTGCGGTGAGTGCGTTCAGGCTTGCCCAACTGGGGCGTTGATGCCCAAAGGCTTGATTGGTTCACAAAACGTAGATCGCAAGGTGGATTCGGTTTGCCCATTCTGCGGCGTCGGTTGCCAAATTACTTATAACGTCAAAGACGAAAAGATTGTCAGCGTGGAGGGCCGTGATGGCCCAGCCAATCACAATCGCCTGTGCGTGAAGGGCCGTTTTGGTATGGACTACATCCACAATCCACAGCGCCTAACTAAGCCTTTGATTCGGAAACCGGGCGTAGCAAAAGACGAGCATGCGATTCAGAACCCACAAGACTGGTCTAGCATTTTCCGTGAAGCCACTTGGGAAGAGGCATTGGATTTGGCAGCCGGAAAGTTAAAGCAGTTGCGCGATCAGCATGGCAATAAGACGCTCGCTGGCTTTGGTTCAGCCAAAGGCAGTAACGAAGAAGCCTATTTATTCCAAAAACTGGTACGCACTGGCTTTGGTAGCAATAACGTCGATCACTGTACCCGCTTATGCCATGCATCCAGCGTTGCTGCTTTGCTCGAGGGTGTTGGTTCGGGCGCGGTGAGTAATCAGGTGAACGATGTGGAACATTCCAGTCTGATTTTCTTGATTGGATCGAACCCCACCGCAAACCATCCGGTGGCAGCCACCTGGTTTAAGAACGCCGCCAAGAACGGCGCTAAGATTGTGCTCTGCGATCCGCGCATTACCGACATGGCTAAACACGCTTGGCGCACGATGCAGTTCAAGCCTGATACCGATGTAGCAATGCTCAATGCCATGATTTATACGGTCATTGAAGAGGGTTTGTGCGATGAGAACTTTATTCGCGATCGTGCGAATAACTTTGAGGCATTAAAAGAAAACATCAAGGGCTATAGCCCAGAAGCCATGGCGCCGATTTGCGGCATTCCGGCAGAAACGTTGCGTGAGGTTGCACGCGAATTCGCTACTACTAAGTCGGCGATGATTTTGTGGGGTATGGGCGTGAGCCAGCACATTCACGGCACCGACAATGCCCGTTGCTTAATTGCACTCGTGAGCATTACCGGTCAAATTGGTAAGCCCGGCTCTGGCTTGCATCCATTGCGCGGTCAAAATAACGTGCAGGGCGCGAGTGATGCTGGCCTTATTCCCATGATGTTCCCGAACTATCAGCGCGTTGATAATCCAGCAGCGCATGCCTGGTTTGAGAAATTCTGGGATAGCCCGCTGGATAAAAAGCCCGGTTATACCGTGGTTGAGATCATGCACAAGATTACGGCGCCCGATAGCGATCCCCATAAGATTCGTGGTATGTATGTCGAGGGAGAAAACCCCGCGATGAGTGATCCCGATTTAAACCATGCTCGTCATGCCTTGGCATCCCTCGAGCATTTGGTGGTGCAGGATATTTTTATGACGGAGACGGCATTGTTGGCAGACGTAGTTTTACCTGCGAGCGCTTGGCCAGAAAAAACCGGTACTGTAAGCAATACAGACCGGATGGTGCAGATGGGTAAGCGCGCCGTCAATCCACCAGGCGATGCCAAGCCCGATTTGTGGATCATTCAAGAAATCGCTAAGCGGATGGGCTTGAACTGGAACTACCAAGGTCCAGAAGCCGGTGTTGCTGCGGTCTACGATGAAATGCGTCAAGCAATGCACGCGGCGATTAATGGCATTACCTGGGAGCGCCTCGAAAAGGAATCCAGTGTGACCTATCCTTGTTTGTCTGCCGATGATCCAGGCCGCCCCATCGTATTTGACGATGCATTCTCAACGCCGGATGGCAAAGTGAAGTTGGTGCCAGCCGATATCATTCCTGCAAACGAGCGGCCCGATAGTGACTACCCATTTGTCCTCATTACTGGCCGCCAGTTGGAGCATTGGCATACCGGTAGCATGACGCGCCGCGCTACGGTGCTCGATGCGATCGAACCCCTGGCTACGGTCTCGATGAATGGTGCTGATATGACGCAACTAGGCGTAACGGCAGGTGATGTGATTACGGTTGCCTCACGCCGCGGCGAGGTGGGTATACATGTGCGCCGGGATGATGGCACGCCACGCGGAGTGATCTTTATTCCGTTTGCTTACTACGAAGCGGCTGCCAACCTTATTACAAACGCAGCGCTTGATCCGGTCGGCAAGATCCCTGAGTTTAAGTATTGTGCTGTGAAGTTAACCATGGGCGGTCAGGTGGCCAAGGAAATTGGTTATGGCACCAATGACCCAAAAGACAAAGCCGCAGTTCTAGCATGATGGGTTAGCCTGTATTAGTGCGTAAGACAGAAAGTCAGATCAAAGGCCTCGCTGATAGCGGGGCCTTTTTCTTTTATAGAGATCGCTGCATGTACGCGGCTTGCGCCGTAAAATGAAGAAATGTCCACCCCAGTCAAACCAGCCGACGCTCTTACTCAAAAGGATGCGGCAGACCTACCCGTCCTCATTATTGGCGCTGGCCTAGCTGGCCTGACGGTCGCTCTGGATTTGGCCAAGACGCAAAAAGTACTGCTGATGGCTAAGCGTAGTTTGAGCGAATCTGCTACGGCTTGGGCGCAAGGCGGTATTGTTGGGGTGGTAGACAAAGAACATGACAGCATTGATGCGCATGTGAACGATACCCTGAATGCGGGTGCCGGTTTAGTAGTGGAATCGACTGCGCGGTATATTGCGGAAGAAAGTGCAGCAGCGATTCAGTGGTTGGTCGATCAAGGGGTACCCTTTACTGCCGACAAAGATGGCCCAATGGGTTTGCACCTCACGCGGGAAGGCGGGCACAGTCAGCGCCGTATTGCGCATGCAGCGGATGCGACCGGCAAGGCGATTCATGAGGTCTTGCTCGATCATGCCCGCGCCAATTCCAATATCACCATTTTGGAACATTGGATTGCGCTGGACCTCATTACCAATCGCCACCTCAGCGCGAAAGAAAAGCGCAATCGCCCCAACCGCTGCTACGGCGTTTATGCCCTGGATATCAATACCAATCACGTTGAAACCATTGCGGCGAAGTCGGTTGTATTGGCAACGGGCGGCGTTGGTAAGGTCTATCGCTATACCAGCAACCCCGATACGGCTACCGGTGATGGCATTGCCATGGCCTGGCGTGCAGGGTGCCGGGTGGGTAATATGGAGTTCATTCAGTTTCATCCAACGTGTTTGTATCATCCCAGTGATCGCACCTTCTTAATTACGGAAGCCTTGCGCGGCGAGGGTGGTTTACTGAAGCTACCGGATGGAACGCGCTTCATGCCGGAGCACGATAAGCGCAATGAGTTGGCGCCGCGGGATATCGTAGCCCGTGCCATTGATTTTGAAATGAAAAAACACGGCCTCGATTACGTTAACTTAGATGCGACGCATTTGGGCGAAGCCTTCATCAAAGAGCATTTCCCGATGATCTATGCGCGCTGCTTCAGTCTTGGTTTGGATATTACAAAAGAGCCCATTCCAGTTGTGCCTGCAGCACACTACACTTGCGGCGGAGTTGTAACGGATTTGCATGGCAAGACTGATTTACCTGGACTCTATGCGGTGGGTGAGGCAACCTATACTGGCCTGCATGGCGCTAATCGCTTGGCAAGCAATTCTTTATTGGAGTGTGTGGTGATTGGCAAGGCGGTAGC
>CAMEXM010000075.1 GCA_945947155.1 Polynucleobacter meluiroseus | reverse complement strand
TTGGGATGCCCTGGCACGAGGCTAAAGCTCATTCCGCGGTTATGGAGGGCGATGCCACCCGGCGCAACCACGCCCGAGCCAAATCCTTTGAAGTTGGATTGAATGTAGGAGACCATCATTCCGGAATCGTCAGCGGCACACAAATACACCGTGCCACCCGAATGCGGATCACCACTTTGATATTGCCCCGCTTTGCTATGGTCAATCAGTGCGGCACGGCGTGCAAGGTACTGTTGATCTAGCAGTGCACGTGGATCTAAGTGCATGGCACCCGCATCAGCAATATGCGCATAGGCATCCGCAAAGGCAAGTCGCATGGACTCCACTTGGAGGTGGATGCGTTGCGCAGAATAACGCGGATACTGCGTTGCATTCAGTGCATCTAAGATTCCCAATGCCATTTGGGCAATGATTCCAGTGCCATTGGGTGGGATTTCAGAAAGGGTATAGCCCTTGTATTTGAAATCGAGTGGCTCAACCCAGTTGGCTTCATGCGCAGCAAAGTCAGCCAGGGAAAAAGATCCCCCCGTCTTTTTTGCAAAATCAACAATGGTTTGGGCAATCTCACCCTTATAAAACGATTCTCCGGTGCTGTCCGCAATAGCGCGCAATGTTTTGGCTTGGGCGGGGAAACGCCAAATTTCTCCGGCGAGCGGGGCTCGACCATTGACTGTGAAGGATTCTAAAAATCCCGGTTGACCTTGGAGAATGGGAATGGCCTCGCGCCACTGCCTCGCAATCACGGGCGAAACGGGATAGCCATTATCGGCGTACGCAATCGCGCGTTTAAATAACGACGCGAATGGTAATTTCCCAAACTTTTTAGAAAGCGCAACCCAGCCCGAGACCATTCCAGGAACGGTTACGGTGTCCCAGCCGATCAAGGGCATTGCCGACTTTCCAGTAAAGAACTCGAGCGTCCATGCGGCTGGTGCTCGGCCCGATGCATTTAAACCATGTAGTTTTTTACTATCCCAAACTAGCGCAAATCCATCGCCGCCAAGTCCATTCATAGTGGGCTCAACCACGGTTAATGTAATTGCAGTAGCCAGTGCTGCATCCACCGCATTGCCACCCAGTTGCAGCGCTTCTAATCCAGCCTGTGTCGCTAAAGGTTGAGAACTAGCAACAGCATTACGGGCTAAGACCGGGGTTCTGCCGAAACCCGAGGGATGGGAGATGTCCACTATAAATTAATCGATTTTGATATTGGCTGCATTAACAATCTTGCTCCACTTGTCATGCTCTGCATTGGTAACCTCAGCTAGCCTGCCGGCATTTTCAAACTGAAGAAAAATACCTTGATTGGCAACACGTTGCTTTAAATCCGGATTGGTAATAATCCGGCGTAATTCAGTTTCCAATCGATTAACAATCTTGGGTGGCGTTCCTTTGGGAACGTAAATGGCAAATAAATTCTCTACATCAAACTTCATCATGCCGGCCTGGGCCAAGGTTGGAACCGTTGGCATAAGCGGCGACCGCTCACTTGATGCAATTCCAAGGGGCCGCAATTTTCCGCTATTGATGTGGGGCAATGATGCGGTGACGCTATCAAACATCATTAATGTATTTCCCGCAATCAGGTCAGGCAGAGCAAAGCTACTGCCTTTGTAGGGAACGTGTACTCCAGCTGCCCCAATGCGTTGCATGAATAACTGTGCCTCAAGGTGGGATAAGGTCCCATTGCCTTGCGAGGCATAACTAAAATTGCCATTTCGAGATTTAATAAATGCTGTTAGTTCTGCAACATTTTTAGCAGGTACCGTTGGATTAACAACGAGTACGTGGGGCACAGCGCCCACTAAGGCTACTGGGGCAAAGCTCGTTCTTAAGTCTGCAGGGGGATTTTTGTAGAGGGCTTGGGATATTGCCTGATTAGTTAAAGCACTAAAGTGAATGGTATAGCCATCTGGGGCTGCAGTAGCGGCAGCGCCGAGGCCAATCATTCCGCCTGCGCCGGGTTTATTTTCAATGACCATGGCTTGACCCAGAGCCTCTCCGAGCGGAACCATGATTGCCCTTGCAAATACATCCGTTGAGCCACCCGCAGGGAAAGACAGAACAACTTTAATTGGTTTTTTTGGCCAATCACTGTCTGGGTTGGCTTGAGCAAAGCCGATGCAAAAACTGAGCAAGCCGACCGATGCAATGGTTCGTAATGAGAGAAATTTGCTGAGGTTCATTATTTCGTCTTTCGGGGTAATGAGAATTGAATAATTGGGTGATTAGTTAAAGGAGTTAAATATTTTTTTGCTCAACAATTAGCTAAACGCCTTCTTAATGACGCGGGAAAAAGTTTCAACTAAAGATTGGACTTCTTCGGTAGTGGCAACAAAAGGAGGGCCCATGGCGATGGTGTCTCCGGTAATGCGCACCAAGATACAATGTACGATGCAGCTCTCGAGCACTTGCATGCCGCGTAAGCCGGGCTTACCCGCAATCGGCTCAAGATCGAATGCCGCCGAGACACCACAATTCCGTATGTCCAAAATCCCAGGCATACCCTTGAGGGAGTGAACGGCATCCCCTAAGACCTTATCGAGAACTTGGGTGCGAGCCAAAATATCATCGTCCTCGAAGATATCTAAACAGGCGTGAGCCGCCGCAGTAGCAAGTGGATGGCCTGAATAGGTAAAGCCATGAAAAAACTCGATTAACTGTTCTTGGCCGCCACCGCCAGTGATGGTCTCGTAAATATCGTTGTGCGCAATAATGCCGCCCATTGGGATGACGCCATTCGTGATGGCCTTCGCGAATGTAATCATGTCCGGCTTTACCCCAAAGCGATCGGCTCCAAAGTTGGCCGCAAGGCGACCAAAACCAGTGATGACCTCATCAAAAATCAGCAGGATGCCGTGCTTTGTGCAAATCTCTCGAATTTTTTCAAGGTAACCCACCGGCGGAACAATGACCCCAGTGGATCCTTGCACGGGTTCCAAAATGACGGCAGCAATATTGCTTGCATCATGCAACAACACCAATCGTTCAAGATCATCGGCTAAGTGAGCACCCCAAGTTGGTTGCCCTCTTGAAAACGCCATTTGAGAAAGATTTAAGGTATGCGGTAGGTGATCGACCCCAGGCATCATCATTGGGCTGAACATTTTTCGATTCGTTGGTATGCCCCCAACTGAAATTCCACCAACACAGCCTCCGTGATAGGCTCGCTCGCGGCCAATCATTCGAGTTCGACTCGATTCGCCTCTAGCGCGATGGTAGGCAATGGCCATCTTGAGGGCAGTATCTACGGCCTCCGATCCCGAGTTAACAAAGAATACTTTTCCTAAATCGGCGGGAGCATATTGGGTAATGCGATTGGCCAATCGAAATGTTTCTTTGCTGGCCATTTGAAAGGCAGGAACATAGTCCATCGTCTGGTATTGCTTCTGGATGGCCTCGATGATGCGGGGGTCACCATGGCCCAGCGGGGAAGTCCAAAGGCCAGACGCACCATCAAATAATTTACGGCCATGATCATCGGTGTAATAAACGCCCTTGGCACTTGCCATCACCTTTGGATTTTTCCTAAAGTAGCGGTTCGGGGTGTATGGCATCCAATATGCCTGCATGTCATCTTGGCATTGCTTTGTATTGATTTTGCTAAATTGGGTAGTTTCGATTTTCATATCATGCTTTGGATAAATGGTTGTCTTTGGGAATACCAATTGCGCCGAATGGCCGACTTCAATGTGCCTTACGCTAAACCTTAAATCATTCATTTTTACAAAAGTAGAAAATGAAACATTCCCACTTTCATCAACACCATATTACACCGCTTGCATTGTAAATTTTGAGGAAGGGGCTGTTTGGATATGGAAATGGCACTTGCTGCGGTTGATTCCCCGCTGTGATCCAAATCATTGCTGAAGGGTCTTTGTTGGTGATTTAAATGGCGCTCCTGATTTCTTATTTAAATGGCGCCATTTGGACTTGGTTTATCATCAATTGAAGACAACTCTAGGGAAAACCCGATGAAAAAACCACTACTTGCCATCAGCATTGTTTTTGCATTTTTCGGCGCCGCTCAGGCTCAAGAAAAAATTCCGGTACTCAGCACCCAAGAGTTAGTTAACGTCTGCAAAACACCCGCCAGCCCAGAGTCGCGTAGTTTTTGCGTTGGCTATGTCACGGCAATTTACGACACCTACTTGGCTACCCGTAATCCAAAAACGTCTAAATCGAATATTTGCATTAAGCAGCCAGCACCAACCCGCGATGAAGTAATTGCAGGCTATACGCAGTGGGCTCAAGACAATCCCCCGGCAGCCAGTGGCCCTGCCTCGGGCACCTTTTTGCGCTTCTTGACCGTTCGCTTTCCATGCGCACGTTAATCTACTCAATGCATGTTTGAAGGAGTTCTACCCATGAAAAAAATAATCGCTATTACTTCAGTCGTATTACTAGCTGCAGGGTGCTCGAATATGAGCAACACAGAGCAACGTACCCTGTCTGGCGCTTCAATTGGTGCTGCAGCCGGGGCAGTGGGCACCGCCATTTTCCATGGCAATCCAATTTGGGGTGCGGTTGGCGGCGCAGCAGTGGGCGCAGCATCGGGTTACGTTTACGATGCCTACGAGAAAGAAAAGCAAGCCCAATACAACCAAGGCTATCAAGCCGGTAAAGCAGGAAAGCCGGCATCAAGTTCCGGCACAGGAACTTCAGGTACTTCGAAGTAAAGGCAGTCGCTTGGCAGCATCTAGCCCAGCTTGCGCTACGGCACAAGTTGGGTGTCTATCGCAATCGTGCCAATCAGTGCTTTATGGACTGGGCACTTATCGGCAATATCCAGTAGGCGTGCAATTTGCTCTGCATCCAAATTGCCAACGAGGGTAATCTCGCGTGTAAAGCGTTCGACCTCATCAGTGCGGGAAATGTTTACCGTCACAATGGCGTTCTCAAGTGCCCAGCTTTTGCGACCGGCGTACATTTTGAGGGTCATGCCGGTGCAGCTGGCGAGGGCAGCAGCGAGGTATTCATGAGGCGAGAGACCGTTATCGGCGCCTCCTTTTGAAGCATCAACGTCGGACATGAGGTGATGTGAGCCAACGGTGACGCTTTGGTCGTATGTGCCGCTGCCAAATTGCGTTTCTACTTTTCTCATGGTCTTCTTAGCCTAGTAACATTTTATTCATGCGTTTCACAAAACTGGCTGGATCACTTAATTGACCGCCCTCCGCAAGCAATGCTTGATCAAATAGCAAGTTAGCCCACTCGTCAAATGCAGCGTCATCGTATTTGAGTTTTAAAACCAATGGATGTTCGGGGTTGATTTCTAAAATGGGTTTGGTGCTAGGCGCTTCTTGACCAGCCGCTTTAAGCATGCGCAATAGATTCCCGGAAAGCTCGTTTTCATCGGCAACCAGGCAGGCCGGTGAATCCGTTAAGCGAAAGGTTACGCGCACATCTTTTGCTTTATCGCTTAAGGCCGTCTTCATTTTTTCAAGCAGGTCTTTAAATTCTATTTCGGTCGATTCTTGTTCCTTCTTTTCTGCTTCGTCGGCGAGCTGACCTAAATCCAGTCCTCCCTTGGCAACCGAGGTGAGTTTTTTGCCTTCAAACTCGGGCATAAAGGACAGCATCCACTCATCGACTCGATCCGAGAGCAACAAGACTTCTACGCCTTTTTTACGGAAGATCTCCAGATGCGGACTATTTTTGGCGGCATTAAATGTTTCGCCGGTAACGTAAAAAATAGCGTCTTGGCTTTCTTTCATCCGTCCGATGTAATCCGACAGTGATGTTGTTTGCTCGGCGGTATCGCTGTGGGTGCTAGCAAAGCGCAAGAGCTTGGCTAGGCGCTCCTGATTGCCTTGGTCCTCGCCAATGCCTTCCTTAAGCACCTGGCCAAATTCAGTCCAGAAAGTGCGGTACTTTTCTAGCTTGGCTGCATCGTCGCTGCTGGCCAACTCCTCCAGCATGCTGAGTACGCGCTTAGTTGAGCTTTCACGGATGACTTTGACATCACGTGATTCCTGCAGAATTTCGCGCGAGACATTGAGCGGTAAGTCGGTTGAGTCAATCACACCCGTGATAAAACGCAGGTAGGTTGGCATCAACTGTTCGGCATCATCCATGATGAACACCCGTTTGACGTATAGCTGAATGCCGCCCCGCTTATTACGGTCCCATAAATCAAATGGGGCATGCGCCGGTACGTAAAGCAGTTGGGTAAATTCACTACGGCCCTCTACACGGTTGTGCGAATAACACAAGGGACCTTCATAGTCGTGTGAGAGGTGTTTATAAAACTCAGTGTATTGCTCTTCGCTGACTTCGGATTTAGAGCGAGACCATAAGGCGCTGGCTTGATTGATGGCCTCAAACTCCTCTCTCAGTACCTGCTCTTTTTTCTCTTCATCCCATTCTTCCTTGCGCATCTGAATCGGCAGGGAAATGTGATCGGAGTATTTGCGAATGATGGATTTGAGCTGATAAGACGATAGGAAGTCATCTTCGCCCTCGCGCAGGTGCAAGATGATCGAGGTGCCGCGCTCGGGTCGGTTGATGGGCTCGACGGTAAACTCGCCAGAGCCATCGGACTCCCAGCGAATGCCGTCGCCCGCTGGTAGACCCGCCCTGCGGGTTTCAACAGTAATGCGATCAGCGACGATAAACGCGGAGTAAAAGCCAACGCCGAACTGGCCAATCAGG
>CAMEXM010000074.1 GCA_945947155.1 Polynucleobacter meluiroseus | reverse complement strand
TGCACAGGTTACGAATCCGCCAATCGATCCGATTCGGGAAAACATGGTGATGTCCTTGGTCTCGTTTGTGGGACCAAAGCCCAACTTACTCGATACCAACAATATCAATCCACCGATGCGCTTAGAAGTAGGTCAGCCCATTCTGTATTTCGAGGAAATGGCAAAGATCCGCCACATTGAGCACTACACCAATGGTAAGTTCCGCACCTATGAATTAGACATCTGCTATCCCGCAGCCTGGGGCAAAGAAGGTATTGAGGCGCGTCTAGCATCCCTGTGTGCGGAGGCTGCTGATGCGGTCAGCTTAGGCTTCAATATTGTGCTGATTAGTGATCGTCAGGTGGATGAAAAGCACGTAGCCATCCCAGCACTCTTAGCGACCTCTGCAATACATCAGCATTTGGTTGCCAAAGGCTTACGTACCAGCGTTGGTTTGGTGGTAGAGACCGGTAGCGCGAGAGAGACACATCACTTTGCTTTGCTCGCGGGCTATGGTGCGGAAGCCATTCACCCCTTCTTGGCAATGGAAACCTTGGCGGAAATGGCAAAAGGTTTGCCCGGCGATTTATCGCCCGAAAAAGCGATCAAGAATTACGTCAAAGCGGTAGGCAAAGGCTTGCAAAAAGTCATGTCGAAAATGGGCATCTCAACCTATATGTCTTATACCGGCTCACAAATTTTTGAAGCCATTGGACTCAATCAGGAAGTGATTCAACAGTATTTCAAAAATACGCCATCGAATGTGGGTGGTATTGGCGTGTTTGAGATTGCAGAAGAAGCGCTACACATGCATCAGCAGGCGTTTGGAAACGATCCAGTCTTGACCAATATGCTGGAGGCAGGCGGCGAGTATGCGTATCGTGTTCGTGGCGAAAACCACATGTGGACACCAGATACCATTGCAAAACTGCAGCATGCAACACGTACTGGCTCTGATAAGGGCTACCAGACATATAAAGAGTACGCCAATATCATTAATGACCAAAGCAAGCGTCAGATGACCTTGCGCGGTTTGTTCGAATTTAAAGTTGACCCCACTAAAGCAATCCCACTGGATGAAGTGGAGTCTGCTAAAGAGATCGTAAAACGGTTTGCAACGGGCGCGATGTCATTAGGCTCCATTTCGACCGAGGCACATGCCACCCTGGCAATAGCGATGAACCGCATTGGCGGTAAGTCGAATACGGGCGAGGGCGGCGAAGACCCCAATCGCTATAAAAACGAACTCAAAGGCATTCCCATTCGCAAGGGCGAAAGTTTGGCGAGCATTCTGGGTAGCGATGTGGTGGAAGCCAATATTCCTTTGGAAGATGGTGATTCTTTGCGCTCAAAAATCAAGCAGGTGGCATCGGGTCGCTTTGGTGTAACAACCGAGTATTTGCGCTCAGCCGATCAGCTACAAATCAAAATGGCGCAGGGTGCAAAACCCGGTGAGGGCGGTCAGCTACCCGGAAGTAAGGTATCCGATTACATTGGTAAGTTGCGTTTCTCGGTACCGGGCGTAGGTTTGATTTCTCCGCCTCCACACCATGATATTTATTCGATTGAAGACATTGCGCAGTTGATTCATGACCTCAAGAACGTCAATCCCAAGGCCGATGTATCCGTCAAACTTGTTTCGGAGGTAGGTGTAGGTACAGTGGCTGCAGGCGTTGCGAAAGCAAAAGCAGATCACGTGGTGATTGCAGGTCATGATGGCGGTACTGGTGCCTCACCCCTGTCGTCGATTAAGCATGCCGGTTCCCCATGGGAGCTTGGCCTAGCTGAAACCCAGCAAACCTTGGTACTCAATCGTTTACGCAGCCGCATTCGGGTTCAAGCCGACGGGCAAATGAAAACCGGTCGCGACGTTGTGATTGGTGCTTTGCTTGGCGCGGATGAATTTGGTTTTGCAACCGCGCCGCTAGTGGTAGAAGGTTGCATCATGATGCGCAAGTGCCACTTAAATACCTGCCCAGTTGGAGTTGCTACGCAAGATCCGGAGCTGCGTAAAAAGTTTGCCGGCAAACCCGAGCATGTGGTGAATTTCTTCTTCTTTGTTGCGGAAGAGGCGCGCGAAATCATGGCTCAATTAGGCATACGAAAGTTTGATGATTTGATTGGCCGAGTTGACTTTCTCGACACCCGCAAGGGCATTGATAACTGGAAAACCCATGGACTGGATTTCAGTAAGATTTTTGCCGCCCCTGCTGTGCCGGCAGATGTACCGCGCTATCAAGTACTCACACAGGATCATGGCCTCGGCACTGCTCTAGATCATATTTTGATTGAAAAGAGCGTGCCTGCATTAGAGCGGGGCGAGAAAGTGTCCTTCATTGTTCCCGTGAAGAACGTGAACCGTACGGTAGGTGCGATGCTGTCCGGCGAAATCGCTCAGCGTTATGGCCATGCTGGTTTGCCAGATGACACCATTCACATCCAGTTAAATGGCACAGCCGGTCAAAGTTTTGCAGCATTCTTGGCCCATGGCGTCACCTTGGATTTGGTTGGAGATGCTAATGATTATGTTGGCAAAGGGTTGTCGGGTGGGCGCGTGATTGTGCGGGCGCCGCACGAGTTCCGTGGCGATACAGCTAAGAACATTATTGTTGGCAATACTGTCTTGTACGGTGCGATTGGTGGAGAAGCCTTCTTCAATGGCGTAGCTGGCGAGCGTTTTGCCGTTCGTAATTCTGGTGCTACTGCAGTGGTCGAGGGTACGGGTGATCACGGCTGTGAATACATGACGGGCGGTACGGTTGTCGTTCTGGGTGAAACTGGGCGCAACTTTGCAGCCGGCATGAGCGGTGGTATCGCCTATGTGTACGACGAAGATGGTTTATTTGCAAAGCGCTGCAATACCAGCATGGCTACTTTAGAAAAAGTATTGCCCCATGCAGAGCAGCTTGCTAGCGTTCCTCAATCCCAATGGCATGCACCAATCGATGTTAAGGATGGTGGTCAGCGCCTCAGCGATGAGCATATTTTAAAGGCTTTAATTGAGCGTCATTTCCGGCACACTGGATCTGAGCGCGCGAAAGCCTTGCTCGCCGACTGGGATCAGGCGCGTACTCGCTTTATTAAGGTACATCCTACTGAATACAAACGGGCATTGGGTGAGCTTTGGGAAAAAGCTCAAAAAAATGCAAAGGCGATTGCTTAAGTAACAACACGATATTGAAGGAGTAGTAGAGATGGGTAAGATCACTGCATTTATGGAGTTTGAGCGCGTTAAGGAAACCTACGAGGCTCCTGTAGCACGCTTGCACCACTATAAAGAATTCATTACAACGCTGAGCGATGACGAAGCCAAGGTCCAAAGTGCGCGCTGCATGGACTGCGGTATTCCGTTTTGCAATAACGGTTGCCCAGTCAACAACATCATTCCGGACTTTAATGAGCTTGTATTTCAGGGCGATTGGAAAAATGCCATCGAGGTATTGCACTCCACCAACAACTTCCCTGAATTTACCGGTCGCATTTGCCCAGCTCCCTGCGAGTCTGCTTGCACACTAGGCATCAATCGTGATGCGGTTGGCATCAAGTCGATTGAGCATGCCATCATTGATCGGGCTTGGGAAAATGGCTGGGTCAAGCCCATGCCAGCCAAAACTAAAACCGGTAAAAAAGTAGCCATTGTTGGATCGGGCCCTGCGGGCATGGCGGCGGCGCAACAATTAGCGCGCGTTGGTCATGATGTCACTGTTTACGAGAAGAACGACCGGGTTGGCGGCTTGCTGCGCTATGGCATTCCTGATTTCAAGATGGAAAAGTGGTTGATTGATCGCCGCGTGGAGCAAATGCAAGCCGAAGGCGTTGTCTTTGCTACCGGCGTATACGTTGGCAAAGAGGCGGTGGGCGCAGAAGTAAAAAACTACTCCAATAAGACAGTCACGCCAGAGCAATTAATGAAAGATTTTGATGCCGTCATTATTAGCGGCGGCGCCGAGCAGCCGCGCGATTTGCCAGTTCCTGGACGCGAACTGGAAGGAATTCACTACGCTTTGGACTTCTTGATTCCGCAGAACAAAGAAGTCGCAGGTGACTCACAAAATGGCATTCGTGCAACAGGCAAGCACGTTGTGGTGATTGGTGGTGGTGATACCGGTTCGGATTGCGTTGGAACATCGAATCGCCACGGCGCCAATCACGTGACCCAATTTGAATTGTTGCCCCAGCCGCCCGAAGAAGAAAACAAACCCCTAGTTTGGCCTTATTGGCCAACCAAGTTGCGCACTTCGTCATCGCATGAAGAGGGATGTGAGCGCGATTGGTCAGTAGGCACAAAACGCTTTGAGGGTAAAAACGGTAAGGTAGAAAAACTGATTGGTGTGCGTTTGGAGTGGCAAGGCGGAAAGATGAAGGAAGTGCCTAATTCCGAGTTTGAAATTAAAGCCGACCTCGTTTTGTTAGCGATGGGCTTTGTGTCTCCCGCTCAGCAAGTGCTCAATGCATTTGGCGTTGATAAAGATGCGCGTGGTAATGCGAAAGCCCACGTTGAAGGTCAAAAGGCTTACCAAACTAATGTAGCGAAGGTGTTTGCTGCCGGCGACATGCGTCGGGGTCAATCGTTGGTGGTCTGGGCGATTCGGGAAGGCCGTCAGTGTGCCCATGCAGTCGACTCGTATTTAATGGGCTCATCGGTATTGCCGCTCTAAAATCGAACAATTAAATCTACTTAAAAGAACCGCATTGAATCAACCTGAATCCTCGCAAAGCCAGACCAGCAAAGATGATGTTGTTGTTACGATTCAGGACGTTAACTTTTCCTATGCGCCGGGTGAGCGCCAGATTCTATCCGGGCTCAATATGGAGTTTCGCCGCGGCAAGGTAGTCGCTGTGATGGGTGGCTCGGGTTGTGGCAAAACGACCGTCCTGCGTTTAATTGGCGGTCAAGTTACGACGACCGAGGGTAAGGTTTTATTTGAAGGTATCAATGTCGGTCAAATGAGTAGTGCGGAGTTAATGCGCGCACGCAGACGCATGGGCATGCTGTTCCAGTTTGGCGCCTTATTCACGGACCTCAGCGTCTTTGAAAACGTCGCTTTTCCACTGCGGGAGCATACCAACCTCAGTGAGGATTTATTACGCAGCCTTGTACTCATGAAACTCAATGCAGTGGGTTTACGTGGTGCTCGCGATTTGATGCCCGGGCAAATTTCGGGCGGTATGGCCAGGCGTGTGGCACTGGCGCGCGCGATTGCACTCGATCCACCACTCATCATGTATGACGAGCCGTTCGCTGGTTTAGACCCAATTGCGCTTGGTATTACCGCGCGTTTAATTCGAGATCTGAATACCGCACTCGGTGCTACTAGTATTTTGGTGACCCATGATGTGGAAGAAACCTTTGCGATTGCAGATTACGTGTACTTTATTGCCAATGGACGCATTGGCGCCCAAGGCACACCCGACGAGCTAAATCGGTCAAGCGATCCATTTGTGCGCCAGTTTTTAGATGCCTCACCAGATGGACCGGTACCATTTCATTATCCGGGCGCAGACCTTATCGATGATTTTGCAGTTGAAGTGAGTGCGCGATGATCGTCCAAAAAACCCTTGATCTGTTTGGCGATCTCGGATTTTTTATCCGCAGCAATATTGTTAGTTTGGGGCATGCAACCCGCATGTTTATTGCGGTAATCCTCCGCTCGGCCCCCCTATTAAAACGCCCTCGCCTGGTTTCAGATCAAATCCTCTTTATTGGCAATCACTCCTTTGTGATTATTGCGGTCTCTGGTTTGTTTGTTGGCTTTGTATTGGGCTTACAGGGCTATTACACCCTCAATCGCTATGGCTCAGAACAGGCATTAGGTTTACTGGTTGCTTTGTCGCTCACGCGTGAGCTTGGCCCCGTAATTACGGCCCTCCTTTTTGCGGGCAGGGCAGGCACTTCGCTGACCGCAGAAATTGGCCTGATGAAGGCGGGCGAACAACTGAGTGCGATGGAGATGATGGCCGTTGATCCTTTAAGCCGTGTAGTTGCGCCGCGCTTATGGGCCGGCATTATTTCCATGCCGATTTTGGCAACCATCTTTACTGCAGTTGGTGTGGTTGGCGGCTACTTTGTGGGCGTTCCACTAATTGGCGTTGACTCGGGTGCGTTTTGGTCACAAATGCAGGGGGGTGTTGACCTCTTCTCCGATATTGGTAACGGTTTAATTAAGAGCGTTGTGTTTGGTGTAGTTGTAACCTTTATTGCCCTTTATCAAGGGTTTGAGGCTAAACCAACGCCAGAAGGCGTATCCCAGGCAACGACCCGTACGGTCGTGATTTCATCCTTGGCAGTCTTGGCATTGGATTTCTTGCTGACCGCCTTGATGTTCTCTAACTGATGATGAAATACAGAAGGATTAAACTGAGGTCCATATGAGAAAAAGTGCCATTGATGTCTGGGTTGGAATATTCGTTGCCATTGGCTTGTTGGCCGCCCTCTTTTTGGCCCTCAAGGTCGGCAATATGAATGCCGTATCATTTCAGCCAACCTACACTATCACGGCTCGTTTTGATAATATTGGCGGCCTAAAGCCGCGCGCACCAGTCAAAAGCGCTGGCGTGGTTGTTGGGCGTATTGCAGATATTCGCTTTGATGACACGACCTATCAAGCAACCGTGACGATGACCTTGGAGCGTAGTTACCAGTTTCCAAAAGACTCGGCCGCGAAGATTTTGACTTCGGGTTTATTGGGTGAGCAATACGTTGGGCTCGAGGCCGGCGGCTCAGATCAAATGCTGGCGCAGGACAATATGATTACGCAAACCCAATCGGCCGTTGTTCTCGAAAACCTCATCAGCCAATTTTTGTACAACAAGGCAGCCGATGGCGGTAAAGATGAAAGCGCTAAAAAGTGATTTTTTGGCCCCACTGCAACATGAAGCGCACCTTCAAGTGCGCTCTACTCACTCTGCTGTCCATCAGCATGATTGGGTGTGCCACTATTCCGGCAGGTACGCAGCCATCGGCGCAAGACCCGTGGGAATCATTTAACCGCTCTGTCTTTAGTTTCAATGAAGGCTTAGATAATTACCTTCTCAAGCCCGTGACTACCGGTTACCGCTATGTAGTGCCATCCTTAGCGCGGGATGGCATCGATAACTTCTTTGGCAATTACAACGATATTTATTCTGCACTGAACCAGTTGCTGCAGGGCAACCCCGGCGTAGCAGCCAAAGGCTTGATGCGGGTTGTAGTAAACACGGTTTTTGGCTTAGGTGGTTTGATTGATATGGCCACTCCGGGCGGGCTGCCCAAGCATAAGGCTGACTTTGGACAAACGTTTGGTGTATGGGGTATTCCATCTGGCCCCTATGTCGTTTTACCGTTCTTTGGGCCTAGCTCGGTACGGGATACATTTGGTACTGCTGCGGATATAGAAGCCGACTATCTG
>CAMEXM010000073.1 GCA_945947155.1 Polynucleobacter meluiroseus | reverse complement strand
ACTTTAATTCAGGAAGATAAGCGCGCAATCGCAGAGGCTAAAGTGATTGATGAGCCGGTAACGGTGATCGTGTCGCAAAAGGGTTGGGTGCGCGTTCGCCAAGGTCACGAACACGACGCACAGCAGTTTTCCTTTAAGTCAGGCGATGCGCTTTATGCCACGTATGAGTGCCGTACCGTTGACGTGATGCAGGGCTTTGGTAGTGATGGCCGTGTTTATACCGTTCCCGTTAGCGAATTACCAGGAGCGCGCGGCGATGGCGCGCCCTTAACCAGCTTTATTAATTTAGCAGCGGGCTCGCAAATGGCGGCCTATTACGCCGGCCAATTGGATGATTTGGTGTTGATTTCAACGCGGGCCGGTAATGGCTTCTTGGCGAATGTGTCCGATATGCTCACCCGTAATAAAGCAGGCAAGTCCTTTATTGGTATCGACAGCAAGTTCAGCGTTGGCGATGCGCCCTTGCGTGCAAGCAAGGTCGGCCCCGGCATGAAACAGGTCGCATGCTTATCGGAAAGTGCTCGGCTTTTGGTGTTTCCACTGGATGAACTAAAGCGTTTACCAGCAGGCGGGAAGGGCGTTATCTTGATGGGCCTTGATGACAAAGAGCGCCTTGCGTCGGTAATTGCCGTTGGCCCAGATGGCGCCACTTATTCTGGCGCAGGCCGAGCAGGAAAGCCAACGCAATTAAGCCTGGATAGCAAGACCTTGAAGTCATTTGCTGGCAACCGCGCACGCAAGGGACATTATTTAGACCCGCGCTTAAAAGACGGAAAGCTGAGTTCGAATTAAGTCGGTTGTTTGGGATATAGAAGGTCGGGCCGAGCAATCGTCAGTCCGGCCCTTCTAGTTAGAACTACTCAATCTCGGCGATGAGTTCAATTTCAACGCAGGCGCCCAGTGGAATTTGCGCCACGCCGAATGCACTGCGCGCATGCCTGCCGGCCTCGCCAAATACTTCAAGAACCAGTTCAGAGCAGCCATTGATCACCAAGTGTTGTTCGGTATAGGTTTCAGTCGAGTTGACGAGGCCCATTACTTTAACGATGCGTTTAACGCGATCGAGTGACCCTAAATGCGTTTGCAGGGTAGCCATTAAATCGATCGCAATGGCACGTGCGGCCAATTGACCGCTGGCGGTATCCATATTCAGACCCAATTTACCAACCCAAGGTTTGCCCGCTTGCTTAGCGATATGCCCAGAAACAAAGACAGTGGAACCGCTGGTGACCGCCATGACGTAGGCTGCAGCAGGACTTGCTGTCTGAGGAAGCTCAATTCCAAGGTCTTTAAGGCGATCGCTGATGGGTTTGGTAGACATATATAAAGGTGCTCTTTAGGGATAAAGGAGAAGGTAGAATCTTACCGCTAAATGCGGTAAAAATGAATAATTGAGCGCTGTCCGCTATACTCTTTCAAGCAAAATAGTTCGTTTTTTATATAGTGATGATTTCCATGAAAAAACCCGCCGTAACCCACTTAATGTCCGCGCTGATATTCACTGTCGGTGCTGGATTTTCTGCTGTTAATGCACAGGCACAGGACGTCAAAGGCTCTGCCGAGGCTGGCCAGGCTAAAGTTTGGCTGTGTACCGGCTGCCACGCCATTCCTGAGTACCGTGCCGATTATCCCTTGGTCTATCGCGTACCGAAAATTGGCGGACAAAATGCGGCCTATATTTACGCCGCCCTAGAAGCGTATAAATCAGGAGAGCGCAAACACCCCACCATGCGCTCGATTGCGGGCAGCATGACTCCTCAAGATATGGCCGATGTGAGCGCGTATTACGCCGCACAAAATTCGAGCTCCCGTCCAAACCCCTTAAAGTAATTTTGATTTCGAGGTCTATTTATGAAAGTCGCACTCCTTATTTCCTTTTTACTTTCAAGCATTGGTATCGCTCAGGCCTCCAATCTTGCTAAAGGAAAAGAGCTGGTTGAAAAGAACAATTGCGCTGCCTGCCATGGCGCCAATTTGAATGAGCCAGTAGCGCCGGCATACCCCAAGATTGCTGGCCAGTACGCCGATTATTTGTTTTATGCCTTGCGTTCCTACCAGGTATCAACCAACCCACAATTCGGCCGTAAAAATGCCGTGATGGTTTCTCAAGTTACCCAGTACAGCGAGGCCGATTTACGCAATATGGCAGCTTACATTGCCTCATTGCCCGGCTCGATGGTAATTAAGAAGTAATTGAATTTCTAGCGCGCGGCTTCGAGTCCGCGGGCCAGGTGGGCATGCATCGCTTCTTCTGCAGCAGCACCATCTCTTTTAATCAATGCTTTCAGTATGTTACGGTGCTCATTTAAGGCACTCTGTAATCGTCCAGACCGTCCCAAGGAGTCCCTGCGCTGCAGTTTTAAGACCTTGCGCAGGTCGTAAACAACCCCATTCATCCAGCGGTTCCCTGCAATTTCCATAATCAACTCATGAAAGCGCACGTTGATCTCAAAAAACTGCTCAACATCCCGGTCTGCAGCGGCTTTTTCAAGCTTTAGGTGCAAATCATCCAATTGATTGAGTTGCGCTTCGCTGGATTTAACAGCAACTTCCTTGGCTGCAAACCCCTCTAATTGAGCCAAAACAGCAAAAATCTGCTCTAAATCCCCTCGCTCCACCTCGGTAACGTAAGCACCGCGTCTTGGCTTCATGGTCACTAAGCCTTCAGAGGCCAATACCTTGATTGCTTCGCGCATGGGTGTTCGGCTGATACCAAACGTTGCGGCCAAGGTTTGCTCATCGAGCCAGCTTCCTGGAGGCAGGGTATGCGCAAAAATCTGCGCTCGCAGGCGCTCAGCGACGTCATGGTAAAGCGGTCTGTTACTTAAGCTCATGTCTTATTTATTTAAATTGTATTCATAATTATGTATACAATATCTAGACAGAAGTCCATTTGTCAAGCAAAATACCACTAATTTAATGTGATGTCGTAACTAAGCCAACAGGAGTAAGTTGAATGAGTGCATCGAGTGCCAAGCCTAATTCGTGGCCTGATTCCAAAAAAGTGGAATTGAGCGATTGGGAAAAAGCAGCCCAAAAGTCAGCCCCCAATGGCAATACCGATGCGCTGGGCTGGAATACGCCCGATGGCATTCACTTGAAGGCTTTGTATACCGCTGCCGATTCTGCTGCGCTGCCGTATGCCAATACCTTGCCTGGATTTGAGCCATTTGTTCGTGGGCCGCAAGCCACAATGTATACGGTACGACCTTGGACCATCCGTCAGTACGCAGGTTTCTCAACCGCAGAAGAATCCAATGCCTTTTACCGTAAAGCATTAGCTGCTGGTGGCCAGGGTGTCTCGGTCGCATTTGATTTAGCAACCCACCGGGGCTACGATTCTGACCATCCTCGTGTTACCGGCGATGTGGGTAAGGCTGGCGTTGCGATTGATTCCGTTGAGGATATGAAAATCCTCTTTAATGGCATTCCGCTCGATACCGTTTCAGTATCCATGACGATGAATGGCGCTGTCTTGCCTGTATTGGCTGGCTACATCGTTGCCGGCGAAGAACAGGGTGTGAGTCAGGCTCAGCTCTCAGGGACGATTCAGAATGACATTCTGAAGGAGTTCATGGTTCGTAATACCTATATTTATCCGCCTGAGCCATCGATGCGCATCATTGGCGACATTATTGAATACACCGCAACACACATGCCCAAGTTCAATTCGATCTCAATCTCGGGCTATCACATGCAAGAGGCCGGTGCCAATCAAGTATTGGAGCTTGCCTTCACCTTGGCCGACGGCAAGGAGTACGTCAAAACTGCCTTAGCAAAAGGCTTGGATATCGATGGATTTGCCGGGCGTTTGTCCTTCTTTTTTGCGATTGGCATGAACTTCTACTTGGAGGTTGCAAAACTCCGCGCTGCCCGGTTGCTGTGGTGGCGCATCATGAAAGAGTTCAATCCGCAAAATCCAAAATCACTGATGCTGCGAACCCATTGCCAGACCTCGGGCTGGTCCTTGACTGAGCAAGATCCCTACAACAATGTGGTACGCACGACAGTGGAAGCCATGGCGGCGGTATTTGGTGGCACCCAGTCCTTGCACACCAACTCGTTTGATGAGGCCATTGCCTTGCCATCGGAAATATCCAGTCGCATTGCGCGAAACACCCAGTTAATTCTTCAAGAAGAAACCCGCATCACCAGCGTGATCGATCCCTGGGCTGGCTCTTACATGATGGAAAACCTGACGCAAGAGATGGCCGATAAAGCGTGGGAAATTGTGCTGGAAGTGGACGCCATGGGCGGCATGACCAAAGCCGTTGAAAGCGGTTGGGCCAAGCTCAAAATTGAAGCAGCTGCTGCTGAGAAGCAAGCCAAAATTGATTCAGGTTCTGATGTCATTGTGGGCGTGAATAAATATAAGCTGGATAAAGAAGAATTAGTCGATGTCTTGGTGATTGATAACGACAAAGTGCGCGTTAATCAAATCGAGCGCTTAAATTCGATTAAGGCATCACGCGATAGTAAAAAGGTAGCGGCTGCACTAGGGGCGCTATCCAAGGCAGCACAAGACCAAACCGGCAATTTATTGGAGTTAGCGGTAGCCGCAATGCGCTTGCGTGCTACCGTCGGTGAAGTGTCTGACGCTTTAGAACAAGTTTACGGGCGCCATAGCGCCGATACGCAAAAGGTGACCGGTGTGTATGCAGCTGCTTATGACTCAGCCGAGGGCTGGGAAAAACTCAAAGGGGAGCTTGCGCAATTCGCGAGTGATTTTGGACGCAGACCTCGCGTCATGATTGCAAAGCTCGGCCAAGATGGCCATGACCGCGGCGCAAAAGTAGTCGCCACGGCGTTTGCTGATCTGGGTTTTGACGTGGACATTGGACCGCTGTTTCAAACTCCAGAGGAATGTGCGCGCCAAGCAATTGAGAATGATGTCCATGCACTGGGCATTTCTACCTTAGCAGCGGGTCATAAAACCTTGGTGCCGGCGATCATTGCCGAACTGCGTAAGCAGGGTGCCGATGACATCATTGTGTTCGTTGGTGGCGTAATACCAAGACAGGATTATGAATTCTTGTATGAAGCAGGGGTAAAGGGTATTTACGGCCCAGGCACTCCCATACCCGCTTCCGCTAAAGACGTACTCGAGCAAATTCGCAAACAAGCAAAGCCGCTCTAATTCGTCATGCTGCCTGCTGCTGACCAAGCCTTATTTGATGCGATTACGGGTCCATCAGGACCAGTGCAACGCCGCGCCTTAGCCAAGGCCATTACTTTGCTAGAGTCGACTCGCCTAGACCATCGTAAGCGAGCAGATGAATTACTCAATGCCTTACTACCAAAGACTGGAAGGTCTTTTCGTTTGGGTATCTCGGGTGTTCCAGGAGTAGGTAAGTCAACTCTGATTGAAACCCTAGGGCTCTATTTAATTGAGCGCGGCCACCGCGTTGCGGTTCTGGCAATCGATCCATCGTCAAGCATATCGGGTGGATCCATTTTAGGTGATAAGACCCGCATGGAGCGTCTGTCGGTCCATGAAAGTGCATTTATTAGACCAAGCCCGTCTTCCGGAACTCTGGGCGGCGTTGCTGAAAAAACCCGTGAGGCGTTGCTGGTTGCTGAAGCCGCCGGGCACGATGTCGTGATTGTAGAAACCGTCGGTGTGGGTCAAAGCGAAATCGCCGTAGCGGGTATGACAGATTTATTTTTGTTATTGCAATTACCCAATGCAGGCGATGACTTGCAAGCGATTAAAAAAGGGGTGATGGAGTTAGCCGATTTAATTGTGATCAATAAAGCCGACATTGATCCCAATGCCGCCATGCGCGCACAAGCCTTTATTACCAGCTCACTGCGATTGTTGGGGTTTCAGGGAAACCCAGACCACGCAACGCACGATACCGAGTATTGGCATCCAATTGTCATGTCCTTATCTGCCTTACACGGAACCGGTATCACTGATTTATGGGAGCACATCCTGCGCTTTCAGACCTTGCAAACTGCCAATGGCAGATTGGCAGCACGGCGTCAAGTGCAGGCAGGCTCCTGGATGTGGGAACGCATCGATGCCGGACTTAAAAGTGCATTTAAAAATAATCCTGCGGTTCAGGCTTTGCTTCCCGAGCTGAGTAATGCCGTCAATCTCGGAACCATAGCCCCCTCGGTTGCTGCAAGGCGCTTACTTGAGGCGCTGGGCCACACCTCTTTCTAAGGAGTCAGTATGCAAGACATCATCCATCAGCTAGAAGCCAAACGCGAGTTAGCACGCCTTGGCGGCGGACAAAAACGGATTCAGGCACAGCACGCCAAAGGCAAGTTAACCGCCCGTGAGCGCATCGAATTGCTCTTGGATGCAGGCAGTTTTGAAGAGTGGGATATGTTTGTTGAGCACCGCTGTACCGATTTTGGTATGGCAGATCAAACCGTTCCAGGCGATGGCGTTGTAACCGGCTACGGTATGATCAATGGTCGATTGGTTTTTGTCTTTTCACAAGACTTTACGGTGCTCGGAGGCTCCTTATCCGAAGCCCATGCTGAGAAGATTTGCAAAATAATGGACCAAGCCATGAAGGTCGGCGCTCCCGTCATTGGCCTAAATGATTCAGGCGGTGCTCGCATTCAGGAGGGGGTCGCCTCCTTGGGTGGCTATGCGGATATTTTTCAGCGCAATGTAACCGCCTCCGGTGTTATTCCACAAATCTCCTTAATCATGGGCCCATCTGCTGGCGGCGCAGTGTATTCACCAGCCTTGACCGACTTTATTTTTATGGTCAAAGACAGTTCGTATATGTTTGTTACTGGTCCTGAAGTTGTCAAAACCGTAACCCACGAAGATGTCACCGCAGAAGAGCTCGGTGGCGCGGTAACCCATTCGACGGTTTCAGGCGTGTGTGACTTGGCCTTTGAGAATGACGTTGAGGCGATCATGGTGTTGCGCCGATTCTTTAATTACTTGCCTTTATCAAACAAAGAAAAGCCACCAACATTGCGCTCTGCGCGGCGCGATGAGGCGCCCGATTATTCGCTGGATACCTTGGTGCCCGCCAATCCCAATCAACCCTATGACATGCATGAGTTGATTCGCAAGATTGCAGACGATGGCGAGTTCTTTGAGTTGCAACCAGATTACGCCAAAAATATCTTGATTGGTTTTGGTCGAATGGAAGGGCAGACCATTGGCATCGTTGCCAACCAACCCCTGGTTCTGGCCGGCTGCTTGGATATCAAAGCATCGATTAAGGCCGCCCGCTTTGTGCGGTTTTGCGACGCCTTCAATATTCCCGTTGTCACCCTAGTCGATGTTCCTGGCTTTATGCCTGGCACTGCACAGGAATACGGCGGCATTATTAAGCACGGCGCGAAATTACTCTATGCCTATGCCGACTGTACGGTCCCCAAGGTAACTTTGATAACCCGTAAAGCCTATGGCGGTGCCTACGACGTGATGGCGTCGAAGCATCTGCGCGGTGATGTGAATTTTGCATGGCCCTCGGCTGAGATTGCCGTAATGGGCCCGAAAGGCGCTGTCGAAATTATCTTCCGTGAAGAGAAGGGCGATCCAGAAAAAATCGCTGCCCGCGAGGCGGAATACAAAGCCAAGTTTGCCAACCCCTTTGTGGCGGGTCGGCGCGGTTATATTGATGACGTGATCTTGCCGCACGAATCGCGTAAGCGCATTGCACGCTCACTGGCCATGCTCAAAGATAAGGATCTCAAAAATCCACAGCGTAAACACGGCAACATACCCCTGTAATGGATAGGCAAGATCACATGAAAACCACCCTATTTAAAAAGATCCTGAT
>CAMEXM010000072.1 GCA_945947155.1 Polynucleobacter meluiroseus | reverse complement strand
CACCAGTGCGGTCCAAGAATCCGGTATTAATAAAAGCAACACGAGCACCCGCTGCAGCAATGGCAGCTTTCAGATTAACGCTCATACGGCGCTCTTCATCCATGATGCCTAATTTGACGGTGTTCTCGTGCAAACCAAGTAACTTCTCTACCCGACCAAAGAGCTCGCTAGCAAAGGCTACCTCTTCTGCACTGTGCATTTTTGGCTTAACAATATAGACGGAGCCTTTACGCGTATTACCAATCGCCTGAGTCGCTGGACGATTGATGTCATGCAACGCAATCAACACAGTTACGACTGCATCTAAGATGCCTTCGTAGATCTCTGTTCCATCGCCAGTAATAATGGCTGGGTTCGTCATCAAGTGACCAACGTTACGGAGAAACAGGAGCGATCGGCCATGCAAAGTGACAACGCCATCTTTTGCATTGACAGCACCAATACCTGCGGTGTACTTGCGATCTGGATTCAGTGCGCGAGTAAACGTCTTACCGCCTTTGCTGACTTCTTCAACCAAGGTTCCTTTGAGAATACCCAACCAATTCTCATACGCCAGCACTTTGTCATCACCATCAACAATGGCTACGGAGTCCTCTAGGTCGAGAATGGTTGAGAGTGCCGCCTCAAGCACCACATCATTTACTCCTGCTAAATCAGCAGCGCCAATGGTTTTAGTCTTATCAATTTGGATATCAATATGAATACCATGATTACGCAATAAAACAGAGGAGGGCGCTAAGGCATCGCCTTGGTAACCAACAAACTGTTTCTCGTCAATCAAACCCGTTGCGCTTCCATCCTTTAATTTCACGGACAGCTTTTTATCTATAACGCTATATGCCACTACGTCGCTATACAAAGCGCCAGCTAAAGGAACGGATTCATCTAAAAACTGACGTGCATAAGCAACTACCTTAGCGCCGCGAATAGGGTTATAAGCACCATCCTTAGTGGCGCCATCTGCTTCAGAGATCACGTCTGTGCCATACAAAGCATCATACAAAGAGCCCCAACGCGCATTGGCAGCATTTAAGGCATAGCGTGCATTTAAGACGGGAACAACTAGTTGAGGTCCGGCTTGGAGCGCTAACTCATCATCCACATTTTGCGTAGTGGCTGTAATTTTGGCTGGCACATCATCGATATAACCAATTTCTTTCAAGTACTTGCGATACGCAGGCATATCTTTAATTGGGCCTGGATTGGCTTTATGCCATTGATCCAAATCACGCTGAAGGCGATCACGCTTCGCAAGCAAAGCGGCATTTTTGGGCGTTAAGTCTTTTACGATCGCATCAAAACCAGCCCAAAAATCAGCACTTTTAACATTCAGCCCGGGCAGCACTTTGTCCTCAATAAAGCGGTAAAGGGGAGTGGCAACTTGGAGGCTGTGGCTTTGGGTGCGAGCGGTCATAATAAGGGCCTTAAAAGCGGTTTTCGAAGGGTAGTCAATTGCATTGCAGTGCAATATATTCTGCCATATTTTTGTAATAATTCGATAAAAATTAGGGTATTAATTGTTTTTTTAAGCAAAAAAAGCGACACCTCAGATTGTAAACTGACACATACACCCAGATCCGCTTGGATTCAGACCCGATTCTGTATTTAAGAGGAACAAATCACAAAAACAAGGACTTATCGCATGACAGGCATCCTCACCTCCCTTAGCCGCACCATCCTGGCTGGATTTATCTTGCTGGCAGTAGTTTTGCTTGTTTTCGCCAACCATGCCCAGATTGGCTCGCCGGAGTGGCTGCTCTTTTTGCTGCGCTGGTCGCATGTCTTATTCGGAGTGATGTGGCTCGGTTTGCTGTGGTACTTCAATGTGGTGCAAATTCCCTCGATGCCCGAAATTCCAGATGAACAAAAGCCAGCAATTAGTAAGGTCATCGCACCGCGAGCCCTCCTGTGGTTTCGTTACGCTGCCCTCGGTACGGTAGTGACCGGCTTGTTGGTTGCGATTTTTGCCGGTTATGCGCATCAGGCATTTACCCTGCAGCCTGCATTTCGGGCGATTGGTTTGGGGATGTGGATTGCCTTGTTTATGGCATTCAATGTCTGGTTTGTGATTTGGCCCAATCAAAAACGTGCTTTGGGGATCGTGCCTGCTGAGCCGGTAGTCAAAGCAGCATCGGCCCGCCGTGCGATGCTCGTATCGCGCTTTAATACGATTTTATCGATTCCGATGCTGTATCTGATGAGCGCCCAATCCCACGGGGGCCTATAGGCAAACGGGGATAAAAGTGCAAAAAATACTGCGCCCGCATAAAATAGCGTCTGTTAGAAGGAAGCGGGTTCAAATCCCCGCATGAACAAAAACCATTTCAATTAGGGAGATACGATGGAACATACATTACCGCAGTTGCCTTACGCGCTTGACGGCTTGGCCCCACACATTTCAAAAGAAACCATGGAGTTTCATTACGGTAAGCACCATCAGATCTACGTTACCAATTTGAATAACCTGATCAAGGGCACCGAGTTTGAGAACGCCAGCTTAGAAGACATCATCAAAAAATCGGCCGGCGGTGTGTTTAATAACGCAGCCCAAGTATGGAATCACACCTTTTATTGGATGGGTCTCAAGCCGAATGGCGGCGGCGCTCCTACTGGTGCACTGGCTGATGCGATTAATGCCAAATGGGGTTCGTTTGATAAGTTCAAAGAAGAATTTGCAAAATGCGCTGTGGGCACCTTCGGCTCAGGCTGGGCATGGCTAGTTAAAAAGCCCGATGGTTCGCTGGATCTTGTTTCTACCAGCAATGCTGCTACCCCATTGACAACCGATGCAAAAGCCTTGGTGACCTGCGATGTGTGGGAGCACGCGTATTACATTGATTACCGCAATGCACGTCCGAAGTACCTTGAGGCATTTTGGAATTTAGTGAACTGGGATTTTGCAGCAAAGAACTTTGCCTAATATCTAATTCACTGTTGTACCACTCAAGTCACCTGCGGGTGACTTGTTTGTTTATGGCTTTATAAAACAAACCCACTTAATCGGGCTTGTTGCGCATCCAGTCGGCAGTGGCAAAAAAGGATTCATGGAGGCGGGCTTTAAGCTGTTCATCGATTGCGACTTCATCCATGGCTCGCTGCATGCAATCGAGCCACTGATTACGCTCAACTGAGCCAATCGGAAAGGGCAGGTGACGCGCGCGCAGCATGGGATGCCCATACTTTTCTTGGTAGAGCCCAGGGCCACCCATCCAGCCGCTCAAAAACAAATAAAGCTTATCGCGTGATGTGCTTAGGTCGGGCGGATGCAGCTGTCGAATAATGGAATAGGCTGGCTCGAGCTCCATGAGGTCGTAAAAGCGGTCTATCAATTGCCGAATGGTTTCTGCGCCACCAATGAGGGTGTATGCAGTGGCGCCGGAGCCATTGCCCTGATCGGTACTCATGCCAATACTGGGGGCAGCAGCTTAACTAGTGCAGCGCGTTCCGCGGTAGCGGAGCCGAGTAAGGCAAAGCCCAATAGCTGCCCATCAGGCGATTCAAAACGACATAGCATGCCTCCATCTACCTCCGTGCTATTCCATTGGCCTTGCGCCCCTTTTGCTGGAGGCGAAACCACGATCGGGTAGGCAGGAGTTTTAACCATCACCGGCATGGCTGGGTATTGCAATGATGCAGCTTGCCCAAGAAGCGTTGGCGCTAAGGCTCGGGCTGCTTGCATGATCGGCATCACGTAGGGCAAAACTAGGCCCTCAGTTTCCGCGCAGTCGCCAATGGCATAAATCGAATCCAGATTGGTTTGTAGTTGGCGGTTGACCTCAATGCCTAACCCCGTTTTAATGCCCGCGTCACGTGCCAATTGAGTGCGCGGACGTAAGCCCACTGCCGAGAGGACAACATCGGTATCGATCGTGTCGCCATTGACCAAGGTAATGCGTATCGCATCACCGTGCGCATCAATCGATTGTGCGGTACTAGCAAAATGCCAGCGTACACCCGCTGCACTGAGCTTTTCCTCAAGTGCCGTTGCTGCAGCCTCAGGTAATAGGCGTCCTAAAGCATGCGCTGCTAAATCAATCACGTCTATTGAATAACCGCCAAGCGTGAGGTCATTGGCAAACTCGCAACCAATCAGGCCAGCACCAAGAATCGCTACCCGTTTGTGACCATCAATGGCCTGACGAAAGCGTGCATAGTCTTCCAGATCATTCACTGTCATGACGGCATCAGCGGCTGTGCCTTGTAGGTCCAACTGAATTTGATCGGCGCCCAAAGCCAATATCAGCTTGCTATAAGTCACTTCGCCATTGCTGGTGTGGAGTAGCCGAGCCTGCGCATCAATCGAGTGCACATCGGTGTTGCCCAATACCGTTAGATTGAGCTGGGTTGCCATTGCCTCACTGCTTGAGCTGATGAGCTGCTCTGCTAATTTACTGTTTGCAAATGCAGTCGACAGCATCGGCTTGGAATAAAAGTAGCCGGGCTCGCGGGTGATGAGCGTAATCGGCACATCCTTATCCAACTTACGTAATTCGCGAATGACGGTATAGCCAGCTAATCCGCTACCAATAATGACAATCGGTTGGGATTGGTTTTGGTGTTCGCTCAAAGCGATGCTCCTTTAATCGATATTATGGTGGCGCACTAAAAAAGCAATTTAAATTTGTACCATTTCAAAATCAGACTTGGATACGCCGCAATCAGGGCATTCCCAGTTCGCTGGAACATCGGCCCACACCGTACCTGGCGCGATTCCATCTTCTGGAAGGCCTTTGGCTTCGTCGTAAATAAATCCACACACAATGCATTGCCACGTTTTCATATTCATCCCTTTATTCTTAGCCAGAAATGCCATTTAGGCATACAGAATACATGGCTTAAATGGCATACCCATAAATACTGTTCTTTGCTACGGTGTGCAGATAAGCACCAATCTTGTTACGATCAAGATTGTTTGATTTATTCATTTATACAAAGGAAGCATGCATGTCGACCCCCTCAGAACTTCTCAGCCCAGTGTCACTCGGGTCCCTGGCGCTCAAGAATCGCTTAGTTATGGCGCCACTGACACGCATGCGCGCCATCGATGGGGATGTGCCCAGTCCGCTAGCCAAGACTTACTACAGTCAGCGCGCGAGTGCCGGCATGATCATTACCGAAGCAACGCAAATCTCCCCCTTAGGCAAAGGCTATCCAGCCACACCGGGGATTTATTCAGAAGTACAAACCGCAGCCTGGAAAGACATTGTTGCAGCAGTCCATGCAAAGGGCGGTTTGATGGTGTCGCAACTCTGGCATGTTGGCCGCATTTCCCATTCCTCATTGCATGCAAACGAAGGATTGCCTGTCGCCCCGTCGGCAATAGCACCTGCTGGTAAAACCTACGGCGCCGATTGGCAATTGCACGACTATGAAACCCCCAAAGCCATGAGCGAGGCGGATATTGCACAGTTACTGCAAGATTTTCGTAATGCAGCGCTTAATGCTAAAAAAGCCGGATTTGATGGCATCGAAGTCCATGCAGCCAATGGCTATTTGCTGGATCAATTCTTGCAAGAAAAAACTAATCAACGTACCGATCAGTACGGCGGTTCGATTGAAAATCGCCTGCGCTTATTAATCGAGGTATTGAAAACCGTCAGTGAGGTGTTTTCATATGACCGAATTGGTGTTCGTTTATCACCCTACGGCAGTTTCAATGACATCGCTGATAGCGATCCATTGGCTCTCTTTACGGCCGTCATCGACAAGCTCAATCCATTGGGTCTGGCATACCTGCATATGATCGAGCCACGTGCCACTACTGCAGGTGGTAACGATAAGGTTGATACGGCTGCGCCCAATGCATCGGCGCTATTTCGTAAAGCATTCCATGGCAAGTTCATCAGTGCCGGTGGCTACACCAAAGAGTCCGGTGAAGCCGCATTGGAGGCAGGCCTTGCGGATGCCATTGCTTACGGGCGCATTTACATCGCCAATCCTGATTTAGCGGAGCGCTTTGCGCAAAATGCTGCGCTCAATCCATACGACCGCGCTAGCTTTTATGGCGGCGGTGAAAAAGGCTATACCGATTACCCTAGTCTTTAAGTACAGTATTTCAGTACAACAGACTTAATACGGCTTAATTATGGGTATGCGTAAGAAGGGCGATCTGCCAAGCAAAGACTGTGTTTGCTGTGGCAGGCCCTTTAACTGGCGAAAAAAGTGGGAAAAGGTCTGGGATGAGGTGAAGTATTGCTCTGATCGCTGTAGACAAATTAAGCAGGCTGTCAAAAAACCGTCATCCCTCTAATAGCCAAGGCTTGGCAGCCACCCTGATTCGGTTTAGAGTGGCAGGTGATACTTTATAAAAATCACGACCCCGAAAGGATCTGCAATGAACCAACACGACATTCAAGAGTGGCAGCATAAGAAAGCAAAAGAGCTGTTTGCGCTGTCGCATAAATTACTAGATACTGCGAAGCAATTGAGTGAGCACCACGCTAATGAGCTAAAGCACAATATGGATCATGCCTTGCGCTTTGCTAAAACAGCAGCCAAAAACGACCTTGAGAGTTTGAAGCTTCTGCAGGAAGAAGCGACTCAAGCTGCTGCTGATCGTATGCACACGTATCATAAAAAAGTAAAGGGCATGCTGCGTGAGATGGGCGATGACGCTGCGGATGAGGCAGAAAAATATTTAGAGAAGGCACGTGAATCGCTTTCTGGATGGCTTGAAGATGTCGAGAAAAAAATGCCAGCCGGCGGTGAGCATTTAGCCAAAGTGGCGCGTGACTTGTCGCGTGCAGGCGAAAAGGCATTCAAGGAAGGGCGCCGCGTTATCAATGAGGCAGCGGAAGCGGCCGAAAAAAATATCGCAAACCTATCGAGTCGCAGTAGTGCTGGCAGTGCAAAGTCTTCTGCACCAAAAAAGGCGGCGGCTAAAAAAGCGCCAGCAAAACGAGCGGTAGCAAAAAAACCTGCTGCTAAAAAGGCTGCTAAAAAGAAAGCCTAATTTTTTTAGTCTTTCGTTCTGATTTTTGATTAGTAATGGAATCGGCGCCACCCTAAAATTAGGGTGGCGTTTTTCTTACAAGACCCAGAAATGATGGGTACCGTCTTTGGCGAGCTGAGCAACCAAACCGAATTCCCAGTCTAAGTAAGCCTGCATTACTTCTGGGCCAATATTGGTTCCTTCATAGGGACGTTTATAGCGGTCACGCGCAGAGGAGGCGAGGTGTGTTTCGCCTTTCTCCAGTGGCTGGCCAGCCTTACTCCACTCGGCATTGCCACCGTGCAATACAGATACCCGCTTTCCCGAGTGGGCTTGCATTTCGGCAGCAGCAAAGACGGCAAGTTCTGGCGGTGTGCTCGTGAGTACATAATGCGCTGCGCTTGGTATTGACTTCAATGCTTGCGCTAATTCAGAGCGAAGGACAAACCATGCCCCTGGAATATGGCCACGAACATAGAAGGCATGGGTACTGAAATCAATCACCAGTACTTCTGTATTCGATGCGTGTAGTTGAGCTAAAGCGGCTACATCGATGTAGTCTACTTTTGGCAAAGGGGGCAATGGATTTTTCCAAGGTCCGCGCTCACTTAAATCATGGGCCTCTAGGCCATCCACTACATACACATCACAGGCCATTTGGGCAAGCCACGATGCGGCCATGTCAGCTCGAACGCCACTGGGATCAGCCAAGACAATGCGAGCACCCCGCACGGGTGCAACCATTTCGGTCTCTTGTACTAGCTGCCCGCCCGGAACAGAACGAAAGCCGGGAAGGTGTCCTGCTTCATATTCCTCTGGGGTGCGGGTATCAAAAAAGTAGCTGGTGCGTTCACTCTGCTGCTGCCACTGCTTTACTTCATTTAACTGTGCGCGTTTGACTTTAGCTCGGTCCGCGACGGAGCGAGACCGCTGTGCTGCCTCTACTGCGATTTCTGGCCCTACATCGGCAAAGCGCCG
>CAMEXM010000071.1 GCA_945947155.1 Polynucleobacter meluiroseus | reverse complement strand
GATCACTATAAGGGCCGGAGGTATCGTAGACAGGAACGGGTGGATTGGGGACCATTTCCTTACCCACTGCCGTAGGCAATTGCTCAATCATGCGAATCGGTGCCTTGATGTCCGAACGCGAGCCTTCTAAATACGTCTTAGTTGAAGCGGGATACGCAAACTTTTGCCCAAAGTCACGCTCTAGACTTTTGAGGGTGGGGATCTCTGGTTTTGCGGGTTTTGTTTTAACGTCTGTTGTGCTCATATCCATCTCCTAACTGATTATTAGATGGACGAAACCGGGTACCGGTTTTGATGACACTCCCCACGCCAGCATTATCTGGATCGGGTAATAGGGTCTTTCTCAGCGCCACCAATTACGGAGGGCACCCCTGTTTCATCCTTAACCGCATTTAACCATGATTCGATCGCTAATGCCGTGACCTGAATCAAATTTAGGTAATGCTGCGCCGCAAAATAAAATCAGCGGTGACCAAAGCGGCATCGGCAGTGAATTCATCGGCCAAAATACGGGCAGCCGCTTCGCCGTAGGAAACCGCAATAAATCCAGCCACCTCGCCATCCCGGTTGGTGGGCCGTAAATTGCTTGGAAGCAATAAATCGTAGATAAAGAGCGATTCGGCATGAAATCCCAGGGGCGGAGTGGGTCTGCGCATCTCCATGCGGCCCGCAGGCTGAATCTCGTTGGCAATGGCTTTGGGGATGCCGGCTTCCTCCCAAAGCTCACGGGAAGCACAAACCCAGGGGGTCTCATGCGCTGAAACACCGCCAGCGCTTACGTTATCCAATTTTCCAGGGTCAATTTGCTTGTTTTCACTGCGGCGACCCAGCCAAATTTGACCGCTTTCGGTGAAGCCGTTGATGTGGCTAGCCATACTTTTTAGTCCAAAAGTACGAAAAGCCGCGCGCTCCACCTGAAACAAGGCATGCCCCTGAATATCGATAAAGGCAAATTCTTCGTTACGCCAGCCTGGAATAGACCCCCCTCGGCGCATGCGATCGGCTAGGGCCAGCATGGTTTGACTCAGTAAATTAGGACGGCGACCATCGAGCAGCATGCGATGCGGTTCAATACGCACCCCAGCGATTGGGTTCGAGGCTAGGGAATGCTTTAAAAAGGTGAAAAAATCCGAGTGCAGATGGCCCACGGTTTGGCCAAGCTGATTGCCGGATGGAATCGCAAGAAAAATCGGTACGTATTCGGATGGAACCGAGCGCGCCGTATTTTGGAGTAATTCTTCGAGGGCAGCGAGGGTGCTGGGCGTGAGTGTATTCATGCGTTTAAGTGTACGAGAAAGCAATCTACGAGCATCTCGGAATTAAAGTGCATTCATTTTTAATCGATTGACCGGCATCGCATTCATCAAAAATCAGGAATAAATGAATTAAAAAACAAAAGTCAATGGCTAAATAAAATAAAAAAAGCAGAATAAAAAGCTGCTTATTTTTTAAGCAAGCCAGCTCATCCTATAAAAATTCTATACTTAGGAACACTTTTAATAATTTATCCACATCCGCTGTGGATAACTTGGGATGAAATAAATAAATTGACTTTAAAAAAGATTTAAGCGGTGAAATAAAAATTCATTTACAGAAAAAGCAATCTCGTGGTCCCGCCGACAGGAATCGAACCTGTATCCCACGCTTAGGAGGCATGTGCACTATCCATTGTGCTACGGCGAGTAATGCAATTCGATCGGCTGTATTTAAAAGCCGCATAGCGCCCAAACAGTATTGCTTAATGCAATCATTAAGTCAGGCGCAAAATAAGCCATAAAGGTCAAGCTCAAAACAAGACCGCATACGAGCAACATGGCAAAACGTTGCCATACGGGTTTACGGACTGGCGTGCTGAAAATGGTGCGCATACTGGATTGTACTCAGACAGGCTATGTCGACACGCAAGCCGATTTAGGTCGACTGCAGTCGTCCAAGGGCGCGCTCTTGAATCGGCAGATTAATGAGTGCGGCAAAAATGCCCAGCACAATCGCAATCATCCACACCAAATCATAAGTACCACTGCGATCATACAAAAAGCCGCCGAAATAGGCGCCACAAAAGCTCCCCAGTTGGTGCGAAAAGAACACTAGGCCAGAAAGCATGCTTAAGTATTTAACACCAAAAATTTGCGCCACGATTGCGTTTGTTAGGGGTACAGTCGAGAGCCAAAGAAAACCCATCACTGCTGCAAACACATAGGTTGATAGTGGAGTAATTGGCATAAATACAAAGAGAGCGATGGCAACAGCACGGCTCGCATAGATGGCAGAGAGTAAATACCGTTTTGGAAAGCGCTGACCTAAAACGCCCGCATAAAAGGTGCCAAATACATTAAAGAGGCCTATCAAAGCCAGAGCAGTACTGGCGATTGCTGGGGAGCCTACCGATGGGACTGTCTTGGAGAGATCGCTTAAATAGGGCGCCAAGTGCACCGATATAAATACCACCTGAAAGCCACAGACAAAATAACCCAATGTGAGCAACTGAAAGCTGCGGTTATGGATTGCCTCACTCAGCGACTCTGCAATGGTTTGATTTCCGAGTTGCAAATGCGCCGATCCAGTAGGCTCTCGCAACTTAAAGGCAATGGGTAATATAAAGGTGGCCATTAAGCCCAGCAGCAAGAGCGCGTCTGTTGCGCCAAAGTGGGTAATCAGGCCTTGCTCGACAGGAATTAGCAGGAACTGGCCGAAGGACCCTGCCGCCGCCGCAATCCCCATTGCCCAAACCCGCTTTTCAGCGGCTACGTTACGGCCCAAAATGCCGTAGACCACGCTATAGGTGGTGGCAGTTTGAGCCAAACCAATCAAGAGGCCGCCCGCCAAGGTGAAATGAAGCACGTCGGTTGATAAGCCCATGCCGATGAGACCCATGGCATACAGGATGCCGCCAGCCACCATGATGCGAAAGGCGCCAAAACGATCGGCGAGGGCGCCGGTAACCGGTTGCAGTGCGCCCCAAACTAAATTCTGGAGAGCGATCGTGAGTGCAAAGGTTTCGCGATCCCAACCATTGGCAGCAGTAATAGGGAGATTAAATAAACCAAAGCCATGACGAATGCCCATCGATAGAGTAACAAGCAGGCCACCGTAAATCAGGACTTGTTTGAGTGGGATAGACGCTTTAGATGGAGTGCTTGGCATGCAATAGTGGGCTTAGATTGCCTGCTTTTGGCGTAATGCAGCAATCTGATCTGCGCTGAGTCCAAGGCGATCGCGCAATACCTCGTCGGTATGTTGACCCAATGTTGGTGGTGCCATGCGCACTACCACCGGAGTTGCCGATAACTTCATAGGGCTTGAAACCAATTTCATACTACCGGCGGTTGGGTGAGGCACCTGTATTTCAACCTGACGCGAGACGACTTGCTCATTTGCAAAGACTTCTTTCAAATCATTGATTGGCCCACATGGCACGTTGGCTTTTTCTAGCGTGGTAATCCAATCGTTTTTGGTTTTAGTCTTCGTCATTTCCGTGAGCAATGGAACCAAAATAGAGCGGTGCGCAACGCGCGAAGGATTATCGGCAAAGCGCGCATCGTCCGCAAGCTGTTCTTGCCCGCCGGCTTTTACAAACTGACGAAACTGACTGTCATTACCAACGGCAATAATCATCCAGCCATCGGAGGTCGGAAAGGTTTGATAGGGAACAATATTGGGATGGGCATTACCCCAGCGTCGCGGTGGAATTCCAGTACACAAATAATTGCTCGAGATATTGGCCATGACCGCAATTTGGGTATCGAGTAAAGCCATGTCGATGTATTGACCAAGTCCTGTGCGATCGCGGTGAATGACGGCGGCCAAAATGGCTGAGCTGGCATACATGCCGGTAAATAAATCCACAATCGCAACCCCCGCTTTTTGTGGTCCACCGCCCGGTAAATCATCGGCCTCGCCAGTAACACTCATAAAGCCACCCAAGCCTTGAATAATGAAATCATAGCCAGGGCGATGCGCATAGGGTCCGGTTTGACCAAAGCCCGTTACGGAGCAATAAATGAGATCGGGCTTTTCTAATATGAGGCTATCGTAATCAAGCCCATATTTTTTTAACTGCCCCACCTTGTAGTTCTCAATCACCACATCGGATTCGCGCGCTAAATTGCGAATAATGTCTTGACCCTCAGGCGTGCTGATATCGACGGTAATCGAACGTTTGTTACGGTTGATTGAGATAAAGTAAGCAGCCTCTGCCGTATCTTCACCTTGTGGATTTTGTGCGAACGGAGGCCCCCAGTGTCGGGTATCGTCGCCAACATTGGGGCGCTCGACTTTAATGACGTCAGCACCTAAATCGGCTAAATTTTGGGCACACCATGGCCCAGCAAGAACCCGGCTGAGGTCTAAAACCCGAATATGACTAAGTGCACCCATGGCCCAATTTTGGCATGAATGGGCAAATAATCGCGCGCAAGGGCCAAAGATCACCCCAAAAGGTGCGAGCAAAGCCCGTGCAACGGTAAAAAAAGAGGGCAATCCCAGACATGACTACAATTTCTGCGCATGGCAACCCGTAAAACCTCCGAATACAGCGAATCATCGATTCAAGTTCTAAAAGGACTTGAGCCGGTTCGTCAGCGCCCTGGGATGTATACCAGGACCGATAACCCACTCCATATCATCCAAGAAGTGCTGGATAACGCATCCGATGAGGCTTTGGGAGGCTTTGGTAAGCAAATCATGGTGACCTTGCATGCGGATAGCAGTGTCAGCATTGAGGACGATGGCCGCGGTATACCGGTGGGCATGCATCCCACTGAAAAGTTACCCGTGGTGCAAATTGTCTTTACCCAGTTGCATGCCGGTGGCAAGTTTGAAAAAGGCAGCGGCGGTGCTTATGCCTTCTCGGGTGGTTTGCACGGCGTTGGAGTGTCGGTAACGAATGCCCTTTCTAAGCGCCTGGCTGTCACGGTATGGCGTGAGGGGCAAATGTCTACCTTGAGCTTTGCTGATGGCAATGTCATCGAGAAACTCAAAACCAGACCTGCCGATAAGGGCGATAAAGCCCACGGCACGCGCGTACGGGCGTGGCCCGATGGTAAATATTTTGATAGTGCCGCCATTCCGATGGCGGATCTGATTCGACTGCTGCGCTCGAAAGCGGTCTTGCTTCCTGGCGTCAAAGTCACCTTAATTCAAGAAAAAAGCGGCGAGACTCAATCTTGGCAATACGCGCAGGGTTTGCGTGGCTACCTGAATGAGGCTTTGGCTCAGGCAGGCCATAGTGCTGAAGTGATACCGGCATTTGAGGCAGAGCAATACGCTACTGGCAGCGCAGATGAAGATACCTTTGCTGAAGGCGAGGGCGCTGCCTGGGTGGTGACGTGGACTGAAGATGGCCCACCCGTACGCGAGAGTTATGTGAATTTAATCCCGACGCCTGCCGGTGGTACCCACGAAAGTGGCCTACGAGAAGGACTCTTTAATGCGGTGAAAGGCTTTATTGAGATGCATGCCTTGCAACCTAAGGGGGTTAAGTTAATGCCCGAGGATGTGTTTGCGCGCGCCTCCTTTATTTTGTCTGCCAAAGTACTCGATCCCCAGTTCCAGGGGCAAATTAAAGAACGCCTCAACTCACGCGATGCTGTGCGCTTGGTATCCGGCTTTTCCAAATCCGCACTCGAGCTTTGGTTAAACCAGCATGTGGACTATGGCCGTAAATTAGCGGAGCTGGTGATCAAGCAGGCGCAAGCCCGCACCCGTGCTGGACAAAAAGTCGAAAAGAAAAAGTCCTCTGGCGTTGCTGTGTTGCCAGGCAAGTTAACGGATTGCGAGAGCCAAGACATTGCACTGAACGAGATCTTTTTAGTTGAGGGCGACTCTGCCGGTGGTTCAGCCAAAATGGGTCGCAACAAAGAGTATCAGGCCATATTGCCCCTGCGCGGTAAGGTCCTTAATACCTGGGAGGCAGAGCGCGATCGCTTATTTGCCAACAACGAGGTGCATGATATTGCGGTGGCGATTGGCGTAGACCCTCATGGCCTGAATGACACGCCCGACTTATCCAATTTACGCTACGGCAAGATTTGCATTCTGTCCGATGCCGACGTCGATGGTTCGCATATTCAAGTTTTATTGCTCACCTTGTTCTATAAACACTTTCCGAAGTTACTAGATGCTGGGCATGTCTATATCGCTAGGCCGCCCCTCTTTCGGGTGGATGCGCCTGCTCGGGGTAAAAAACTAGCGCAAAAGATCTATGCCCTTGATGCCAGTGAACTCAATGCAATAGAAGATAAGTTACGCAAAGACGGTGTTCGCGATAATGCGTGGCAGATTTCCCGCTTTAAGGGTCTTGGCGAAATGAGTGCGGAGCAATTGTGGGACACCACACTCAACCCGGATACGCGCCGCTTGTTGCCAGTTACGTTGGGTGCATTAAGCGAGCAAGATACATTTAAAACCATGGACATGCTGATGGGTAAATCCGAATCGGGCGCAAGGCGGGATTGGCTTGAAGAGCGTGGCAATGAAGTAGAGGCGGACATTTAATGGCAACGCGCAAACCCAATTCGGCCCCCAACAAGCAAGAGCAAGCTGATTTGTTTACGATCGACGCTGTTCGCTCAAATTCCAATTTACCTCCCACTCCGCCACGCGCCTCGTCTGGCGGCATGGATGACGATGGTAGCGATGGCTTAACGCTGGCCGTCTATGCAGAGAGAGCCTATTTAGACTACGCCATCAGCGTGGTTAAGGGCCGCGCCTTACCAGAGGTAGCGGATGGCCAAAAGCCAGTGCAGCGGCGCATTCTGTTTTCGATGAGTGAAATGGGTTTGCGCTCCGACGCAAAGCCAGTGAAAAGCGCTCGGGTGGTTGGTGATGTGCTCGGCAAATTCCATCCGCATGGCGATCAATCGGCTTACGATGCCTTGGTTCGGTTGGCCCAAAGCTTCTCATTGCGTTACCCCTTAATTGATGGCCAAGGTAATTTTGGTTCACGCGACGGCGACGGTGCTGCAGCGATGCGCTATACCGAAGCGCGCCTGACCAAGATTGCGACTCACTTACTGCTCAGTGAAATCGATGAGGGTACGGTTGCGTTTGCGCCAAACTACGACGGCTCGTTTCAGGAGCCTAAATTACTTCCCGCGCGTTTGCCCTTTGTATTGCTCAACGGAGCATCCGGCATTGCAGTTGGCATGGCTACTGAAATTCCATCGCATAATTTGCGCGAGGTGGCTACCGCTGCAATCGCATTAATGAAGTCGCCCAATCTGAGTAGTGCTGATTTGCTGGCGATTCTTCCGGGGCCAGACTTTCCCGGTGGCGGTCAAATTATCTCGTCAGCTAGCGATATTGCACAGATTTATGAGGGTGGTCGTGGCAGTTTAAAAGTGCGGGCACGCTGGTCGGTAGAAGAGTTGGCACGCGGTCAATGGCAAATTGTGGTGAATGAGTTGCCGCCTGCAACCTCGACTCAGCGGGTACTGCAGGAGATTGAAGAGCTTACTAACCCCAAAATCAAGCTGGGTAAAAAATCATTAAGCCCAGATCAAAGCAACACCAAAGCAGCCATTTTGAATGTACTCGACTGCGTTCGCGATGAATCCAGCAAGGATGCTGCGGTACGTTTAGTGTTTGAGCCGAAGAGCAAGAATGTGGAAGTCAATGACTTCGTTAATTTATTGCTGGCACACACCTCACTTGAATCCAATGCGCCGATCAATCTGGTGATGATTGGTAATGATGGCCGGCCACGCCAAAAGAATTTAAAAGACATTATTTCCGAGTGGATTGCGTTTCGCGTTGCAACGGTAACGCGCCGTACTGAGCACCGCCTTGCTAAGGTCAATGCCCGCATTCATATTCTGGAAGGCCGCGAGATTATTTTGCTCAACATTGATAAGGTCATCAAAATCATTCGCAATAGCGATGATCCCAAAGCGGATCTGATCAAGGCTTTTGCATTAAGTGATCGGCAGGCCGAAGATATTTTAGAAATTCGCTTGCGCCAATTGGCACGGCTGGAAGCTATTAAGATTGAGCAAGAGCTCAAAGAACTCCAAAGCGAGAAAGCCGATTTGGATGGCCTGTTACAGAGCGATAGCACCTTGCGTAAACGCATCATCAA
>CAMEXM010000070.1 GCA_945947155.1 Polynucleobacter meluiroseus | reverse complement strand
TTGGTTGCGACGCGGGTTACCTCAATGCATCCCGCATCAAAGGCAGCCATGCCGCAATCAAAACGGGGATGTTGGCCGCGGACGCTGCCGTGAATGCAATTGCTGAGAATCGCGCCAACGACATCTTATCGGCCTATCCCAGTGCGTTTGAAAATAGTTGGCTGCATACCGAGCTAAATCAAGCCAGAAACTTCAAGCCTTGGATGGCCAAAGGACTCTACCTCGGCACGGCAATGGTCGGCCTTGAGCAAAAGTTATTGGGTGGCAATCCGCCATGGACGATTCATAATCGCCGTGCTGATCACGAATGCCTTGAGCCAGCCTCGCAGCATCAGCCGATTGATTACCCCAAGCCGGACGGCAAAATTACCTTTGATCGCCTCTCTTCGGTTTTTATCTCCAATACCAATCACGCAGAAGACCAGCCAGCCCACCTCACACTAAAAGAAGCCTCAGTACCGGTACAGGTCAACTTAAAAACCTATGCTGGGCCAGAGCAACGCTATTGCCCTGCTGGCGTATACGAATACGTTGAGAAGAATGGCGAGATGCAATTGCAAATTAATGCGCAAAACTGCGTGCACTGCAAGAGTTGTGACATCAAGGATCCCACGCAAAACATCATTTGGATTACACCCGAAGGGGGTGGCGGTCCAAACTATTCATCCATGTAGTTGCAATATCCCTATATGGAACTTTCGCCACACTAAGTGTGGCGAGGACGCAGTTTCTGAATCGCCAGGCCCGCAAGGCCGCAAGCTAAAGCCGACATCACAAACACATCCCGCGGCTGCAATGCCTCCCACACCCAGCCGGCAGTAAGACCGCCAAGCGTACCGCCTAAGCCATACGACACCGTGGTGAACAGGGCTTGGCCACGGGCTTGCAAGGGGCCCGAGAACCAGCGCTGAATCAGTTTGACGCTGGCACTGTGGTGCGCTGCAAAGGTGCCGGCATGCAATACCTGCGCCAGGACTAATACTGCAGTAGTCGGATACAAAGCAATCAGCATGAAGCGCACGACCCCCATACCAAAAGTAGCTTGCAACACGACTTCAGGATCGAGTTTACTGAGCACCTTACTCTGAAAGTAAAAGAAAACCACTTCAGCAAAAACGCCCAACGCCCAAAAGAGACCGATCTCCCATTTATCGTAGCCGAGGCTGACGAGATACAAAGAGAAAAAAACATACAAGGCCGCGTGCGCAAAGATCATAAAAAAACTCGAGACCAAAAACCAACGGACATCGGGATTCACTAAAACGCTGCGCAGCTCCCCGCGCACCATGGGGCGTCGTTCCAACCTAGGCTCACGCATACACCAGGTATCGATTGCCAGCAAAAAGAGCACTGCAGTTCCAATCCACGGAAACCAGGCAATCCCATGGCGATCAAAAAATTCACCGGCCAACAGCACCATGCAGATAAAACCAATTGAACCCCATAAACGCAATCGCCCATAGCGCTTATCAAAGGAGTTGTCTTTAAACAAAGCATGCACTGTAGCGGCCTCCCCCAGCGGAGTAAGGCTACTTAAGATCGTGTGCAAAATAAACATCCATACAAAAAACGCGATGTAACTTTCTAAGTAAAAAATGCACAAGAAAACGAGGCTGGCAAGTGCTGCACAAAACCGAATAATGCCAATCCGATTCGAGAGGTAGTCCGATAACCAGCCCCACGAAAAGGGTCCCAAGATACGCGTTACCTGCAACATCGACATCAACACCGCAATCTCAATCGCACTAAATCCTTTATCCAAAAAATACAGGCTAGCAAAAGGAGAAATGAGTCCGACGTAGGCGAAGTACAAAAAGAAAAAGGACCCGAAGGCCCAGCGTACCGATAGTGTCATGCGTCTTGTTGCTTTAGGAAGACTGCGCACCAGGACGGGCGCCTGGAATTGCGGTCATAGCTACCTGAACGTCGGCGCACTGGGCACGATGACGCAAAGCATGGTCCATTAAGACTAAGGCCAGCATGGCCTCGGCAATCGGGGTTGCCCGAATACCAACGCAGGGATCATGCCGCCCTTTGGTTTGTACCGTCATCGGCTTGCCATCCAGATCAACCGATTCTTTCGGGCTCATGATGCTAGAGGTTGGCTTGATCGCAATCGCAACACGCAAGTCTTGACCCGTACTAATGCCGCCCAATGTGCCGCCCGAATGATTGCTCGCAAAACCATCCGGATGCAACTCATCGCCATGCTCGCTGCCGCGCTGCGATACCGCTGCAAAGCCAGCGCCAATCTCAACGCCCTTCACCGCATTGATACCCATCATGGCATGGGCAATATCGGCATCGAGCTTGTCAAATAACGGCTCGCCCAGGCCCATGGGCACTTGCGTTGCGCGCACTTCAATCTTGGCGCCACAGGAATCGCCTGCCTTGCGAAGGCTATCCATATAGTCTTCGAGCTGCGACAACATTGAATTATTGGCCACAAAGAATGGATTGCGCTCGATGTGCTCTACATCCTCAAAGGGCACAGCAAGCTCACCCAATTGGCTCATGTAACCGTAAATACGAGTGCCATATTGTTCATGCAGCCATTTTTTGGCAATCGCTGCAGCCGCTACTACCGGCGCCGTTAAACGGGCAGAAGAGCGGCCGCCCCCACGGGGATCTCGCAAACCATACTTGTGATGATAGGCATAGTCGGCATGACCGGGTCGGAAGGTTTGCAAAATATTTCCGTAATCCTGGCTGCGCTGATCCGTATTGCGAATCAACAGTGCGATCGGCGTTCCGGTTGTTTTGCCTTCGAATACGCCCGATAAAATTTCGACTCGGTCTTCTTCTTTGCGCTGGGTTACGTGGCGCGATGTACCTGGCTTGCGCCTGTCCAAGTCGTGCTGTAAATCGGCTTCACAAAGCGGCATTCCCGGTGGGCAGCCGTCAACCACCGCACCAATGGCTGGGCCGTGGGACTCCCCGAAGGTAGTCACGCTAAAGAGGAGGCCTAAGGTATTTCCAGACATAGCTCCATTATGGCATTGCTGGCATTGGGGGCTTAGTTTGCGGTTTTTTCTGTTTCATCGCTAGGCCAATCCCGAATGTAGGCCTTGAGCATGGTGTTTTCAAAGTCCTGGGCCTCGACCACGGCCCTCGCCACGTCATAAAAGGAAATCACCCCCATCAAGACCTGCTGGTTGACTACCGGCAAATAGCGTGCATGCTGGCTGAGCATAATGCGGCGGACCTCATCGAGCTCGGTATCCATCGAGCAGGTTAAGGGATTTGCACTCATTACTGAACGGACGGCAAGCCCATCAACGGTACCGCGATGCGATGCCAAGGTTTTAATCACCTCACGGAAAGTCAATATCCCAATGAGCTTCTCATGGTCCATGACCACCAAGGAGCCAATGTCGTGCTCGCTCATCACCAAGATGGCGCTTTGCAAAGGAGTATCCGGTGCTACGGTGTAAAGCACGCTGCCCTTTGACTGCAAAATATCACTGACTTTCATGAATGCTCCTTAATCGATGCGGCCAAATAAAGCCATCAAACTGAGTCCAATATAGCCCTAAGCCCCAGCGCTTGCAAGCCGAAATCACCCTTACTTCTAGCGCTGAATCTGCAATAAGCCAGAACGAATCAGGGGCATGTTGGCTACGAGCAATGCACCAGCCAAGGTCACCCACCAGGTCACGTAAATCCAAATGAGCGCCAAGGGCACGATAGCAAAGGTGCCATAGACGGTTTTATAAAACGGCACTGTCGTCACAAAAAAGCCGAAACCGTATTTCATTAGCTCAAAGACAATCGCAGCCAACAAAGCACCTAAGACGGCATCACGCCATGCAACGAAGGTAAATGGCAACACTTTGTAGACCAAAGTAAACAAACTGATGGTGAGCAAGAGCGGAATAAGCAAGGCAAACACCTCAAAACCCATCGAGACTGCTTCGGTTAAGCCTTGGGTTTCGCTTAATAACCACCCGCTGAGGTAGATCCCTATACCCAGTACCAAGGGGCCCAAAACCGTTGCTGAAAAATAGATGGCCGACCGTTTAAAAAATGGCCTCTTCGCTTTAATCTGCCAGATGTGATTAAAGGCCTTCTCAATCACCGCCATCGTGAGCACGGTTGTCACAAATAAGCCCGCCAAACCGAACAAAGTTAAGCCCTTGGCTTTTTCAGAAAATTGATCGATGTAGCGCAAAATAGGCTGGTTTATGCCACCAGGCAAATAGGTATTTAATATCCATTCTTGCAGGGCGTATTTCATCTCAATCACCTGCGGCACATAGCCAATCAGGATCGATCCGACCGTAAACATCGGCACCAAGGCCAAGGTCGTCGTAAAAGCCAGGCTGCCCGCCACTTGATTTAGCAGCAGGTGGCGATTGCGCTGACCTAACTCGCGGGCCAAAGCAAGCCATAATTGGGGATTACGAATGAGCTGCATCGCCGTATCATAAGAGATTACAAAGGCATGCGGCCAGGATTGAACGAAATTTAAGAAGAAGAATGGGCTTTAGTTTATGAATACCGCTGATATATTGGTGCTGTTTTACTCCCGCTATGGCGCCACCCGGGATTTAGCTCGGCTGATTGCGGAAGGCATTGAATCCGTTCCTGGCGCAAGTGCTCGGCTGCGCTGTGTACCCGCTGTCTCGAGCGTCTGCGAAGCAACCGAGCCTGCAGTACCCACAGATGGAGCGCCCTACGCTGAATATAGCGACTTAGAAGAATGCATTGGTTTGGCGCTAGGCTCTCCCACCCGCTTTGGCAATATGGCCGCCCCCATGAAATACTTTTGGGATGGCAGCAGCGCACAGTGGCTCAGCGGCGCACTGAGCGGTAAACCCGCCTGTGTTTTTACCAGTACTGGCAGCGTGCATGGCGGTCAAGAAACGACTTTACTAAGCATGATGATTCCGCTACTCCACCACGGCATGTTACTCGTCGGCTTGCCGTACAGCGAACCCGATCTGATGACCACGTCGACTGGCGGCAGTCCTTACGGTGTAACGCACTTAGCGCATGCCGATGGCCGCGCACCCATTAGCCCAGAAGAAAAGCGCTTAGCGATTGCGCAAGGTAAACGCTTAGCGCAGATTGCTTTGCAACTCAAGTCAGCGCACTAAATGCCAAACAACGCCCCTTCCTTGCTGCAGTTAATTCAGGCGAAAGATAAATACGTCTTAATCGCAGCAGCTGCGTTCACTGCCCTCTTTCTTCTTTGCGTGGCATGGGAATGGTTTATTGCCCCACTGAGACCAGGCGGCTCGTGGATGGCACTCAAAGGTTTGCCTTTGCTATTTGCTATACCAGGCATTTGGAAAGCAAAGAACTACACCATGCAATGGGCCTCGATGCTAATCCTAATCTACATGACCGAAGGCTTAGTGCGCTTATTTGAAACCGGTGCCAATTTTTGGATGGCCGTGTTAGAAACGCTGCTGAGTCTGATTGGTTTTATTGCCGTGCTAATGTATTTGAAGCCACTCAAACAAGAATACAAACGGCAGAAAAAAGAAAGGGAATTGCAATCCGAGCAGCAGTCCGATCAGCAACCCAAACCGTAATGAATTAAACCATGCACACCGAATCCTTTGTCGCTGAATTGCAATCGATTGTGGGGGCCAACTACGTCCTGGTCAGTGCAGGCGATAAAGCGCCTTTTTTAACGGATTGGCGCAAGCGTTTTACCGGCAATGCAATTGCCGTAGTGATGCCATCTTCCAGCGAAGAAGTTGCTGCTGTTGTCAAATGCTGCATTACTGCCAAGGTGCCGATCGTAACGCAAGGGGGTAACACCGGCTTTTGCGGTGGCGCCACTCCCTTACCAAGCGGCCATGAAATCGTGCTCAGCTTAAAACGCATGAACCGCATCCGCAGCACCGACCTTGCCAATCAAACCATGACGGTTGAAGCCGGTTGCATTTTGCAATCGATTCAAGAGGTAGCGGCTGAGGCAGGTCAGCTCTTTCCATTAAGTTTAGGGGCAGAAGGCAGCTGTATGATCGGCGGTAATTTGGCAACCAATGCCGGCGGCACTAACGTCTTGCGTTATGGCAATGCCAGAGACCTGTGTTTGGGCTTGGAAGTCGTCACTGCGCAAGGGGAAATCTGGCATGGTCTCAAAGGACTGCGCAAGGACAATACCGGCTATGACTTGCGCGATCTCTTCATTGGATCAGAAGGAACGCTCGGAATTATTACCGCAGCAGTATTAAAGCTATACCCCCTTCCCCTATCGCAGTGGACCACCCTGGTTGCCACCAGCGATATTCCATCGGCCATTGCCCTCTTGGGATTATTTCAACAGCGAGCAGCGTCGCTGCTCACCGGATTTGAGATGATGACGCAGGAGTCTTTGGATTTATGCGCCAGCCATTTTCCGCAGATGGCCAATCCACTGAGCAATAATCCTCCTTACACTATCCTGATTGAGTTATCTGATCATGAGAGCGAGGAGCATGTCCGACTCTTGCTGGAGCAAATACTAGAGACAGCGCTAGACGAAGGTTTAGTATCCGATGCCATCATTGCGAGCAATCTATCGCAAGCACAAGCCTTTTGGCAGATGCGGGAACACATCACCCTCGCTCAGGCCCAAGAAGGAGCGAACTTAAAACACGACATCACCCTACCCTTATCGAGCTTAGATCAATTTATGCAAAGTACCGATGCGTTAATGCGCACTGCGTATCCCGGCATTCGCATTATTAACTTCGGTCATCTCGGGGATGGTAATTTGCATTACAACATTGCGCCGCCCAAGGGCATCGATCCGCACGCATTTAATCAAGCCGAAGAAACCGCCATTCATGAACTGGTCTATGCACAGGTTGAACTATGCGGCGGCTCGATCTCCGCTGAACACGGAGTCGGTCAACTCAAGCTAGATGATTTACGCGCGCACCGCGGCGCCGTAGCACACGACATGATGAAAGCCATTAAGCGCGCGCTCGATCCAGACAACATCCTCAATCCCAATAAAGTGGTCTCGATTTAAGCGAGTCTACTTTACTGCGTTTTAGCGCATGGGTAGCGGCTACTTAAAAACGAATGATGGTTTTACCAGCATAGTCGCCGTTATATTGCGGACGGGCTTGCGTCCACACTAAAAAATCAGAGAGTACAGCGTCACGTGACATGCCTTTGGGCACGCAAATGATTGGCTTGGCATTCGGGCTGCGTTGCATCACGAACGATTGGTAGACGCCCTCACCAAAACCAAAACAAAAATTTTGCGCTTCCATGTCGGCGCGGTTTTGGCAGAGCGCTACAAATGCAGCCGTAGACGCATCACTATTCGGTAGAGGGGTTTGCGCTAATGCGCCGGTGGCAATTGCACTACTAGCCACAAAGAACAATGCGACGCGCCGCAGGTACTGAGAAAAATGGAGGGTATTCATATTGAGATGGTTTTTCTGTATAGATTAGCGCCGAAAGCCGCCGAAGTGGCCGCCACCAAAGCCGCCACGACCACCGCCAAAGCCACGGTCGCCACCAAAGTGATCCTGATTGGCATCCGAGCGGGCTTGGCTACGCAGGGCATTCTCTTGCAGGCTTTCCCGATCGACATTCGGATTGGCTCTATCTTGCGCCGCATCGGCCCGCGCTGATTGATTTAACTGGCTTGCTTGCTGGCGTTCTTGGGCTGTGGCATTTTTCTGAAAGTCACTATTTGCACGTTGACCTAACTGCCGTGCGTCTTGCTTTTGCTGGGCTGTTGCATTGTTCTTCCAGTCATTGGCTAAGCGCTGTTGATTCTGAATGCTACTGGGGCCTATGATTCCGCGGTTAGGCCGAATGGAATCGCTATTGTTATTCACATTAATCGTGCCATTGCTCCAGCTGGGGGTAGACCAAAAATCAGCACCAATTGCCATGCCCACTCCAAAGGACATCATCCCCCATGCGGGGTTGTAAGCGGGGTATGGCGGGTAATCAGCGTAAGGCCACGGTCCATACACGTCATTGGGGTTATAGGCTGGAACATATACCACCTGGGTGCTCGCCGGCATAATCAAAATATTGGAATTGGGATCATTGACTATGGTCATCTGCGCATTGGTTTTTAAAGTGCCCGCCTGCTGAGCCCGTTTACGTAGAGCTTGCACTGCCTTCATGGTGTCGGCCGGCTGCAATTTATAG
>CAMEXM010000069.1 GCA_945947155.1 Polynucleobacter meluiroseus | reverse complement strand
AGGACCAGCCGGAATCACAAATTCAACGGGTTTTGTGGGTTCCCACGCCAAAGCGGGGCTAGCAGCAAAGCCGGCAACGCCAAAGGCAATGGCCGTGGACAGCGCGGTGCGTTTAATCGAGTGGTTCATGAATGCTCCTCTAAGAATGGACATTCATAGTCGCAATTTTTTAATAAAGCGGAAACAGTACTTACCCTAGGACCTCGGAAAAGCTGCTTTTTAGGGAAATTCAGCAGCCTCATGCTGTTGCTGCCGGGATTGCAGGGTAGTAACACGCAAGCCCAATTCCTTGGTTTTTTTAAGGGTTTTTCGGATGATCTTATAAATATCTAAATCAAACTCCGGTAGGCCATCGCTCAGCAACTCCTCCACTTCAGCCAAATTGGCGGCGGTGCCTAGATAGCACCAATGGTCAAACAGATGCAAATCAGCGCCTTCTTGGATTGCGATCGCGCCTTGGTATGGCCAGGAATCCACTTTCAATTTGAGGAGCGCCGTTTTGACGCGCAGATTATGAATGACCGCCGACTCGGCGCCGATGCAAGCGCCATTGCATTGCTTCACATGAAAGCCAAAACAAGGGCCCTTCCCTTGCCGCTTTTCCAAACCCAAGAGGGCCTCGCACAGTTGATTCTTTTTGGCAATCGACTGCAGGCTCGCCAGCGCGTCCCGCTTGTTATAAAAAAGGCCATACAAGTTATCTTGTTTTCCAGGCTCTAAATCCTGGTGATTCACGAGCTGCACTTGAAGATGATCAGCGGAATCGATAAGCTGCCATGCACATAGGTCTTTGGAGCGGCGCAGCTTAATATTAAAGGTCGGTAGCTTTTCTTTAATGAGGCGTGATTCCAAAATCAAAGCACCAAATTCTCCGGCCGTTTCGATCCAATCAATATCACGGACCTGCATGGCGATTTTCATTTCTTTACGGTTTGTCAGCGCTGCATGAAAGTGCCCTTTCACGCGCGCGCGCAAATCAATGCTCTTGCCGATGTACAGAGGTTGTCGATTTTCTGCGTAGAACATATAAACGCCGGGGCGACTCGGAATCTCCTCTACCAGCGCCTTGTCTATGTGTACTGGCAAACTCGAGCTGCCCAGTAAATAATCCACTTCGGTCTGCAATCGCTCTGGCCCAAACAAGCGAATGCACTCTTGCCAAAAGTCGTAGAGCAGTTTGGCATCATCCAATGCGCGATGCCGATTGGCAAATTGCAAACCATGCACCTGAATCAAAGTATCCAAATTATGGCGGGCTTGATTAGGAAATAAACGCCGCGATAGTTTTACTGTGCAAAGCACTTTGGGTGAAAACTCAATCCCCACTTTTTTAAACTCGGCTTTAATAAAGCTGTAATCAAAGCGGGCATTGTGGGCAATGAATATCTTGTCTTTAAGCTCCATATACAAGGCATGCGCGATCTCTGCAAACGGGGGTTGCGTCACCACCATCTCAGGAGTAATGCCAGTCAGCGTTTGAATATTCTTGGGTATATGGGTTTCCGGGTTGATCAAGCGCGACCATTCCGATGCGCCATCAGAGTCGAGCGTGAGAATACCAATCTCGGTTATGCGGTCGAGCTCTGCCCGGGAGCCGGTGGTCTCAATATCAACAAAGGCAAAGACCGAGTTAGTTTGGGACATGAATAGTAAATCCTGCTAGCGTATGGCAAGCACGATTTATACCAAACAATGGGCTTCTTTGTATGAGGGGCGGCAAAGCATGCTGCCCGCAGTAAAACGATAACCTTAGTAGACGTCGGGGACGTACATTTCCTTAGGAACGGGGCCTCTGTTGTAGTCTGGATTATGTACCCGCTCCGGCAGAACAACAGCAGCGTGATCTATCTCCTCATGCGGAATTTGCGATAGTAAATGCTGAATGCAATTCAGACGCGCACGTTTTTTATCGTTTGCTGCTACCACCCACCAAGGCGCCTCTGGAATGTGGGTCTTCTCCAACATCATCTCTTTTGCTTTGGTGTAATCTTCCCAGCGCCGGCGTGACTCTAAATCCATGGGACTCAGTTTCCACTGCTTTAAGGGATCGTGAATACGCTGGGTAAATCGGTTGTACTGCTCTTCATCGGAAATCGAGAACCAGTACTTAAGTAAAATAATGCCGGACCGAATAATCATTTTTTCAAATTCAGGGACTGTATTGAGAAACTCGTGGTATTCGGCATCGGTACAAAAGCCCATGACCTTTTCAACGCCAGCCCGGTTGTACCAGCTGCGATCGAATAAGACGATTTCACCTGCGGCTGGTAAGTTCGCAATGTAGCGCTGAAAGTACCACTGGGTTTTTTCACGCTCGGATGGGGCTGTTAAGGCAACGACCCGGCATACGCGCGGGTTCAGGCGCTGGGTGATGCGTTTAATCGCGCCGCCCTTGCCTGCTGAATCACGTCCTTCGAATAGCACTACTACTTTCAGTTTCTTATGCACTACCCAGTCTTGCAACTTGATGAGTTCTTTTTGGAGGCGAAATAACTCGCGGAAGTAAAGTTGGCGATTTAGGGCATTAGGTGAATCACTGTCATCGCTTAGGCGCAGATCATCCATTTCCAACTCAAGCTCTTCATCTAGGTCATCCAGAATTTCTTCTTGCGCCCGCTTGTACCACTCTGCCAATTCTTCCTGATTGATAGCCAATTAAAGTTCCCCTAAATGATGTACTAAATCTAATCTTTTGATGTGACATTGTTTTGACACACAATTCTGTTAAAAACACATTAAGCCGAAACAGCATTACAAGGCCAAGTTTTGCTCAATCTGATTGCATGACTTATTTCCAAAACTGCACAATATGCAACAGTCATTTTTACTGGCTTTATAGGGCTTTTTGCAATGCACACACCGGTGAAATTGCGTCGTAGCCTCAATTGGACTGGCTAGCGTTTCAATTGAATGGCAGTGTGGACATGTCAGAAACTGCAATGAATTCATCGTATTACTGTAACTAGGGAATATGTCACTTATATGAATAGCGCCACCCTTCAATGCATTCGCATTGCCTGCTTTCTAAGCCTAATGCTGCTGGGAGGCATTGCAAAGGCGGAGCCACTCCGTTTCATTGCCTTAGGTGATTTACCTTATCGTACCCAAGATGAGGAGACTTACTATGCCTTAATTCAAGAAATCAACCGGCAACGCCCGCAATTTAGTATTTTTGTTGGCGACACCAAAAGTGGCGGCTCACCCTGCAGCGATGCCTACTTGCGCAAAATTCACGATTCATTCAAGCGCTTTGATCGCCCTCTAATTTATACCCCGGGTGACAACGAGTGGACCGACTGCCATCGCCTGAATGCCGGCGCCTATGATCCCGTTGAGCGCCTGCAATTTATTCGCGCCTTGCATTTCCAAGAAGCGAAAAGCCACGGTCAAAATCCTATTGCCCTGATTCGGCAGGCCGATCTCGATCCGCAATTTTCTGAGTTTGTGGAAAACGCCTATTGGATCTCCGGGAAAACGCTCTTCGCAACCGTGCACATCGTCGGCTCAAACAATAACTTTGCTCAGCAAGCAGAGTACGTACCCCGTAACCGCGCCAACTTAGCTTGGCTTGAAACCGTCTTTTCGGTAGCGAAGCAAGTGGCAATAGACCATGTGGTGTTGGCGTTTCAGGCTGACCTGTTCTACAACACGAAATCAGCCACTTCGGATCAAAGCGGCCTGCGCGACAGCATTCTCTTGATAAATAAAAAGTTAGCCGAATGGGCTAAGCCTGCCTTGATTATTCATGGGGATAGCCATCGCCTGATCATCGATCAGCCTTTTATGGGAACGAATACGAATAGTAGGCGCCCATTGCATCAAGTGTACCGAGTGCAGGTGATGGGCGACGAGCAAGTGGAGGCGGTGGAAATTATCATCGACGGTAGTAAACACAGCCCATTTTCATTTAGGCCTTTATTACTACCGCCTAAGCCCTAATTAAGTACCGACCGGTTTACCGTCCTCACGCCAAACGGCAATCGTTGCCGAACGGGGTCTGGAGAATAAGTTTCGATCTGGCCAATCGCTATTTGCTTTTGGCTTGTCTGGATTGCTACGCTCGCTTGGACTCTCGCCTGGGTGCTGAATATTAATAAATACCGTTTTATAGTCTGGCGTGAAATCCATCCCCGTGACCTCGCATCCGTTGGGGCCAATTAAGAAACGCCTAAATTCGCCACTGCTCGGGTCTGCTGCAAACATCATGTTGTTGGTAATGCGGGCATAAGGACCCTTGCCAAGTGCGCTCGATGCAATGTCAGTCTGCATCCACAGCATGCCACGTGGATCAAACCATAAGCCGTCGGGCGAACCAAATACATCGCCCCGAATATTGCCTTTTTGATTCGGATCTGACACTTCCGGATCTCCAGCCAAAACAAAGATTTCCCATTCAAACTGATCACTCGCTGCATCGAGCTGATTCGGTTTCCAGCGAATAATGTGGCCCATGGCATTGTTGGCCCGTGGATTAGCAGCATTGAGCGGGAACTCTTTACCGCGCTGATTATTGTTGGTAAGGGTTAAATACACATCGCCTGCGGTAGGATGCACAGCAACCCATTCTGGGCGGTCTAATGGGGTTGCTCCAACGTGATCTGCTGCGAGGCGCGCCTCGATCAGAATATAGGCTTGATCCGGAAAGCCGTTGGCTGCGGTCAAACCCGCCTGCCCATGAACCAATGGAATCCAACGGCCCTTGCCACCCTCTGCAAACTGCCCTACATATAAAGTACCTTCATCCAATAAGGATTGATTCAGTTCGGGCCGATTCGCTTGATAGGCATTCTTGCTAACATAGCGATAAACGTATTCACCACGTTGATCATCGCCCATGTAAATCACTACCCGGCCATTTTTAGCCAGTGTGACCGCTGCGCCCTCGTGTTTAAAGCGACCCAAAGCAGTTCGTTTCACTGGCGCTTTATCTGGATTGCGCGGATCAATCTCGACTACCCAACCAAAGCGATTGGCCTCATTGGGGTGCAGGTCAGCATTAAAACGGGCATCAAACTCGTGCCAGCGGTAACCAAAGCCTTTGGCATTAATACCAATGCGTTGCTCTTCCTTGGTGGGTACACCTGTTTTTACAAAGTAACCATTGATATTTTCTTCGCAGGTTAAATACGTACCCCAAGGCGTAACGCCATTCGCGCAATTATTTAAAGTGCCCAATACCAGCTTGCCCTGCGGATCAAATGCGGTTTGCATACGTGGGTTACCTGCGGCGGGCCCCGAAATCGCACAGGGGGTATAGGCCGTAATACGCCTTGCGAGTGGGCTAGATATCACTTGCCACTGGCCATTGGCTTGTTTCTGAATCTGCGCAACGGTAACGCCATGCGCAGCCTGACTCTTTTCTACCTTTTCAGCTGACCAGGTTTTCATGCCATCGGGGTGCAATAAACCATCGTCGGTATACTCGTGATTGACCACCCACAAGCCACGATCTGCAAAATCAGCATCGGGGAAAAAAGCACAGCCATCGTGGTGCATACCAAATTGCTTGGCCTGTTGCTGTGGGGTATTAATGACGTCATAGGAAATCACCGGAAACTTGCCGTTGATGGGATCACCCCATGCCGCCACTACAGACCAACGGTAGCCTTTCGGTACGGCAATACCATCACTCGAACGATCAAGGCCTACCGATTCAAACGTAAATCTGGGGGACTTTCCCCAGACTGTCTTAGGCAAGCCTTGTGCCGAACCATAAATCGGACTGAGTACGGCCAACAAAGCAGCGCTAGACTTTAAAAAATGGCGGCGGCCAGGAAGGGATGCGAGGTGAGCGCAGGAATCGTAAAGTGGATTGACTACCGGATCATTGAATTCGTTCATACCGCGTCCTTTAATAAGCATTTAATGATCAGGTGCATTCGTGTCAATTTGATGACGTCTTCAGCGCAAAGACACTCAGAACCCAGATTAAATGAGAAATACCCTAGAATCTAGCTTTTAAGAGCGGATTTCACCATGGCACCTTGGAAAGCAGCCCGCGCCGGCGATCATATTGATCAGATCGATACACCCGCTTTGATTCTAGATATGGATGCCTTTGAGCGTAATCTGGGACTCTTGCAAGATGCTCTATCGGGTAGCGGTGTTCGCCTACGCCCCCATGCCAAAAGCCACAAGTGCCCTGAGATTGCATTGCGCCAAATTGCAGCAGGCGCCGTCGGCATCTGCTGTCAAAAAGTCAGTGAAGCAGCCGTTTTTGTCGCCGCAGGCGTACAGGATATTCTGATCACCAACCAAGTGGTCGGAGAAAAGAAAATAGCGCATGCACTTGATTTAGCTGAGCGCGCACGCATTGGTATTTTGGTTGATCACGCGGATCAAGTTACTGCCTTCGCACAAGCCAGCGCTACTCGCAAAATCAAGATCGATGTCTATATTGAAGTGGACGTAGGCATGGGTCGCTGTGGCGCCACGTCGATTGAACAGGTAGTGACACTAGCCCGTCAAATTGATCAAGCGCCCTACTTACATTTTATGGGCTTGCAGTGCTATCACGGTAGCGCGCAGCACTATCGCCTTCCGAATGAGCGGCAAAGCGCAATTGCTGCCGTGTGCGCAAAAGCAGCCGAAGCGAAAGCGGCGGTTGAAAAGACGGGCATTAAGGTAGAACGGATTACGGGCGCTGGTACTGGCTCGGTCATGCTGGAAGGAAGCTCTTCGATTTTTAATGAGGTGCAAGCTGGCTCTTATATTTTGATGGACCGTGACTATGCCAAAAACCAGCGCGATGCCCATGACTTAGCGTTTGAGCACGCCTTGTTTATCAAAACAGCCATACTCAGTCACCCAAGCCAGGGTCGCGCAGTGGTCGATGCGGGCCTGAAAGCATCGAGTGTCGATTCTGGAATGCCCCGAGTCTGGCAACGTACCGATGCAAATTACCTCAAAGCCTCGGATGAACATGGTGTATTGGAACTTACCCCAGACTCACCACTCAAGCTTGGCGATGCCATCATGCTGATACCCGGTCATTGCGATCCCACCGTCAATTTGTATGACGATATCATTTGCATTCGGGGGAATACGGTTGAGGCCATTTGGCCCATTGCGGCGCGCGGCGCTTTGTTATAGAAACGCCAACGCATTACTAAACCCATTGAACCCAAGACGACACTTTCTTTGCGCCTTTGGTGTTTTCTTTTTATATGGGGCAAAACCATCACACGCACAAGGAAGCCGCATGGATTTCACTAACCCTAAAACGATGGGCGATTGCTGGATTGTGAATGATGGCGTGATGGGCGGGGTGTCGCAATCCGCTCTTCGCCAAGATGCACAAGGAATGTTTTTTGAGGGTCAGGTCTCGCTTGAAAATAACGGCGGCTTTGCCTCCATGCGTTCAATGGTTCAGTTTCCTAAAGGAACTCAACTACTTGAACTAGTCGCTAAAGGGGATGGCAAGCAATATAAGCTGGTCTTGCGAACTGCGTTAGCGCCACGGGTGAACTATGCAGCTAATTTTATTGCTGAACCGATTTGGCAAACGCATCAATTTAATTTAAATCAATTTAAACCCACCTTCCGCGGGCAAGCCATTAATGCACCCACCCTATCCTTTGCTGATGTGGTTGAGTTTGGTATTTTGATATCAAATAATCAGGCTGGACCTTTTGCGATTCAACTAAAAACAATTCAATCTGTATAGGCCGATAAAAGCAGAGCCATAGCCTAAAACTGCCTTACCCTGCATTGCCATGCGTTGCGCTGGCAATTCTTTGGTCACTCAATCCAAGCTGGATGTTTAGACATGACGGCATTGAATAGCTCTGATTGGAGATGTTGAGCTAGCCATTTTTTTAGAGCTGGGAGCGGCAATTGCTTAAACTGCAGAGGATTGACCATTGAAAACTGCCGAATAAATGGAAAGATGGCAACATCAATCCAGTGCTGCTTATTTCCTAAGACATAGTGATTGGACTTCAGAGCCTCATCCAATGGCTTTAGCATCAGCGCTATTGCAGCATCAAACACGTCGTCTTGATTTAGCTTGGGGTGCCGATTTGGGTACTTGTATTGATCAAGCAATACCTTAAATGGGCCATCATTTCGTTCAATCCAAATTTGAGCAGCAAGGTCATCCATCTCGCCCCAGTGATCGAGGTCCGATTGCCGCAATGCCCATC
>CAMEXM010000068.1 GCA_945947155.1 Polynucleobacter meluiroseus | reverse complement strand
CAGCAGGTATTGCATTGACCTCTCGCAACACTGCCAAGCTAACTCCTAGGCGCTTTGCAAGCTGGTCCGCAGACTCTGTGGCCGGAACCCGGATGGCGGTCCAAGTAGATAGTGGTCCCGCAAAGTTTTTGAGGTTCTCTTGAAATACCTCTGCGTGACCAAATGGCAAGAGGATTTGCTGATTGGCAGCACTTAAGATAACCGGCTTATTAAACGACGGATTGAGATTACGAAATTCTTCCGGCGTAAGACCAGATAAGCTTGTCACCACCTCCACGTCAATGTCGCGGGTAACGTCAATCGCTACAAAGTACGGGTGATTTTCGAGCTCCGGCAAAACAATGCCGTACGCCTTCGGATCCAAAACGATGGCTTTATACGCCATGAGTTTAGGAACGTAATCACGGGTCTCTTTGGGCATCTTCAAACTCAGGTAATCGGTTGGCAGTCTAGCGGCCTGATTGCGCTTGATTGCTTTGGATACATTACCCTCTCCCCAGTTGTATGCGGCTAGAGCGAGTTGCCAATCACCGAACTGCCGATGCAAGCGTTGCAGGTAATCCAGCGCAGCATGGGTTGACTGCAATACATCGCGACGCTCATCACGAAACACGTTTTGCGTTAACTTGAAATCTTTTCCAGTCGCTGGCATAAACTGCCAAATGCCCATCGCTTTTGCAGTCGATTTGGCTACCGGATTGAAGGCGCTCTCGACAAATGGCAACAACGCAATTTCAGTAGGCATACCGCGTAAATTCACTTCTTCAACAATGTAGAACAAGTAGCGCGATGAGCGCGCCATCGAGCGTTGAACGTATTCGGGTTTAGAGGCTAATCGCCGCGTCTCTGTAATCACCAGTGGGCTATTGAGCTCGGGCAACGCAAAACCATCTTGTATGCGAAGCCATAAATTATTCGATGGGGCAGTTAGGCTACCAATAGATTGCTTACTGAGGTCAACTCGGGGTGCTTTGGCTGCGCGTGGGTTACTAGCGCTGCTACTTGCATCCGAAGACCAATCGTTGCCCGTACTGGCGCAACCCGATAAGGCCGCTACCATCGCGACAGCCAGAAGCGATCTCCAATGCAAATACCAGCGCCCGAAGTCGCATTGGCGCAGAAACATCAGAACCGATCCTTCCAAGCCCGAATTGCTGCAAGTACATGCGCTGGGCTCGGCAATGCAGTAGCGCCAGATACGCGTAATGCCGATGCAATCACGTCTGTTTGATTGGAGCGCATAAAGGGATTAACCCGTAACTCATGGCCAATGGTAGTTGGCACGGTGGGTTTATTTGCTTGGCGCAAGGCCTGTGCCGTATTCGACCAGGTGATGAGATCGGCATTATTCGGCTCTACCGCCAAGGCAAAGCGGATATTCGAGAGCGTGTACTCGTGGGTACAGTAGACCGCGGTCTCGGGTGGTAAAGCAGCAAATTTCGCCAACGACTGGGACATCTGGGTGGGCGTTCCCTCAAACAAGCGGCCGCAGCCCGATGCAAATAAGGTGTCCCCACAAAAAAGCGTGGGGGTATTACCAGCGGCAAAGTAGGCAATGTGCCCCAAAGTATGGCCGGGAACCTCTAGGACCGTGAATGCAATCGCTGGTGCGGCGCATTCCACCCGGTCGCCCTCCATTAAGGCCTGGGTTCGCCCCGGAATGGCTTCTGCTGCTGGACCATACACTGGAAGAGAATCCGTGGCGACGTAAGCCAACAAATCCTGAATACCGCCCGTATGGTCTGCGTGGTGGTGGGTAATCAGAATGCCGGTGAGGGTCAGCGACTGGCTTTCTAGGTAGTCCAATACCGGGCCCGCATCACCTGGGTCAACCACTAAAGCAGACTCGCCATCGTGAATGCACCAGATGTAGTTGTCGTCAAATGCCGGAATGGGCCAGACTTGCAATGTAGATTTCGTTACCATAGGCACATGATACCAACCCAAGCCTCGCCAGAAAGCCCTATTTTGTCCGCAGATGGCTCCTGGGACGCGTGGCTTGCCTCACCACCGGGTCAATATGTTTTGCGTCAAGAACAGGTGTGGTTTGATAAAACGGTCGTGGATGTATTTGGATTTAATGCGGTTCAAATCGGCTTGCCGCAACTTCATTCTTTGCGCGAAAACCGGATGCCAATGCGTGCCTTGTTAACGCATGCTGATCAATCCTTAGGTGCGCAATCCACTATGCCGGCAACACCGACTTGGCACGTCATTGAAGGCTTGCCCGACGAGCTACCCTTTGCGGCAGAGAGCGTGGATCTACTGGTATTGCCGCATGTACTGGAGTTTGCGGATGACCCCCATCACATTCTGCGTGAGGCCGATCGCGTCCTAGTGCCCGAGGGCAGGCTTATTTTGTCTGGATTCAATCCTGCGAGCCTGTGGGGTGCGCGGCAATACCTTGGCCGCTTAATTGGTAAGCCATTTTTACCTCGAGATGGTCAGTTTATTAATTTGCTGCGCATACGAGACTGGTTAAAGTTACTAAATTTCTCCTTGGATCGTGGCCACTTTGCCTGCTACAAACTCCCCTTGCAAGGGGAGTCAGCGATTCAGCGCATGAATTACCTTGAACCCATGGGTAATCGGTGGTGGCCTATTTTTGGCGCCGTATTTATGGTCTCCGCCGTCAAACGTCACCCTGGCATGCGCCTGGTTGGTCGTGTGGCACAAAAACGGCCAACGCCCCTACGGCAACTCAATCCCGTGGTGGAGAGCAAAATACAGCCCACTGCTCCCCATAACCAACATGACCGCCATGAGCCAGCCTGATCCTACCCTGCCCCACATCACCATTTATACCGATGGAGCCTGCAAAGGCAACCCAGGTCCTGGAGGTTGGGGTGCAGTATTGCGCTCTGGCGAACATGAACGGCATATGCATGGCGGCGCTGAACTAACCACCAATAACCGCATGGAGATGAGCGCAGTGATTCATGCGCTACGCGCCCTCAAGCAACGTTCCAGCGTTGCGCTGTATACCGACTCCCAGTATGTTCAAAAAGGGGTTACCGAATGGCTAGAAGGTTGGAAGAAGCGCCAATGGCGAACCTCTAGTCGTGAGCCCGTTAAAAACGCCGACCTCTGGCAAGAGCTTGATGCCCTCCTACCCGATCACCAGATATCCTGGCATTGGGTGCGCGGCCACAATGGCCACCCCGGCAATGAGCTCGCCGATGCCTTAGCCAACCGTGGGGTTGAGGAGCTACTCGCGAAAAAAAGCGTTTAAGGTGTTGTACGCGGGCTGTTTTCGCTTTTTTAAGACTATCTTGCTTTCGGTTGAATACAAGGGCTTATGAGAGAATGAGGCATCCAAAAGCACCCAACTGCATCATTACTAAACACCTAAGAAAAACTGAGATCAATTGGCTGAAAACGCTCCAAAAACACCCTGGTTAAGCAAAGTTGTCTCTTCTTTATTGCAAGCCGTTCAAAAGGTCAGCAACGACCTGCTGTCGAAAACCGCACTGCTTTGGTCGAAAATTGAATTTGCCGGCCTATGGACGTTTGCCTTGCGCCGCAAATGGTGGATCCTTGCGCTGGCGCTGATCCTATTTGCGGCTAACAAGGCCTATGATCACTTCAACCCTCCTGCCAGTAAAAGAGGTGGTCCACAAACGGTCAGTAGCGTGATTGTGGAACGCAAAGATGTTCCGTTCGTGATCGAGGCAACCGGTACTATTGCAGCCGCAAGCATTGTTGACATCCGCCCACAAATTACAAACATCGTATCTAAGGTCAATATTTCGGAAGGTCAAATTGTTAAAAAGGGGGATTTGCTTTTTACCCTCGACGATCGGACCGATAAAGCCAACTTTGATCGTGCCCAAGCTCTAGCCAACGACGCAAAACGTCAACTGGTACGCGCCAAAGAATTGGTTGCCAAGAATTTCATATCCAAAGCAGGACTCGATACAGCAGAAGCCAATGCCGTATCTACCCAAGCAGCGGCTCGTGCTGCCGAGGTGCAGCTGTCTTTCAATTACTTGCGCTCCCCAATCGATGGGCGTGCCGGCATCATTAATGTCTTTCCAGGCTCCTTGGTACAAGCAAGCAATGTGGTGGTCTCATCAACAAGCTCGACTGCAACCTCGACAACGGGTGCAATGGTCACCATTACGCAACTGGATCCGATTAACGTCGCGTTCATTATTCCTGAGCGCGACATTCCATTGCTGCTGAAGTCACGCAAGGACGATGCGCCCCTTCCAGTCAGCGTGACCATCGGCAATATCGAAACCACACAATATCCTGGCCTAGTCTATGTAATTGATAATCAAGTGGATCCAGTCATTGGCGCAGTCCGCCTTAAGGCACGCCTCGACAATAAAAATGGCGCCTTAATTCCAGGGCAATTTGCGCGAGTCAAATTAGAGGCCAGCATCCTACGCGATGTCATGCTGTTGCCATCGCAGGCGGTGGTCATCAACCCCAAAGGTCGCTTTGTCTACTTAGTTGAAAAAGAAGAAGACAAAGTGGTAATGAAGCCGGTCAAAGTACTCTACGAGTATCAAGGCAATGCGGTCATCGAGGGCATTGATACAGGCTCCCGGGTTGTGGTTGAGGGAGTTCAAAATCTGCGCCCGGGTACCAAAGTTCGTGAAGCCAAGCCCGCCAACACCCCAAAGGCACTGGCTAAACCAGCGCCCACTGCCCCCGCGGCTCCCGAGAAAAAATGACGCTGTCTGAGCTGTGTATTCGGCGGCCGATTATGACCACATTGCTGTCGCTGGCGACAGTGATTGCAGGAGTCGTTGCTTATACAAAAATTCCGGTTGCCGCCCTACCGAGTTTTAATACGCCCGTCATTTCAGTCACTGCGAGTTTGCCTGGCGCTTCGCCAGAAAATATGGCTTCGGCAGTTGCGCTTCCCCTTGAGAAAGAGTTTTCCACGATTGATGGAATTGTCCTCATTAGCTCCGTGAATTCCCTTGGCAGTACTAGCATTACCTTAGAGTTCAATAACGATCGAGATATTGATAAAGCTGCAGTCGATGTGCAGGCGGCATTGCTACGTGCGCAGCGACGACTGCCAATTGAAATGACGATTCCACCGTCGTATCGGAAGGTCAATCCCGCCGATGCGCCGGTGTTAATTATCGGTATGACCTCGCCCTCACTCGACCTCTCTGATTTAAACAATTACGCTGAAAATTTAATTTCACCTACCCTATCGACGATCGACGGAGTGGCGCAAATTCAGATCTATGGCGCAAAGCGCTATGCCATTCGCGTTAAAGCAAGGCCAGACGCCCTTGCTATTAATAACCTGACAATGGAAGACATTGCGCTTGCTCTTAATAGAGCAAATAGCAATACGCCCGTTGGAGTGTTGGATGGCCCCCGTCAAGCCATGACGATTTATGCTAACGAGCAATTGGTTACCGCCAAGGACTTTGGCAACTTAATCATTGCCCAGCGCAACGGTCTACCCATTTACCTCGGAAACGTCGCCGATGTCGTCGAGAGTTATGAAAACGTCCGCTCCATCTCCACCACCAATGGCGAGCGCTCCATTGCAATTGCGGTATTGCGGCAGCCCAGCGCCAATACAGTGAAGGTAGTCGATTCCGTTCGGGCTTTACTGCCCGAGTTTGAAAAACAATTACCCGTCTCCATCAAGTTAATCCCGGTCAACGATCGCTCTATCTCCATTCGCGAAGCGATTCACGATGTCAATATCGCCCTGCTGCTCACCATTGCGCTCGTCGTGCTGGTTATCTTCCTGTTTTTAAAGCACGCCTCAGCCACCATCATTCCATCCCTCAGTTTGCCAATCTCCCTGATTGGCGCCTTCTCTCTGCTCTACTTCATGGGATACAGCCTGGATAACATTTCCTTGCTGGGCATTACGCTCGCAGTTGGCTTAGTGGTGGACGATTCGATTGTGGTACTTGAAAATATTGTGCGCTATACCGAACAAGGGATGTCGCCACTAAAGGCAGCCCTCAAGGGCAGTAAGGAAGTGGGTTTTACGATTATTTCGATCTCACTTTCCTTGGTAGCCGTCTTTATTCCCCTCTTCTTTATGCAAGGCCCTGCCGGACTGCTGTTTAGAGAATTTGCAGTGGTCGTATCTTTGGCGGTCTTGGTGTCGGCAGTAGTTTCCTTAACGCTTGTCCCTATGCTATGTAGCCGCTTTTTGCCAAAGCCTGGCGTAGTTGCAAAAGAGTTTGCGATTAATCGCCGCTTCGATCAGTTTTTTTCTTGGACTACAGAGCGCTACGTTCACTACCTCGACAAGGCCTTGATTTACCGCAAACCCGTTTTACTCGGTTCGGTTGCTACGATCATTCTGACAATCGTGATGTTTATTTACAGCCCAAAAGGCTTTTTCCCAGAGGAAGACATCGGGCAAATCATTGCGACCATGGAGGCCTCGGAAGACATGGCTTTTCCATCGATGCTGGAATTACAAGATAAAGCCGCGCAAATCGTCATAAATAATCCCAATGTGGCTAATTCAGTATCGATCTTGGGCGGTGGCAATAGCGCGGGCGCGAACACCGGCCGGATTTTTATTGTGCTCAAGCCCAAGGGCGAGCGCGACAATATGAAAGCTGTACTCGAGTCCCTCCGTAAAGACTTCAGGGAGTTGCCAGGCATATCGATCTTTATGCGCCCGATTCAAAACCTCCAACTCGGTGGGCGCTCAAGCAAAAGCCGCTATCAATTTACACTGCAGAGCGTTGGCTTTGATGGCATTAATGAATGGTCCACCAAGATCTTAGAAAAGATGCGTGCAGACCCGATCTTTCGGGACGTGAACACCGACTCGCAATTGCGTGGCCTTAATGTCAAGATTGACATTGACCGCGAAAAAGCGGCTACTGCTGGCGTCACAGTAGCCGATATCCGTCAAGCGCTGTACAACTCCTTTGGTGAACGCCAAGTTTCATCAATCTACACCAATGTCAATACCTACTCGGTTATTTTGCAAGCAGCCGATGATCAGCGTCAGTTTGAAGCTGATTTAGGCAAGGTGTTTGTCAGGGGGCGCGCTACCGACCGCCTCATCCCACTCTCGGGGCTTGCGAGCTTTAAGCGCGAGGTGGGTCCGACCTCAGTCAATCACCAAGGTCAAATTCCAGCGATTACCATCTCCTTTAATTTAGCACCTGATGTCCCATTGGGCGATGCAACCAAAGCAATCGATGGCTTTGTGAATGAACTTCAACTACCAAGCTCGATCATTACCAGTTATGGCGGTGACGCTAAGGTCTTTAAAGAAAATCAATCGGGGCAAATTATCTTAATTTTGGCGGCACTCGGCGTGATTTATGTCTTACTCGGCGTCTTGTATGAGAGCTATATCCATCCACTGACTATTTTGGCTGGACTGCCGTCTGCAGCCATTGGCGCACTCCTTTTCTTGTGGATGTTTAACCTAGAGCTTTCCATCATTGCCATCATCGGAATTTTGCTGCTAATTGGCATTGTCAAAAAGAATGCCATCTTGATGATTGACTTTGCCCTAGATGCACAGCGTAATGAGGGCATGAGCCCGGAAGAAGCAATTCGGACCGCCTGTATTTTGCGTTTTAGACCAATCATGATGACCACCTTTGCGGCGCTCATGGGCGCCCTGCCAATCGCACTGGGTTTAGGTGCCGGGGCTGAACTTCGCCAACCCCTGGGTATCTCGGTTGCTGGCGGTTTAATTGTGTCGCAATTTGTGACGCTCTTTATTACCCCAGTAATCTACCTCTACCTGGACAAATATGCCGGCAATGGTCCGCTGAAGATTAGCCCCGAAGACCTTGAAGGAACTGCGTAATGCGTCAAGTCATCCTCGATACCGAAACTACTGGCCTGAATCCAGCGACGGGCGATCGCGTGATTGAGATTGGCTGCGTTGAGCTAGTTAACCGGAGATTAACTGAACGAACCTTTCACCATTACATTAATCCAGAGCGCGATATCGATGCAGGCGCCTATGCCGTTCATGGCCTCTCGCGGGCTTTTTTATCGGATAAACCCGTCTTTGCGCAGATCGCAGAAGATCTAATTGAGTTTGTTGCTGATGCTGAATTGATTATTCACAATGCACCGTTTGATTTGGGCTTCTTGGATAGTGAGTTTGCCCTTCTCAAACGAACCCCGTTTCGCGCCCATGCCAGCAATGTGATCGATACGCTCGTTAATGCCCGTCAGATGTTCCCGGGCAAACGCAATTCCTTGGATGCCCTCTGTGAACGATTTGCAATTAGCAATACCCACCGCACCTTGCACGGCGCTTTATTGGATGCGCAGCTGTTAGCCGAGGTCTATGTTGCAATGACGCGCGGCCAGGAAGACCTCACCATTGATTTAATTGACTACTCAGCCAACCTCGATGCATCTGGACAAACCAAGCCACTGCCGAGTAATTTGATAGTGTTGGCTGCAAGCGCGGATGACTGCAAGCTCCATGAACAAATCCTAGAAGAGATTGCCAAGGCAAGTAAAAAAGATCCGGTGTGGGAGCGCGCCGTTGATACAACACAATAATCACAGCGCATTAAACACAGTGTATTAAAAGGTATCTGCATTTAAGAATGCCTAAATGAATAAAGGGGGATTGATCCCCCTCTTTATTCCATTCCAATGATTCCTATTGACTTGCGGGACTAGCGCTCGATTGCGGCCGCAATCGCTTTACCCAGATCATCGGTCTTCGCAGTACCGCCCACATCCGGTGTGAGTGG
>CAMEXM010000067.1 GCA_945947155.1 Polynucleobacter meluiroseus | reverse complement strand
TTCATTTCAGACATTCATATCTCCTAGTTTTAATCAATCAGGTACTACGGAAAAACTACTCGCTAAAGTATAAGGACCTAATTAAAATTTCCATCTCGGGTAAACCCTTTAAAGCGCATTGGCACGGCTTTTTTAATGAAATAAGGTGCCGCGTGTTAGCATTCTTGTCTGTCTTGGTTTTGTTGCACTGCAAATCAATGCCCTCAAAAGCACACGCCCGAGTGGTGAAATCGGTAGACACAGCAGACTTAAAATCTGCCGACTCAAAAAAGTCGTGCCGGTTCGATTCCGGCCTCGGGCACCAAAAAAACCGCAATTTATTGGGGTTTTATTTCAGGTAAGCGCTATAAGATCTGATTTTGTAGTTCAAATTCAGCCACTTTTGTGTTTGACGGCAATCAGGCGGTGATTTCCTCAAACAGTAATATCAGGATGTACAGCACCCCAGCAGCCAATACGCTCAGGACAACGAGCGATACAAAGCTTTTGATGAGCTCCGAAAATAAATTACCGATCAATTGGAATAAGTTGAAGTGCTGGCTGCGATCGGCTTTCATCGCCTGAAAATGCTGCAGTGTCTTATAGAGCGCTACGCAGATCCATACCGCAAGAAAAACATAAGGGCCATACTCGTATAAGTGGGACATAAAGCGCCTTTTAAGATCAGGGGTGCAGTTTACGGTTTAACGCAACGAAAGCCAATGTAGACCACGATCGCGTCTAGCGGTTTGCTTGCGCGATTGGATTCGCGTTGTTGGTCTGCTCCATACCACCACGATGCGCCGCGCGTGACGCGCTCACTGCCTACCGCTGTAGAAGTCCACTCCCACACATTGGCGCCCATATCAAAAAGGCCATTGACGCCCGCTTCCGTGCTACCAGCTAGGACATGCCCCGTGCCCCGCAGGAGGCTGCCTTTGGGCGCAAGGCCGCGATAAGTGCCGCACTCGCCATCAAGGCAATGCGACCCTTTAGCGCTATCGCCATTAGGGTAGCGGTAGCGTTTGCCGCTAACAAATGGTGCCGGTGGATTGGCGCGCTGCTCTACAAAGGCGGCCGAGACCCACTCCTCGTCCGTGGGTAGACGCTTGCCAAAAAAACGGCAGATCTGTTCTGCCTCAGTGGCGTTGAGATGGACTGCCGGCTCGCGGTCTTGGGCCTGAACGCCGTAAGGAGTTTTCCAGGTCCAGCCGGGCTTTTGCACAAAGCCCAATTCATATACGGTGCCGCCCCCATTTTTTTCTGCCTGACTGACAAACCCGGCTTGATTGGCAAAGCGCTTGACTTCACCGATGGTCATTTCGTGTTGGTCCCATTGCAGGCTACCAACCCGCACTGTTGGAATGCTGGACTCGGCTTTGGCTAAGAGCTGCTGTGGACTTGTTAGCAGCAGAGAGGCAAGTCCAAATCCGAGGAGGCGTGTAAGGGTCATGGGGTTGTGCCGATCATGCGCGGTTTATTGTGGTTCGGTTATAAAACCCAGCTTGGTTAAGCCGGCGCGTTTCGATGCTGCCAAGACTTGTGCCACCGAGTCATACCGTACTTCTTTGTCGGCGCGCAAATTGACTTCAGGTTGTGGCTCCTTTTGCGCAGCTTTTTCTGCATAGCTAACGAAAGTAGTGAGGTCAATTGGGCTACTGTTCCAAAAGATTTGACCGCGCGCATCAATCGATACCTGAATCGACTCGGGCTTAGTTTCATTGCGTGCGCTATTGGCTTTGGGTAAATCCACTTTCACGGCTTGATGGATTACCGGCAAGGTAATAATAAAAATGATGAGCAAAACCAACATCACGTCCACAAGGGGCGTCATGTTGATTTCGGTCATCAGGGGATCGTCACCCTGATCGCCTGAAGGATTACTAAAGGACATGCTTACTCTCCCGCCTCAACGCGAGCGCCGGTAACAAAATAGGCCAGCAAATCATTGCCAAAGCGATTGAGGTCGGCAACGATTAATTTATTGGCGCGGTTAATCGCATTAAAGCCAAGCACGGCTGGAATGGCGACTGCTAGGCCAATGGCCGTCATGATGAGGGCCTCGCCAATCGGGCCAGCCACCTGATCAATTTGTGCGCTGCCAGAGCTGCTAATCGCAACCAGGGCGTGGTAGATACCCCAAACCGTTCCAAACAAACCAACGAATGGTGCGGTAGATCCAGTGGAGCCTAAAAAGGTCTGGCCTTTTTGCAAGAGCGCGCTGCAGGCATCAATGCTGTTTTTAATGCTGCGTGACATCCACTCGGAATAGTTCAGTGTTTGCAGTAATTCGCGACGAGTCGAGGTTTGACTTTGATGGTGTTCCGAGGCGCCCATGGCTTCTTTGGCAATCCGAAAGTAAGGATTGTTAGCTTGATCAGAAAAGCCAGCTAGGCCCTGTGCAAATGAACTGGCACGCCAAAATTGCTCGGCTTCGGGCTTTAGGGCACGCAGTGTTTTGATGTTCCACAAGCGGCTTATCAAAATGACCCAGGTAATGATCGATGACACCAATAAGAGGATGGCAACAAAACGCGTTACCGCATCGCCAGCCATCCATAAATTTATTAAGCCAAATGGGTTATTCATTGCATTAGTTCTTTAAGTTAAATTTAATCAGGAGGTTGGTTGAAATGCGGGCGGGATTGCCATTCACGCTATAGGGTTTAAAACGGTAACGCTTGCCAATTTCAGTCGCAGCGCGATCGAGCCGCGCAAAGCCACTCGAGCGCAGCAAAGCCACCTCTTCTACGATGCCGGTTTCATCAATGATCAATCGCACTGCCACTTCACCTTGTTCTCCAGCCCGCTTCGAAAACGAGGGATAGTATGGATCGGCATCCGGCTGATAAACCACTACCAGTTTACCAATATCGGTTTGGATGGGCGTACCCGCAGTACCCTGACTGCTAGCCGGGGCAACGGTCGCATTGGGCATCTGACTCTCTGCCGCTTTCGCTTGGTTTGCATCGACGGGCGGTGTACTGCTAGGGTCGAGGGTTTTTGGTTTTGGCTCTGGCTTGGCCTGGATTTTAGGTTTTGCTTCTGGTTTGGGCTGCGGCGTCGGCGGTGTAGACACGGGCGGAGCCGGAGGCGTTGCGGGCGCAACTAAATTGGCCATCACGCGCACTTCGTTTTCAGATGGATCGTTCTTTACGTCGAGCCCAAGATCAAGGCTGACAAAAAAGAAGCCATGGAGTACGAGTACGAAGACAATCACAATCCACTCCTGCCGCGTAAACAGCAGGTGTGTTTGAGGACGTGGTTTTGCTAGCGGCATAGTGAAATCTGATCTAGGCCTACTGTTTTGAAATCGATGCTGAGTTCAGCAATATCGCTTCGTAACAATTGCATCGCCATGCTGTGCAGCCGGGCGCCATCGGCGGTGCTAAGCAGACATAAACTGCGCCTACCGCTTGCTTCACTCGGAATGCGATGGACCTCTAATTGCCGTGCCAACTGACGGACTACTGCTTCGCTGGTATCCACGATTAACACCGACGATCCCAATTGATTCAGAATTAATGGCATCAAAAACGGATAGTGGGTACAGCCCAAAACGAGGGTATCCACTCCGGCAGTGCGCATGGGCTGCAAATGGTGCGCGAGCAAGGCTGCTGTTTCTGATGCGTGCAATTGACCGGACTCAATCAGCGGCACCAGGCCTTCGCCAGCTTGCTTAATAAAGCGGCAATCACCCGGTAAGGTGGCAAGCAGGGCATTGAACTTATCGCTCTTCAGAGTTGCTTCGGTGGCCAATACACCCACTAGGCCCTTTTGGCTTTGCAGTGCCGCCGGCTTTATTCCAGGTTCAACCCCAATGATCGGAATCGCTTTAAGCTCTGCCCGGATGCGTTGAATGGCTTCTGCGGTCGCGGTATTGCAGGCAATGACGATCGCTTGGCAGCCAGCCTCCGCTAAGGACTGGCATACCGCCAAGCTGCGCTGCGCAATCCATTCAGGGGGCTTTTCACCATAAGGGGCATTGGCGCTGTCAGCAAAGTAGAGGTAATCGTGATTTGGCAATTGCCGCAGAGCCTCATCCAAAATGGATAGGCCGCCTACGCCCGAATCAAATACCCCGATGAGTGCCAATGCTTGCCTAAAACGTTACGCGACGACGACGGGGATTTTTCCAATCCGCGCTTGCCACTCTTTCGGCCCTTCGTTGTGCATCGATGTCCCCTTCGAATCGACTGCAACCGTCACCGGCATGTCTTGCACATCAAATTCATAAATCGCTTCCATGCCTAAATCGGCAAAGCCAACTACCTTCGATGTCTTAATTGCTTTAGAGACTAAATACGCCGCGCCGCCCACTGCCATCAAATACGCCGACTGGTGTTTCTTAATGGCCTCAATCGCAACCGGGCCGCGTTCGGCTTTGCCAATCATCGCAATCAAACCCGTTTGAGCAAGCATCATCTCCGTAAACTTATCCATGCGGGTAGAGGTGGTAGGGCCAGCAGGACCAACGGCTTCGTCGCGCACCGGATCGACTGGGCCGACGTAATAGATCACACGGTTTTTAAAGCTCACCGGCAGCGCTTCGCCTTTGGCCAACATATCCTGAATGCGTTTGTGCGCAGCATCGCGCCCCGTGAGGATTTTTCCATTCAGGAGTAAACGATCCCCCGGTTTCCAGTTGGCGACTTCGGCCGGAGTCAGGGTATTTAAATCGACCCGCTTGGATTTTTGAACATCCGGTGTCCAGGTAACGTCCGGCCAATCCGCAAGCGAGGGCGCCTCTAATTTAGCGGGACCATCGCCATGCAAATGAAAGTGAATGTGCCGGGTCGCTGCGCAATTGGGAATCATCGCAACAGGCAGGGAAGCGGCGTGGGTGGGGTAATCCAAAATTTTGACATCCAAAACCGTAGAGAGACCGCCAAGGCCTTGCGCACCAATCCCAAGCTGGTTCACTTTTTCATAAATCTCCAGGCGCAATTCTTCTACGCGGTTTTGTGGTCCACGGGCAATCAGCTCTTGAATATCAACCGAGCCCATTAACGCTTCTTTAGCAAGTAAGGTCGCTTTTTCAGGTGTGCCGCCAATACCGATTCCCAGAATGCCAGGAGGACACCAGCCAGCGCCCATGGTGGGAATGGTTTTCATCACCCAATCGACAATCGAGTCGGACGGGTTGAGCATGATCATCTTGGCTTTGTTTTCTGAGCCGCCGCCCTTAGCAGCACAAATCACTTCAATGCCATCGCCTGGCACGATTTCATAATGAATCACAGCTGGGGTGTTGTCGCCCGTATTTTTGCGTTTGCCGGCAGGATCAGTAAGAACCGAAGCGCGCAGCATATTGTCGGGATTGAGGTAAGCGCGGCGTACACCTTCATTGACCATATCCGAGACGCTCATCGTGGCATCCGACCACTGCACGTTCATACCCACTTTTAAGAAGACCACGGCAATGCCAGTATCTTGGCAGAGCGGGCGATGCCCTTCGGCACACATCCGACTATTGGTCAGAATCTGCGCAATCGCGTCTTTTGCAGCTTCCCCTTTTTCCAGCTCGTAGGCCTTGCCCATCGCCCGAATGAAATCAGCAGGGTGGTAGTAGGAGATGTATTGGAAGGCGTCAGCAACGCTTTGGATAAGGTCTTCTTGTTTGATATAGGTCATAAAATAAGGTCGATTTTGATAGTTTTGTCTATTTTAAGGGTTTGCCATAGAGCAATTCACCCTGCATTTCCCTTATCTTAGAAGGAAAGAGAGTGGGTTTACGCTATTCTGCATGGATTATGCAGGGTGGTAATCATTGTCATTTTAAATAAAGGCTAGGACAGCATGGAACAGTTAATGCAAGAAAACCGGATTTTTAATCCCCCAAGCGATTTTGTTAAAAATGCTGCCGTACCCGGAATGGATGCCTATAACGCGCTCTGTGCAGAAGCGGAAAAAGATTACGAGGGATTTTGGGCGCGCCTTGCCCGCGAAAACCTCTATTGGAAAAAGCCCTTTACTAAGGTCTTGGATGAAACTAACCCACCGTTTTATAAATGGTTCGAGGATGGACTCACCAATGCCTCGTATAACTGCCTGGATCGCAATTTAGAAAACGGTAACGCCCAAAAAACGGCCATTATTTTTGAGGCCGATGACGGCAAAGTAACGAACGTTACCTACAGCGATTTGCACGCACGCGTATGCCAGTTTGCGAACGCGATGCGCAAGATGGGCATTAAGTCAGGTGATCGCGTCATCATTTACATGTCGATGTCAATCGAAGGTGTCGTTGCTATGCAGGCGTGTGCCCGTATCGGCGCCACCCATTCCGTTGTGTTTGGCGGCTTCTCTGCAAAATCCTTGCAGGAGCGCATCGTCGACGTGGGCGCGATTGCAGTCATTACTGCCGACGAGCAAATGCGCGGCGGCAAAGCATTGCCATTAAAGGTCATTGTGGATGAGGCACTTGCCTTGGGCGACTGCGAAAAAGTCAAGAATGTCATTGTGTATAAGCGTACGGGTGGCAACATTGCGATGACAGCAGGGCGCGATTCTTGGATGCATGAGGTTGTTGCCAATGAAGCCAAGACCTGCGAGCCAGAGTGGGTGAGTGCTGAGCACCCCTTGTTCGTCTTGTACACCTCTGGTTCGACCGGGAAACCAAAGGGTGTCCAGCACTCGACAGGGGGCTATTTGCTCTGGGCCATTTTGACCATGAAATGGACGTTTGATATTAAGCCCAGCGATGTCTTCTGGTGTACTGCTGATATTGGTTGGGTTACAGGGCATTCCTATATCACCTATGGCCCGCTTGCCGTGGGTTGCACGGAGATTGTGTTTGAAGGCGTACCAACGTATCCAAATGCTGGTCGTTTTTGGGACACCATTCAAAAACACAAGGCAACGATTTTTTACACCGCACCGACGGCGATTCGTTCATTGATCAAGGCCGCGAGCGTTGATGAATCGGTTCATCCGAAGAAATATGACTTGTCATCCTTGCGTCTGTTGGGTTCCGTTGGCGAACCCATTAATCCAGAAGCCTGGATGTGGTACTACGAGAACATCGGTGGCTCGCGCTGCCCAATCGCCGATACCTTCTGGCAAACCGAAACCGGTGGACACATGATTTCTCCATTGCCAGGCGCTACGCCGATGGTACCGGGTTCATGCACCTTGCCACTGCCAGGCATCATGGCAGCGATTGTGGATGAAGCAGGGCATGACGTGCCAAACGGGAGTGGCGGCATCTTGGTTGTAAAACGCCCATGGCCATCGATGATTCGCACCATTTGGGGCGATAACGATCGCTTTGTTAAGTCCTACTTCCCAGAAGAGTTGGGTGGCACCTTGTACCTTGCAGGCGATGGCGCAATTCGCAATAAAGACACTGGCTACTTTACGATCACCGGCCGCATTGATGACGTGCTCAACGTGTCAGGCCACCGCATGGGCACGATGGAAATTGAATCCTGCTTGGTTGCTAATCCCTTGGTTGCCGAGGCCGCTGTTGTCGGTCGTCCGGATGAGATGACGGGCGAAGCCATCTGCGCCTTCGTCGTCCTCAAAGGCGGTCGTCCTACGGGTGATGATGCGAAGAAGTTGGCGATGGAATTGCGCAATTGGGTTGGTAAGGAGATTGGACCGATCGCAAAACCCAAAGACGTGCGCTTTGGTGACAACTTACCGAAGACGCGCTCCGGTAAGATCATGCGCCGCTTATTGCGTGTGATTGCCAAAGGCGAGGAAGTGACGCAAGATACCTCGACCTTAGAGAATCCAGCTATTTTGGATCAGTTGAAGCAAGCGCTGTAAGCCGCAGAGCGGGCGATTTCAACTTAAACTGCCGTTTCGATTTCGACCCGTATAATCTACCGTCTCGGAGAGGTGGATGAGCGGTTTAAGTCACACGCCTGGAAAGCGTGCGTAGGGTTAAACCTACCGCGGGTTCGAATCCCGCCCTCTCCGCCAATAAGTCAATAAAAAAGGGGCTCTAAAGCCCCCTTTTTATTTGTTCCCTCAAATATTCCCACAATTTAACGAGATTGAGGTTTTAAACCTACCCCACAAACTGCTGATACTGAATGCCGTTCGCAATGAGGGGGGTTACATTGGTTACATTCTCCCCAGATGTAGAGAAGTAGCCGAGCACATCCGCAGTTGACCAGCCCGTAGTGAGCTTTTCTTGCCAAAAAGTAAGACCTCCAGCATCAGGGGCTCTAGCAAGGACATTGTTATAGAGTTTGGTAACTAATGTATTGACTGAAGGATTGGAGCCACCAAAGGCAGTTTTAAATTCAGCGCTATTCACAAAGTTATTGGCGACATCGCTATAGCTCATACCGGTGTCCATCTTGTTAATCCAAAAGCCCAGGCCGCCAACATCGGGAGTGCGGTTAAAGGCGGCTTTATAGAGCATGTAACCTGAACCCGCAGTTTGGTCTTTACCAGTGTCTAGAGCAAGCATGGTGTCGGTGAATTGGAGGCGCTCGACTTCATTTATCTGTAGGGTGTTAACAACTTTATTTTTATCAGTCACCGTAAAGCCAGATAAATCATTTTTCTGAGTTAACTCGTTCCACATGCTACCTGCTGTAATCGTAAAGCCTGTAGAGACCTTATCAAAAACTACTTTATCCGTACCATCACCGCCACGAACTATATCGCTATATTTCTGCGATAAGTGGCGGTGGATGTAGGTATCATTTCCACCCCATAAGAATATGGAGTCAGTACCTGTATTGGTTACTGCGGTAAAGACATCGTTCCCTGCCAATGAAGCCGCATAATCCGCATTTGAAGTTGCCTTCGTATAGCGATTAAAAACAGCCAAGGTAACGGGCGTATCAAAATTGACTGTGAAAGCCACGGTACTACCAATTGATAAAGTGTAGCCCGAAAAAAGTGTCCCAGGAATATTTAGGGCGCCGAGCTCATCCAAGGTTTTTGGAATGGTAACTATATTACTAGTGTCAAAACTACCCTGTATATTTCGATAGACTTTTTGCCCTTGATAATCACCATAAGAGCTAACTTGACTTGAAGTCACGCTCTCGATCAGCCAATTGAGTTTACCTTCATCTGATCCTGACCCATAATAGTATGTGCTCGGACTTCCAAACCCTTCGAATAATTGCATGCCCATTTAAAACCTTTCAATTAATGTAGATAGGAATAGTGAAATACTAGCTTAAAAATCCCTCTGCTCTCTGAGCAACCCTTTATATGATGTTGAACTGACTTGATTTTTAGTACCACCCCAGAAGAGAGGATTTTTGATAATCTTCACCTTAAAGGAGTGCTAAATATGGCAAAAGGCCAACGTCTTAAACCCGAACAAATCGTCACCTTATTGCGTCAAATCGATGTCCTGACAACGA
>CAMEXM010000066.1 GCA_945947155.1 Polynucleobacter meluiroseus | reverse complement strand
GACCGATCGTATTAAAGCCAAAAGACGGCAATCAAGGCAAAGGTGTGGTTGCTAACATTCGCAGCGAAGAACAAGTGCGCGCTGGTTTTGAAGCAAGTCAAGCCTACGGTAGCGAAACCATCGTTGAGCGCTACCTACCGGGTCAAGATTACCGTTTATTGGTTGTAGGGAATCAGTTGGTTGCAGCTGCGAGGCGTGAGCCGGCCCAAGTGATTGGTGATGGCGTGCACACCATTGAACAATTGATTGCACTCGAAAATAAAAATCCATTGCGCGGGGATGGTCACGCTACCGCCTTAACCAAGATTCGTTTAGATGCGATTGCAATTGCGACATTAGCTACAGTCAATCTCGATATTACCTATGTTCCTAAAATGGGTGAGCGCATTCTGCTCCGTAATAACGCCAATTTAAGTACGGGCGGCACCGCAACCGATGTAACCGACGACGTCCATCCTGATGTGGCAGCCAGTGCTGTCGCTGCAGCGCAGATGATTGGACTGGATATTGCCGGCGTGGATATTCTTTGCGAAGCAATTTATAAACCCCTAGAGCCGCAAGGTGGTGGCATTGTTGAAGTGAATGCAGCGCCGGGGTTGCGGATGCATTTACAACCATCCTACGGAAAAGGTCGCCCCGTTGGCGAGCACATCATCAACATGATGTTCCCAGGTGGTGACAATGGCCGCATTCCTACTGTGGCAGTGACGGGTACCAACGGAAAAACCACCACGGTTCGCTTAATCGCCCACCTCATACACGAAACCGGTCTTCGTATTGGCATGACTACTACTGATGGCGTTTATATCGAAGGTCGGCGAATTGATACCGGTGACTGCAGCGGCCCCAAGAGCGCGCGCAATGTGTTGATGCACCCCGATGTTGACGCAGCGGTACTGGAAACCGCCCGCGGCGGCATATTGCGAGAAGGCTTGGGATTTGATCGCTGTGACGTAGCCGTGGTTACTAATATTGGCGAAGGCGATCACTTGGGAATGAATTTTATTCACAACGTCGAGGACATAGCGATTGTGAAGCGGGTAATCGTCCAAAACGTGTGCGCTACTGGAGTCGCCGTTCTCAATGCGATGGACCCCCTAGTGGTGAAGATGCGCGAGAGTTGCCCAGGTGACATTACGTTCTTTTCCTATGACCCAGCTCACCCCGTCATCGTGGCGCACCGCGCTCAAGATAAGCGGGTTTTATTTTTTGATGGCACTGACATTGTTGCAGCAAAGGGGATGGAGGAAATTTACCGCATTCCAGTCAAACGCATTCCGATCACCAACGAGGGTTTGCTTCCCTTCCAGATTGAGAATGCGATGGCCTCGATAGGTGCCGCATGGTCTCTTGGACTGCCGTGGAGTGCCGTGAATACCGGGCTGGCTACGTTTGACTCGAGCGCCGATTCCGCGCCAGGCCGATTTAATCTTTTCGAGCACCGCGGCGCAACTGTAGTAGCCGACTATGGACACAATCCGGACGCAATGCGCGCCTTGGTCGATGGCATTCATGCCATGAAACCCAAGCGCAGCCATGTGGTGATCAGTGGTGCAGGCGATCGCCGCGATGACGACATCCGTGCCCTGACCAAAGTCCTCGGCAATGCCTTCGATCACGTTATTTTGTATCAAGACCAATGCCAACGTGGCCGCGAAGATGGTGAAGTATTAAAGCTGTTGCAAGAAGGTCTGGTTGGTACTAGCAAAGCAAAAGACGTTCAAGAAATTCGCGGGGAGTTCTTGGCGATTGATACCGCACTGGCGCAACTCGAGCCCGGCGATGTATGCCTGATTCTGATTGACCAAGTTGAGGAGGCTTTAGCCTACCTCGCCAGCAAGGTCAAACCTTAGGCTTTATTGATTTGCGGCGTGGTACTGGCGCAGTAAATTCACTTCTTCTTTCGAACCCAGAATGACTGAGACGCGCTCGTGCAGGGCCTGCGGCTGTAAATCTAAAATGGTGTCAACCCCATTAATCACAGCGCCGCCAGCTTGCTCTACTAAAAAACCCATCGGATTTGCTTCATACATCAAGCGCAGTTTTCCTGGCTTCTTTGGATCGCGCTGATCCCAAGGGTACATAAATACCCCGCCGCGTGACAGTACGCGATGCACATCGGCGACCATCGATGCGATCCAGCGCATATTAAAGTCTTTCTGCCTAACGCCACCGCTACCCGCCAAACATTCATCGACGTAGCGTTTCACTGGCGCAGCCCAATGGCGCATATTGGACATATTGATGGCAAATTCACGGGTTGATTCTGAAATCCGCACGCCCTGCTTAATCAGTAAAAATTCACCCGAGACGGCATCCAGTGTGAATACATCAACGCCCTCACCCAAACTAATCGCGAGGGTTGTTTGCGGCCCATAGACTACATAGCCGGCAGCCACTTGGGTGCGCCCTGCCTGTAAAAAATCAGCAGTTGTCAGGGGTGTATTGGGATTGGGCTTTTTGAGAATCGAAAAAATAGTACCAATCGATACATTGACGTCAATATTAGATGAGCCATCAAGGGGATCAAAAAGCAATAAATAGTCGCCTACCCCCTTACCTACTGGCAACGGATCCTCAATTTCTTCGGAGGCAATGCCGGCTAAGGATTGGCACGACTGTACGCCCGCAACCAACAAGTCATTTGCGATCACATCTAATTTTTGTTGCACTTCACCCTGGACATTGCCTGTTCCGGCAGACCCCAAAATACCAATCAGCGCACCTTGCGCAACTTCATCGCTTAATGCAGCGCAGGTATTGGTGAGCGACACCAAAAGATCTTGTAGTCCTGGCGGAACCGATGCACCACGCAACTGCAACTGACCAAGGTACTGACGAAAAGGTGTCTTCAATTGAATAGGGGCGGTCAATACATTCTCCAAATAGGGTCTTGCAATCAGAATGGCTTTATTTTGCCTGTTTCAAATCAGGTGTCGGATTTTTGTAAGCATGACTTAGCATTAGCGATTACCTAAGGCTTTCACAATCACTTCATTCACATCGGCTGATAGCGTCTTCGAAGAAGCAACCTCTTGTAAAGCGGCTTGCATTTGCCCCCGATAAGGCTCAGCAAAAACGGTCCACCGGTCCAGCGCCCGTGCCAGGCGCGCGGCAATTTGGGGATTAATGGCATCAAGCTTAAGTACGCTTTGTGCCCAAAACTGGTAACCGCGCCCATCCCGCATATGAAATCCCGCCGGATTACCCATGCAGTAAGCATGAATTACGCTGCGAACCCGATTAGGATTCGTAAATGAAAATGCCGAGTGCGTCAGTAACGCAGTGGCGCGCTCAAGGCTACTCGCAGGATTGTTATTCGTGGGTGGGCAGCTTGCTTGTAGACCGAACCATTTATCCACTACCAATGGGTCATCTGCAAAGCGCTCATAAAAATCAGCCAAACAGGCAATGCCTTCCGGCACATTGTTCTGCACTAAATGCGCCAGTGCAGCGTAGCGGTCAGTCATATTATTCGCTAACATGTACTGCTGCTGGGCTGGCTTTGCCCACTCTGCTGGATTGGCAATCAAGAGCATTCCCAAAGCGAGGTTCTTCAAGCTACGCTTACCCGCGCTGATCGCATCCGGCTCAAACGTACCTGGCGTTTGCATTGCCGCATAAAGGCGCTGCCATTCCGGCTGTAAATGCTGCGCCAAGGCCTGCCGAAATGCCTTGCGGTTGGCATGAATTGTTTGCGGCTCGACGCTAGCGCACTGCTCGTATAAATAGGTCTCAGCTGGCAACGTCAGGGCCAGTTCTTTGAATGCCGGATCCAGCTTGGGGTCTTGCAAAATCAAGCGATAGGTTTGCAGCAAGGCCTCATCTGGAGTGCGCCCAGCCAATATCAATTGCATTGCTAACTTCTGTCCCGCTTCCCAGCGATTAAAGGCATCGTCGTCTTGAGTAAAGAGGGTTAATAAGTCGGCTTCGCTTTGGTCATACTCAATCACAATGGGTGCAGAAAACCCGCGATTGATTGACAGCACTGGCTCACTGGGCACATGATCAAAGACCCAAGCCTGCGTAACATCAGTCAATTCCAGCAAGCGCTCGGCACGCAGTGACTGATCCACCGATTCACCATGCGCAAATAGCAACTGGGTTCGCAGCGGAATGTGAAACGGCTTTTTATCTTTCTGGCCTGGGGTGTCTGGGCACGACTGGCTCAATGTCAGCGTATACCGCTGGGCCTTTGCATCGAAATGGGTTTGCACCCGAACCCGTGGCGTACCTGCCTGACTATACCAATGCTGAAATTGACTCAAATCCCTGCCGTTCGCATCGGCCATCGCCATTCGAAAATCATCGCATGTCACTGCCTGACCATCGTGGCGCGCAAAGTACAAGTCCATTCCTTTGCGAAAGCCATCGAACCCAAAAAGAGTTTGGTACATGCGTACTACCTCAGCGCCTTTTTCATAGACGGTGACGGTATAAAAATTATTAATCTCTTGATAGGCATCGGGGCGAATGGGGTGCGCCATCGGACCCGCATCTTCCGGGAATTGGAGTTGGCGCAATAAACGCACATCCTCAATCCGCTTCACTGTCCTACCCGATTCACTGCCCATCTGATCGGCTGAAAATTCTTGATCCCGAAAGACCGTCAAACCCTCTTTGAGTGAGAGCTGAAACCAATCGCGGCAGGTTACACGATTGCCAGTCCAATTGTGGAAGTACTCGTGTGCGACGACGCTTTCGATATTGGCAAAATCGGTATCGGTTGCAGTCTCGGGCTGAGCGAGCACGTACTTGGTATTAAAGATGTTGAGGCCCTTATTCTCCATCGCGCCCATATTGAAATCGCCTACGGCAACAATCATGAAACGATCCAAATCCAATTCCAAGCCATAGCGCGCCTCATCCCAGCGAATTGAATGCATCAAGGAGTCCATTGCATGGCGGGTTTTGACTAAATCCTGTGGCTCGACCCAAATCTGCAAGAGCTTCGATGCTCCGCTACCCGTTGTAATTGTCTCCTCAATGCAAACCAACTTGCCCGCAACCAAGGCAAATAGATACGATGGCTTGGGAAACGGATCCTCCCATACTGCGCTATGCCAACCATTAGGCAATTCTTCGGTAGCAACCAGATTGCCGTTCGCTAGCAAAACTGGGAAATCCGCCTTAATCGCCCGCAAGGTGACGCGATAGCGCGCCATCACATCTGGGCGATCTAAAAAATAGGTAATCTTACGAAAACCCTCTGCCTCGCATTGGGTAAAAAAATTGCCATTCGATAAATACAAACCCATCAATGAGGTATTTTTCTCGGGCACACAAACGCAAATGATTTCCAGCGTAAATGGCTCGGCCCCATTTCCAGGTAGCGAGTGAATCGTGAGCGTCTCGGGGCTTAATTCAAAATGGCGGTGCGGCGTGCCATTGATGCGCAAGCTCATGAACTCAAGGTCATGCCCATGCAGAACAAGGGATCGTGCTTGAACGGACAGATCAGCAGAATTGGGGAGCACCTCGATACGGCTTTTAACAATTGTCTTAGCAGGGTCGAGGGCAATATCTAAATCGACTTGCCCAAATAAAAATGGGGGTGGGCAATACGCAAGGCGCTGAAAAGAAGGGGCGAGGTCGGTTTTCATGCTTTGATTTTATGCCCTTGCCGCAAATGGCATTAACCGTACAGTAGGGTCAGAATACCGATCGCAATAAACACGACTGCTGCTACGGTATGCACCCATTTGATCGGCACGCGATTGGTAAATTTAGTCCCAATCCATACGGCAGGTGCATTGGCGAGCATCATCCCGAGGGTAGTGCCAATGGTGACGGCAATGACATCGTCATAGCGCGCGCCAAGGGCGATTGTGGCAATTTGGGTCTTATCCCCCATCTCCGCCATAAAAAATAAACCGCTGGTGAGCAGAAAAACAGGCCAGGCCGCATTTTTAACCCGGGTACCCCCAGCTTCGTCGAGGCGATCCGGAATTAAAAGCCAAAAGCCAATCGCCAAAAAGCCCACACCCAAAATCCAGCGCATCGTATCTGGACTTAAAAAAGCCGCAATGAAATGGCCAAAATAGGCCGCGCAGGCATGATTGGCCAATGTGGCCGCCAAGATCCCTGCAATAATAGGCAATGCTTGGCGCGGGTAGCGCGCTGCCAGCATCAAGGATAAAAGCTGGGTTTTATCCCCCATTTCAGCAAGTGCGACCACTCCAGTGGAGAGAAATACCGCAGAGAAGTCCATTTGGCCCAGTTATTTAGTTAATTACTATCGATAACTTTAATTAATACAATTTGGCTATTGAGACACAAGTCCCTAAACTAAGGGTAATCCCAAATACCAGCGGTAAGCATAGCAACTTACCAAGTAGAGCCAATCAATATAAATGAGGAAGTAAATGAGCACACGCGAAGGTAGTTTAGAGGCCCCAACCCGGCACCCCTTGGACTGGAAAAATCCAGAGTTCTATGAGCGCGACAACCTCGAAGCAGAGATGGAGCGGGTATTTGATTTATGCCATGGTTGCCGTCGTTGTTTGAGCTTGTGCGGCTCCTTCCCCACCCTCTTTGATCTGATCGACGCCACCGAAGACGGTGAAGTGGAGCAAGTGGCCAAAGCCGACTACCAAGCGGTCGTTGACCAATGTTATTTATGCGACGTTTGCTATATGACCAAGTGCCCTTATGTTCCACCACACCCATGGAACCTCGACTTTCCGCACCTGATGTTGCGTGCCAAAGCCGTTGCCTTTAAGGAAGATAAAACCACTTTCCGCGATAAGCTCTTGTCATCCACGGATAAGCTAGGTCATTTCGCGGGCATTCCGATCGTTACGCAAGCGGTCAATGCCGTAAACCAAACTGGGCTTGCCCGCCTCGTGATGGAAGGCGCGCTTGGGGTTGATAAAAAGGCCTGGATCCCAGAATATGCGTCAAAGACCTTCCCCCAACTGGCTGAGAAATCCACTGCATTCCCCGTCAAGGATGGCAATAAGACACCGGGGAAAGTTGCTATTTATGCGACGTGCTATGTGAACTATAACGAGCCTGGCATTGGCCAAGACTTAATCAAGATTTTGCAACACAACCAAATCCCGTATGAATTAGTCGATAAAGAAGCCTGCTGCGGTATGCCTAAGTTAGAGTTAGGTGATTTGGAATCGGTTGAAGAAAATAAGAATAAAAATATTCCCAAACTGGCTAAATTAGCGAAGGAAGGGTATGCCATTTTGACCCCCATTCCATCGTGCACCTTGATGTTCAAACAAGAACTGCCATTGATGTTCCCAGATGATGCGGATGTTCAATTGGTCAAGCAAGCGATGTGGGACCCCTTCGAGTATTTAGTGGCACGTAACTCCGATGGCTTACTCAAGACCGATTACAAAACCGAGTTGGGCCATGTCAGCTACCACGTCGCCTGCCACTCGCGCGTGCAAAACGTCGGGCAAAAGACCGCCGAAGCACTGAAGATGATTCCAGGAACCGAAGTGCATGTAGTAGAGCGTTGCTCGGGTCACTCGGGCACCTGGGGCGTGAAGAAAGAGTTCCATGCGATGGCAATGAAGATCGGTAAGCCTGTATTCAAGGGTATGGCCGAGAACGAGCCCGACTACATTAGCTCCGATTGCCAACTCGCCGGTCACCACATTGCGCAAGGCATGGAAGAGCTTGGCCTGCCCAAGTCGGCTATGGCCCATCCACTCACCCTAATGGCAAAAGCCTACGGTCTCTAAACGGATCGATTGAATACAACTGAATATAGGAATACAAGCACCATGGCAAAAATTACCCGCGATAGCCTCTTAAGTTTGGAGGCGTACCACAAGGATCGCCCAGAAATTCGGGAGAAAGCGATTCAAGAACGCCGCATGCGCACCGTCCATTTGGGCGAGCACCTCACTATGATTTTTGAAAACGAATTCTTAATGCGTTATCAGATTCAAGAGATGTTGCGCGTTGAGAAAACTTTTGAAGAAGAGGGCATTCAGGACGAACTCGATGCGTACAACCCGCTCGTACCGGATGGCACGAATTTCAAAGCCACGATGATGTTGGAATACCCCAATGAAGGCGACCGTAAAGTAGCGTTAGCAAAATTAGTTTGCGTTGAAGACAAGATCTTTTTGGAAGTCGAGGGTCAGCCTCGTGTTTATGGCCTGGCGGATGAGGACCTAGAGCGCTCGACTGCGGAAAAAACATCCGCGGTGCATTTCATGCGCTTTGAGCTCACACCGGACATGATTAAAGCCCTAAAAGCAGGTGCGCAGATGATGGTGGGCTGCGACCACAAAGAGTACCCGATGCACGTTAAAACTTTGCCCCACGAGACATTGGCTTCGCTCATTACTGACTTGAGCTAAGCCGCCGTCTTCGCATTACTCGCTACACTGCTTTAGGCTGCCAAGAGCTCAATCGCTGGAATAAAGTCCAGTTGTTGAGCACTGGCAACTGGCTCTGATGCCAACTGGCCACGATGCACATGGAGGCCATTACGTAAATGCACATCCTGGTTCAGCGCAGCGATCAAGCCCCTGTTGGCTAATGCCTCCACAAACGGATAGGTTGCATTGGTCAAACCAAATGTCGAGGTGCGCGCCACCGCCCCTGGCATATTAGCGACACAATAATGAATCACACTACCTACTAAGTAACTCGGATCGCTGTGGGTTGTAGGGCGTGAGGTCTCAAAGCAACCGCCTTGGTCAATGGCCACATCCACTACCACCGATCCTGGCTTCATCTTGGCCACCATAGCCGCAGACACCAACTTCGGCGCGGCACCGCCTGGCAGGAGCACTGCACCAATAACCACGTCGGCTGCACACACCTCACGTTCGATCGATAGGGGATCGGAATAGTAGGTACGAACGCGATTACCGTAAGCCGCATCGATTTGACGCAGGCGATCCAGGTCTTTATCGATGACGCACACATCAGCCCCAATTCCAACCGCCATCTGCAGTGCATTTCGACCGACTACGCCCGCACCTAAGATAACCACCTTCGCGGCGGCAACCCCCGGAATGCCCGCCAACAAAATGCCAGGGCCCCCATGGCTCTTTTCCATTTGCGCTGCTGCCGCTTGAATGGACATGCGCCCTGCTACTTCGCTCATGGGCGCTAGCAAAGGTAAAGTGCCCGCGCGTGAGGTCACGGTTTCATATGCAATGCAGCTAGATCCGGAACTGAGTAGCGCCTTGGTTTGCAGTGGATCCGGCGCAAGGTGAAGGTAAGTAAAGAGAATTTGATCTTCGCGCAGCATGGCGCATTCTTGCGGCTGCGGCTCTTTTACTTTCACTACCAATTGTGACTTTGCATACACTTCGGTTGCACTCTCGACTAAAGAGGCCCCTGCAGAGCGATAGAGTTCGTCGGTCAGGCCAATTTGCTGACCTGCACCGCGCTGAATCAACACAGCATGGCCCTGGGCGACTAGTCCACTAACATTACCCGGGGTCAAGCCGACCCGAAATTCATTGTCTTTTACTTCGGTTGGTACGCCAATAATCATGTGATGCTCCTTATTTCATTTTATTTTTACGATGCAAGCCTAATACGTAATACATAGCGCAATAGACCACCAATAAGCACGGACCCAAGATCAAAGCAGCGCGTGCATCCTCATGAAAGCCCATCAACCCAATGACAAGCACAATGAAGGCAAGGGCAAACCAGGAGGAGTAAGGCCACCATGGCGTGCGATAACTCAGGCTCTTTACTTGAGCTGGAGTCAGTGATTTTCTGAAACGCATTTGGGTATATAGAATGGCAATCCAAACCATC
>CAMEXM010000065.1 GCA_945947155.1 Polynucleobacter meluiroseus | reverse complement strand
ATGTTGATTTTCTCGATAAAACACATTGCACACTTTATTACACAGCGGCATTTTTACGCTGTAAGCTATTGAAATATATACACATTCCAGCAGCCACGAATTCTTCTAAGGCGTAGGTCGCACGTTCGAATCGTGCTGGGCAGGCCAAAACTCCCAGGTCCGTACCGGACACATGGTTTACACATGCTATTCCACGGCATAGAGTAGTCCCTCCTATGCCTAAAACTGTAAAGTATGTGTCCGGTATAAAGTGTTAACTATGTGTCGGGTAGTACACAAGTAATACAAGCGGATGCAGTGGCAGTGGGGCTGTTTTAGTTCATTACACAGCACAGTTTATTCATTTTAAGTAAAAATATAAGCTATGAATATATTAGAGGCAATAAACCAGAGGAAATCTACTAGAGCTTTTCTCTCCAAACCAATACCAAAAGAAATAATTCTAGAGATATTGAAAGTATCTAGTCGTGCACCTTCAGGATCAAATACTCAGCCTTGGCGCGTTTATGTTTTACAGGGTGATAAATTAAAAAATCTCACTCAAGAGGTATGTCAAGCATATGAATCCATTCAACATGAACCGCGGCTCATGGAGAATTTTAAATCTTGGTACAGCTACTACCCTGAAGAATGGATAAGCCCTTACATAGACCGGAGAAGAGAAAATGGCTGGGGTCTTTATAGTCTGCTAGGCATTCAAAAGGGCGATAAAGTTAGTATGCATGCTCAGTTTTTGAAGAACTTCACTTTTTTTGGGGCGCCTGTAGGATTGTTTTTTACGATAGATAAAAGTTTGGGTCGTGGTTCATTTTTGGATTATGGAATGTACCTGCAAAATATTATGTTGGCTGCAAAGGAATTCGGCTTAGATACCTGTCCGCAGGCCGCCTGGAATGAATATGAAAAAATTATACTTCCGCTCATTGGAAGCGGTTCCAATGAACTGTTGGTTTGTGGGATGGCGCTTGGATACGTAGATAAACTGGACAAAGTAAACGAATACCTTGCGCCCAGAGAGGTCCCCAGTCAATTTATCACTTGGTTGGCCTGATGAGCCTAGCTTCGCCAGGACGTTTTGATCCGCAAAAATCTTTTATACGCAGGCATTTTGAGTCAGATACTATTTTGGATGATTCGACGCTCATGCCCGATCAACTCAGGGCTCGTTTTTCTTTAGAAATTCCATGGGCGCCTGAAGAAACTGATGAGAATAGGCACATTAAAGCGAGCTCCATCATTGAAAAAAAAGAGCTAGATGGTGTTGAGGTTCGTGCTGCTATATTGATGCCTATTATTTTTCGAAAAAAAGAGCCTATGATTCTTTTGACTGAACGATCTCAACATCTATCTTCGCATCCTGGACAGATCAGTTTTCCTGGTGGGAGATTCTCAAATATGGATCGATGTTTGGTTAGTACTGCAAAACGGGAGACCGAAGAAGAAGTTGGCATCAGAAAGGAAGATATTGAGGTACTCGGTTTTTTTCCTGAATATTGCACAATTTCCGGATATCGAGTTACCCCAGTTGCGGCTCTTGTTAGCTCAGAATCCACATACAAGCTAAATTCTAGGGAGGTGAAAAGTATTGTGGAGATCCCCATGAAGTATCTGTTAAACCCTAGAAATCATATGTTGAGATCATGGGAGAGCGATCAAGGTCGTAGGCACTTCTACTCTATTGCATTTGAAAACTACTTTATATGGGGCGCTACTGCAGCTATGTTGAGAAATTTTTACTTATTTCTAGTTGCAGCAAAACGCTAATTTAAGACTGTTCGGTCGGCTGAAAGCTAGTTCTTGCGTATGCATCCAGTGAAGAATTAAACTTCTTAAGTAGCTTAAGTAGTGTTACAAGCTCAGTTTCTGTTAATCCAGAGGCCAGATTCTTGTAAGCTACGTTAACGTGTTTTTGAGCGTCTTTAAATAAAATTTGACCATCAGAAGAAAGGGTCAGTGAATAACTTCTTTTATCAGACTGATGTGCAGATTTCGTAATTAAGCTTCGATTTTCTAAGTCCCTCAGTACCCTAAGGGTAGTTACCTTATCGAGTCCCAATTTTCGAGCTAAACGAGATTGATCAATGCCCGGGAGCGTATGAAGAGCTGTCAAGATACTATACTGAACTGGCGTTAGTTTAATTCCTTGACATTCTTTTTCAAAAATCGAGATTGATATTTGGTGTGCGCGTCTTAATAAGAACCCCGGACGTTCATATAGAAGATGTAACGCATTTGGATTTGACAGTGGCATACGCTATTTTGCAAAGTTAATCCGATATTTTAACTGCCCCCTCTTTGGCGAGCTTTGCCCATTTTTCTGTGTCCTCTATATACCAACGGCCAAAGTCAGCCCCTTTTCTTGGAACTGGCTCGGCCATTACTGAAGCAAGTTGATTGATTACTTCGGGCGTGTTTAATGCTGCCAAAACTGCCCCTTCGAGTCTGTTTTGTATTGCAGTAGGAATAGCAGATGGCGCAAATATCCCAAACCAAGTTCCCACATCAAATCCAGGATAACCCAATTCATTGAGGGTTGGCACATCGGGTAAGGCGCTGGATCTTTTTGTTGCAGTTACTGCAATAGCCCTTACTTGACCTGATTTAACTTGTGGCAAGGCAGAACCCATCACATCAAACATGAAAGTAATTCTTCCGGCAATTAAATCAGGGTAGGCAGCACCGCTGCCCTTATAGGGAATGTGGGCCATATCCGTTTTCGATCTGCTTTTTATAAGCTCCCCAAATAGATGGCTTCCAGTAGTCGGCCCTGCAGAAGCGAAGTTAACATTACTCTTCTTTGCTTCATTAATTAAGTCATCAAAATTCTTGATGTTTGATTTTCCAGAAACTAATAGTACGCTAGGCAATGTAGCAATTCCTGCTATTGCTTTTAAATCAGATCTCGGATCAAAATTTAATTTCGCAAAACTCACGCTCGTAGAGAGACTTAAGGATGCAAATAATAGGGTGTAGCCATCCGGCGCACTTTTAGCAACGAATTCAGCGCCAATATTCCCGCCTGCACCAGGCCTTAACTCGGTGAAAACAGTCTGCCCCAATGCCTGTCCCATGGCGTTAGATATGGGCCTTGACAATATATCGGCTGAACCTCCTGCAGCATAGGGCACAACCATTTTTATTGGTTTGTTAGGATAATTTTGCGCACTTAAGTTAGACGAGAGTAAAAAAATTGAAACCATTACTGACCAGATTGAAAGTTTCTTATGCATGGCTTATCTCCTAGTTTTAAGCTTGTATTAAGTTAGCTCGCTAACTATAAATTTGTACATAAGGGTTTAGCCCTATAATATAAGCAATAAATTAAGTTAGTATGCTACCTAATATGTTAATAAAAAAGCCCCATTGATGCGCCTTAATTCACAAAATCAGCTAAATGCAGCCAGTCTTTTTGTGGCTTCTGCCCGCCGTTTTGGGGTAAAGATTGCACTTCGCTCTGCCAATGATCTGCGGACATACTCACAATTAGATGACCGAACAAGCAGAATTGCGCAAGGTCTGATTAATGTGGGTCTTCGTCCTGGCGACCGTGTGGTTCTTATGGCGCCCAATGGCATCCAGTTTATCGAGGCATGGTGGGGCATTGTTCGGTCCGGGGCGGTTGTGATTCCGATCAATCCACTTGCTACCAAAAATGAACTGGTAACAATTCTTAGTGCATCGATGGCATCGGGGATCGTTATTTATAGCAAAGATCAGGTCAGCACATCCGATGAAATCAGAAAACGTTTTCCTGAGATGACCATCATTACTGATCAGAGAAATGAGAAACTGAAAATACTAGCGCTAGAAGAGATGGTCCGGGTAACGCCGCAACTGGAGACGCCTATTAACTTAGGCCTTGATGACCCCTGTGCAATCTATTTCACTGCTGGAAGCACTGGTCAACCTAAAGGAATTGTTAGATCGAATCAAAGCGTTGTTTGGGGGCTAGGTATGCTGGCGCGAACCTTGTCGTCAGAGGATATATTGCTTGCTAGGGCACCAATGGCACATACAGGTGGCTCATTGACAGGCCCCTTTGCCATCTTAATTGCCGGCGGCTCACTCATCATTCCGAGTAATACTTCAGTTAAATGCATTATGGAAGAAGTGCAAAAATATCATGTGACACATTTATATGTGCACCCAACAATTTTTGCTAAAAAAATGCTTCAATATCTCGAAGAAAATAACTGCAATTTAAGTCATATAAAAAAATTGCAATGGACTGCGGGCCATTTACCGGAGTCAATTAGGAATGAAATTTTTAAAATCTTTCCTCAGATACCATTTGAAGTAACTTATGGCATGACTGAAGCAAGCAATATTGCTTCTTTTGAATATTTACCCAATGATCCATCGCGATCGATTAATGCCAATTGCGTAGGCTATCCCTTGCTGGGCGCCGGTATTCGGATTGTGAACGAGAATGGGATTGAAATACCACTCGGAGCCACTGGTGAGATTGAAATATTTACACCAACAGCATTTACGTGCTATCTAGGCGACGTAGAAAGTGCTCGGCAGTCGATTACCGAGGATGGCTGGTTTCATACTGGCGATACTGGGCATCTTGATAAAGATGGAGTTCTCTATCTTGATGGTAGAACTCGGGAAATCATTAATACTGGAGGGATGTCGGTTCAGCCAGCCGAGGTTGAAAATGCGCTAGCTGAACATGATCAGGTCGTTGACGTCATCGTGCTTGGTATGCCGCACTCCGAATGGGATGAAGCAATAACGGCTGTAGTTACCTTAAAAGACCCCAATTCGGCCGATATCAAATTAGATTTGATGGAACTTTGTAGGCAAAAGTTAGCAGCCTATAAGTTGCCTAAAAATATTTTTATCACGTCCGAGCTTCCGCGTAACGCAAGCGGAAAAATTGATAAAAAAAGAGTAAGAAATATTATTTTAAAGCTAGAAGAATTAATTAATCAGGAGGAGCAATGACCCTAAACGCCAACTATGAAACCATAACAATTTCTACAAAAGATAAGATTCTTGAGTTATCCCTGAATCGACCCGATCAATTAAACGCCATGAATGCGTTATGCAGAGATGAACTCCAATCTGTTTTCAATGCGTTTAGAGATAGCCCTGAATTACGCGTCATCATTATTACCGGAGCAGGCCGAGCATTTTCAGCTGGAGCCGATCTCAAGGATGGCAGCGTAGATGAAAGCGTGATTGATTCTGTTGAGTCTAGATGGTGGGGTGATTTTCGGGTGGCGCTTGCCAATACCGGAAAGCCCTCTATTGCGGCCGTAAATGGCTTTGCTTTAGGTGGCGGCTTTGAATTGGCTTTGGCTTGCGATTTTCGTTTGGCTTCGGAAGCGGCATTCTTTGCGATGCCTGAGATCACTTTTGGATCTATTCCAGCGGGTGGAGCAACCCAGAGGATTGCTCAGCTGGCAGGCCCATCTGTCGCAATGGAATTGGTATTGATGGGGGAACGAATTGATGCTATGACTGCATTGCGGCTTAATTTAGTCAACCGTGTTTTACCTCCTGAGGCCTTAATGGAAGAGGCCCGTACCTGGGCTAGCAAGCTTGCCGCTAAAGCCCCACTCGCAATTAAATATGGTCGCGAAGTCATCCTTAAAGGGTTAGATTTGCCGATTGCGGAAGGAATTCGCTTGGAGGCATATTTAGGTGGATTGCTACGAGCAACAGAAGATCGTCTAGAGGGTAGGGCGGCAATGCTTGAAAAACGGGTGCCTAAATTCAAGGGCTGCTAATTCATTGGAATTAATTAAATTAATTATTTGAGGAGAGTTAAAGATGAAACCGACAAAGAATATTAAAGAACGTCAGCTGTACCGCAAAGGCAGTGAATTATCAGATGATGCTAAAGCAATGATTGTAAAAATGCTTACGGTTCAATTGCAATCAGAGTATGCAGATGCGCCTGACCGTTCTGGTTCAATTTGCCCAACAGTGGAAGATAAAACTTGGCTTGATTTTCAGATCGCCCAAGAAAAAGCGCATGGACTTGGCGTGGCTAAAGTATTGGAAGAGATGGGCGTTGACCCTGCACCATTGATTAAGCAAGCAGAATCATCTGTGATGGAGGGTGATCGGAAATTAGATTACTTCAAAATTCAAATGAAAGATTGGGTTGAGCGCTCTATGACTCGCGTTTTGGCCGAGCGTACTGGTGGAATTCAATCAATCGGTGGTTTGGGTTCTAGCTTTATTCCATTGGCAGTATGGAATGCCAAAAATTACGTTGATGAAGCTCTAGGCCATACCAAAATGGGGGTAAGTTATGCAAAGCGGCTGGTTGAGGAGGGAAGTTCGCAAGGCTGCCAAGAGGCGGTAGAAAAGTTTTACCCATCCTGCTTAGATATTTTTGGTGGTGTTGGCACCCCAAATGAAAAACGCTATCTTGACCTAGGAATTAAAACATTAACTAATAACCAATCTCGCGCACTTTGGGTTGAATCACTTGAGCGCGATTTAAAAGCGCTAAATTTAAAGATTCCAGCCGGAAGATGGAAGGGCATTCGATCGGACTACCCTGCAGAAGAAGTCAATGCCTTTGATATGTTTCTTGAGGTGGATGATTTACCCACCGACCGACACAAACTTGCAATACGTTTACTTTCTGGATGGCTTGCCGCTAAATATGCTCGTCAAAATGAGATGGCTGTGTTTGTCGCACCAACCCCTAAGTTAAAGCATGAGGTGGCATTGCAGATGGCAGCAGATCGTGCTGCTGGCTTGGCCATAGCTAAAATGCTACGCAAGCTAAAAGTTGATCCGAATCCATTGGCGGATGAGGCTGAACGTACGCTTACTGGTAGCAAAAATAAGGTTGAATTTTTAAAGCAGAAATTACCAGGCACTTGGGCTGGAATTGCTGTGCAACAGCTAGTGGCAGCGCGTGTGACACAAGCCGCAACTTTGGCAACTTTTGGTTCTTCTGTAATTCCATTGGCTGTTTGGTCTGGAGTGCACTACGACGAACAGGAGCGCCTTGCAGAAACTTGGCTAAGTCGTATTAAAGATATTGCTCCTTGGGAGATTCAGTCTTTAGGACAAGAGGCTTTAGACCAATGCTTCCCATACGCTTTAGATGCATTCGGAGCCAATGATTCTTCGAATGAAAATGCCTATTTCGAAGCAGGCTTAAAAACGGCCTCGAATAAGACTGTTCGAGAAATGTTCATTAAGATGATTGTCGAAGATTTGCAAAGCGTAGGGTTAAAAATTCCATCTTTAACTCAAGGCGTACGCAAAACTTATGCGAATGGCTAATTCAATATCAAGCTGGTAAAACATGAATAATAAAATTTATATTAATGGGAAATGGTTGGATTCCAATTCTGACCGAACCATTTCGGTGTTGAATCCCACTACCGGTGCGATACTTGCAAATATTGCGGCTGGTAATGCAATCGATGCAAATAGGGCGGTTGATGCAGCTTATCAAGCTTTTCCTGCATGGTCCAAAAGGACTACGTATGAGCGCGCTGACTTAATCGACCGAGTTGCTGAACTTTTGTTAGCTAAAAGTGATTTGTTTGCTGAAATAATTACAAGTGAAGTAGGCATGCCTCTCAAGCTTTCAAAATTGATTCAAGTGGGCAACGCTATAAGCAGCTGGAAGCATTATGCTCAAATTGCCCGAAATTTTAAGTATGAGGAGTCGGTTGGAAACTCGCTATTGGTGCATGAACCAATTGGTGTTGTTGCTTGTATTACTCCATGGAATTTCCCGTTAATACAAATTACCCACAAGGTTGCGCCTGCGTTGGTTGCCGGATGCACAGTCGTCCTCAAACCTTCTGAATTAGCCCCGTTAAATGCAATTGCTTTAGCTGAAATTATTCATGAAGCAGGATTTCCTCCTGGGGTATTTAATTTGATAATGGGTAATGGTGAAGACGTAGGCGAGGCTTTGGTATCGAATCCCAAGGTTGACATGGTTTCATTTACTGGATCTACTAGGGCTGGTAAGCGTGTTGGGGGAATAGCATCACAATCTATTAAACGCGTCGCCTTGGAGTTAGGGGGGAAGTCGAGCTCAGTGGTTTTAGATGATGCTGATTTAGCTAGGGCCATTAAAGCAACCTTAAATTCTTGCTTTTTGAATTCAGGACAAACCTGCTTAGCTCATACCCGTTTATTGATTCCTGAGAGTAAGTACGATGAAGCAAAAACGATCGTGCTGGCAGCGGTCGAGAAGATGAAGATTGGCGATCCCTTTGTAGAAGGTACCCGTCTTGGTCCCGTGATCTCATCTGCCCAGAGAGACCGCATCCGAAATTACATTGCTACGGCAAAAAAAGAGGGTGCAGAAGTTATTGTTGGTGAAGCTGAAATACCAAATGAGTTGTTAAGTGGCAATTTTGTACAACCAACTGTCCTTGGTAAGGTCTTGCCAAATGATACTGTTGCACAAGAAGAAATATTTGGTCCTGTGCTTTCGATGATTACCTACAAAGATGAGGATGAGGCTCTGAAGATAGCAAACAATACTATTTATGGATTAGGCGGGGCTGTTTGGTCTAGTGATCTTGATCGGGCAATGTACTTTGCCCGCCATATGCGAACTGGCCAAGTGGATATTAATGGAGCCCCCTTTAATACACTGGCGCCATTTGGTGGCTATAAGCAGTCTGGGAATGGAAGAGAATACGGGCTTTATGGTTTTAAAGAGTTTTTTGAAATAAAATCCATCCAACAGGAAATACAAAAATGACAACAACTCCGCAATTAAATACAGATAGTAAGGTTCCCGAAAACGTCATGAATTTACCCCGCTTAGGTCAGGGATTTTATTGGCAAGATATTGCTGTAGATCAAGAATTTACGACATTCCGAAGAACGGTTACTGAGACTGATTTGGTTAATTTCATCAACACTACAGGCATGGTTGAGGCAATCTTTATTGATAAAGATTACAGTAGTGAAACTGGGGCAATTACTGGCAGGGTTGTTCCTGCAGCTCTTACGTATTGTTTAATTGAAGGCCTCCTTTTCCAATCAATGATTCAGGGTACTGGCTTGGCAATGCTTGAGCTCGTTCAAAAGGCAGTGGCCCCAACCTTTGTTGGAGATTCTGTTTGGGCAATCGTAAAGGTCACCGGCATTCGCCCAACTTCTAAAAATAACCGTGCGATTGTTACATCGTTAATTAATGTTTTTAATCAGGATAATATTTTGGTTTTAACGTACACGGCAGTCAGAATGCTGGCTGGCAGATAGGCTGCTAGGTTATCTGTGAGGCTGATATGAGCGTCAATAATCCAGTCCCACCAGGCTTTAAAGAAATTAATGTGGGAGGGTTATTTATATCTCATAATGGACCGCTGTATGCTGCTTTGCGTAACAAACAATTTATTATGGGCATGGTGGTTGCGGAACGCCACTGCAATCCACATGGCATATGCCACGGTGGCATGCTATCTTCTTTTGCTGATATGTTGCTACCTTATGGTGCTATGTATGCTCTTGGTATAAATAGAAGATTTACGCCTACGATAAGCTTACAGCTAGATTTTCTAGCGCCCGTAAATTTAGGATCTTGGATTGAGGGTACTTCTGAACCACTTCGGTCTACAAACAAGTTACTATTTGTTCAAGGCCTTATTAGACAAAATGATGAAATTGTAGTGAGGGCTAGTGGGTTGTTTAAATGGGGGGATTTTGTACCTTCAGACGATCCATTGAACCCTTTTGGGCTAGAGGAAAATTAAAGACTTCTTAAAGATACTTCATCGCTTGATTTCAGATCGCATCGTTATTTTTATGCTGTAAGCTTTACAAATAAATATTTATACGATAAAAAACGAATCCTCTAAGGCCGAGGTCGCACGTTCGAATC
>CAMEXM010000064.1 GCA_945947155.1 Polynucleobacter meluiroseus | reverse complement strand
AGGTGCATTGAAATTCACAGCCTCTACTACCCCACCTGCAGCGTGACTTGCTGCGCGGCAAACCTCAACTACAGTAGCATCATCCAAACCCAAGATGGCTGCCATTCCGCCCGTGCCAACAGGCACTGCACTTTGCATCGCTTCTGCACGAAAGCGCACCAAAGGCACTGCGTCTTTGAATGCCAATGCATTGGATGCTACCAAGGCGGAGTACTCGCCCAAGCTATGCCCAGCCATCACTGCAGGCTTGGGTCCGCCGGCGGCCAACCAAGCGCGATAAAAGGCAACACCGGCCGTGAGCATCACGGGTTGTGTATTGGTGGTGAGCGATAAGGCTTCGGCAGGTCCCTCGGCAATTAACTTACCGATATCCTCACCCAAGGCATCGGATGCCTCTTGAATGGTGGCGCGCACCTCAGGGCGATCGGCAATGGTGTTGAGCATTCCTACTGACTGGGACCCTTGACCCGGAAAAACAAATGCAAATGTCATATAAAAAATTCCAAAGAATCGCTGAATTAATATTTTAGAACGACCGCGCCCCAGGCAAAACCGCCACCAACGCCCTCGAGTAAGAGATGCTGACCGCGCTGAATTTGACCGGATTGCACGCCAGCATCGAGCGCCAATGGAATCGACGCAGCGGATGTATTGCCATGCTCTGAAACCGTCACAATCACCTTATCCATCGACATACCCATCTTGCGGGCTGTGCCCTCCATGATCCGAATATTGGCTTGGTGTGGCACGAGCCAATCAATTTGTTCGGGCTTTAAGTTCGCCCGATCGAGTACCTCATGGGCAACTTGCTCGAGTACTTTGACGGCAAGCTTAAATACCGCCTGACCGTCCATGGTCATGAACGGCGATCCTGTAATTCCGCCGCTGACGGCCCGGCCAGGAACGCACAAAATACCGCGCTGGCTACCGTCGGCATGCAACGCGCTGGCCAAGATACCTGGCTCACTGCTGGCCTCCAAAACAACTGCACCTGCGCCATCACCAAATAAAACGCAGGTTGTACGATCTTGAAAATCCAAGATGCGGGAAAACACTTCTGCGCCGATCACCAAAACCTTGCGATAAGAGCCTGTTCGAATCATGGCATCGGCAACCGCCATGGCATACATAAAGCCAGCGCAGACGGCTTGTACATCAAAAGCGGCGCAACCATGGTGAGCACCTAACTTATCTTGAATCACACATGCCGTACTCGGAAAACCACCTAAATGGTCTGGCGTAGAAGTAGCTAGAATAATCAGTTCAAGATCGGCAGCAGTGCAATTGGCGCTTGCCATTGCGGCCAGGGCTGCTTTCGTACCAAGGTCGCTGGTGAGCTCGCTATCGCTTGCAAAGTGGCGTGCCTCAATACCGCTCCGAGTCTTAATCCACTCGTCACTGGTCTCCAGGCCAGACTTTGCCAGGCGCGCCACTAGATCATCATTACTTAAGCGCAGCGCGGGCAAATAACTGCCGGTACCGGCAATACGAGAATGGATTGTCATGCTGGTGCCCTCGATGCAAATGCCTCGGCAATGCGTTCTACCATATTGCCTTTTGCTGCTTCGTATGCCCGCTCCAAAGCAAAGCCAAAGCTAAAACTATCCGCTGAGCCGTGGCTTTTAATCACGCACCCGCGTAGACCAAGCAATACGGCGCCGTTGTAACGCCGGTGATCAACCCGCTTGCGCACGCGTAGCAGTGGCAACATGGCGCACATCGCCATCAAACGGGTAAGCCATGAGCGCTTAAACTCCTCGCGAATCAAGCCACTCATCATTTTGGCCAATCCTTCACTGGCCTTCAAAACCACATTACCCACAAAACCATCGCACACCACAATGTCAGTCGTGCCCTTAAAAATATCGTTGCCTTCAACATTGCCATAAAAGTTGAGGTTGCTGGCGCGCAATAATTCACCAGTGAGCTTGACAACCTCGTTGCCTTTGATCACTTCTTCCCCAATATTGAGTAAGCCAATCGTAGGGCTTGGCTTTCCTTCTACTACCCGCACCATCACGTCGGCCATCTGCGCAAATTGCATCAAATGCAGGGGTTCGCAATCGGCGTTAGCGCCCAGGTCCAACACAGTCGTAGCCCCACCCAATTCATTTGGCATGCCGGTTGCAATTGCTGGGCGATCAATGCCGTCCAAGGTTTTAAGGATATATCGCGAGATGGCCATCAAGGCGCCAGTATTGCCCGAAGAAATAATGGCATCGGCTTTTTGATCCCTGACTTGTTCAATTGCGACCCGCATCGATGAATCTTTTTTACGGCGCAAGGCGACCTCAATGGAATCATCCATTAAAACCACTTCGCTGGCTGCAATAAGGTGAATGCGATCACGCGGAACATCGCTGAGCTCGCCTAAGGCAAGCTCAATCGCTTCGACATTTCCAACTAAGGTGATATTGGCATCGGCATGGCTGGCTAAAAAAGCACAGCTTGCGGGAACGGTGATCGAGATACCGTAGTCTCCGCCCATGGCATCGACTGCGAGAGTCACACTCTTGGGTTCGATCATTGCAGCAAATCGGTTTTAAGAAAAAAGCGGCTTAATTAGATTAGAGCCGCTTCGATCAGGTGATTTGAAGAATTAATCGTTCTTGGTTTTAACCACTTTGCGGCCACGGTAGTAGCCGTTTGGGGAAATATGATGACGCAAGTGTGCCTCACCAGTAGTTGCCTCAACAGCAGTAGCGGGTGCAGTTAAAAAGTCGTGTGCACGGTGCATGCCACGCTTGGAAGGGGATTTTTTGTTTTGTTGGACGGCCATGTTGAACTCCTAAGCAATAGGAGATTCTAGCATAGAAACAGCCAAAAACCAGGCTTCAAAAGTGGAATTTAAGCAGATAAGGGGTCAATGTGGTGCTTCGATCTATTCTTTTTTCTTCATATTTTTCAATATGTTAAAGGGATTATCTGGTTTTTTTATGGTTTCGCCCTGATGCATAGAATCATCTGCCCCAGAACCCAAGGCAGCGGGCTGACATACGCCCTCGGGGTGCTTTGGAATCAATGGCAGGGAGAGCAAAATCTCATCTTCAATCGTCCCCAAGAGATCAAACTGCGCGCTCATCACCAAAGGCTCTAGTGCGTCATTTTCCATTGGAAAAGCATCTGCGAGGGCTTCATTTGCTAAAAATACGAACTGCCGCGACTCATCAATCTCAACTAGGCAGGGCTGCATGCACCGCTGGCATAGGAGGTGCATCTGGCCCTTCAGACCTAAATTCATTTTGAGGCGGGGCTCGCCGCCTACGACCCCATCAAAGAAGGTATTGACAGCCCATGAAAAGCCATCGTCTGCGGCGCATACGGCAGCTTCCAAAGCGACTCGCGGCAGCGCATCCAGCGCCAGAAATCCATGCCCAGAGTAGGTTTGTGACACCAGCAGATCAACGGAGCGCAGCGCCTTAGGCTCAGTGGACAGGGTCAGCGAAGGCAAAACGGGATTACGATTCATAGTCTTAGTCTAAATGAAGGTACGCTTGCTGCATGGGTAACTTACAAAAACAGCCGCTCATTTTGGCTTCGAGCTCCATTTACCGTCGCGACCTTTTGGCACGATTGGGCCTTTCTTTTGAGGCAATTGCGCCCCATGTGGATGAAAGCGCCCTTCCAAATGAAGGGGTAGCCGCCATGGCATTGCGCCTTGCTACTGTCAAAGCAGCTACCATCGCAAAGGCTCACCCCAATGCATGGGTCATCGGCTCGGATCAGGCCGCCGATCTCCACGGTGAAGCCATTGGCAAGCCAGGGAATTTTGACAATGCCTTGTTGCAGCTTCAACGCATGCGCGGTCAGACTGTCTACTTTCATACTGCCGTCTGCTTGATGCGAGCAGATTATTCTGTTGCGATGAATGTAGCAACCGAGGTTCGATTTCGGGACTTACCCGACACCACTCTTATTAATTATCTAAAGTTAGAACAGCCCTATGACTGTGCCGGAAGTGCTAAATGCGAAGGTATGGGCATTGCCTTACTGGAATCGATTCGCTCGGACGATCCTACTGCACTCATCGGCCTGCCCTTGATTGCACTAAGTGCGCTGCTACGTGACGCTGGTTTTGAAATTCCCCCTTCTAGAGACGGTCTCCGGTGATGACCTCAACTAATTTAGGTAGCTTGTATTTAGTGCCCAATACCTTGGGTGATGATGCGCGCTCGGCACAGCTACCCCACGTGATGCCAATCGAAACGATGCGCTGCGCATCTCAATTAACGCATTGGATTGTCGAAGACGCCAAAACAGCGCGCGCCCTCTTGAAGTCGATTGATACCCTCGCACCTTTAACCTGCCCCATACAAGAAATGCAGATGACCGAGTGGCGGGGCGCCGCGCGTAATGCCAAGTACGGCGATACGATCAAACCAGAAACCCTCCTAGAGCCACTACTGCGTGGCATCGATATTGGCCTGATGTCTGAGGCGGGCGTGCCCGGCGTAGCCGATCCTGGGGCTGAACTGGTATTGGCGGCACATCGCCTCGGGGCTAAAGTGAAGCCACTGATTGGCCCAAGTTCACTGCTCTTGGCTTTAATGGCCAGCGGACTCAATGGGCAGCGTTTTGCGTTTCAGGGCTACTTGCCTCAGGATGGCGGTGAACGCACTGCACGCTTAAAACAATTGGAGTCTGAATCGCGCAAGCTACAACAAACACAGTTATGGATCGAGACGCCCTATCGCAACGCAGCCATAATGGCAAGTTGCCTGCAAGCGCTCGCACCACAAACGCATGTATGCCTAGCGCTTGACTTAAGTCTGCCAACGGAAGAAATCAGAAGCATGGCAGTTTCAGGATGGAAAAAAGTATTTCCCAGCGAGGCAGCCTGCGCTGCCTTGCAAAATCGGCCATGCGTGTTTTTATTGCTAGCGCACTAAACCTTATTTGATATCGCCTGATCGTACTAATGCTTTGCCAGCGGCCGAACCCATCTCGGCACCAAAGCGCTTGGCAACCCGTTCGGCAAAGTTTTCTTTCATGGTGTAGTCGAGAATATTGGGTGCCTTAAAGACATCACGCGCCACCGTATCGACCGTACCAAAACCATCGGCTAGCCCCATTTTTACTGCTTGCTCGCCATTCCATACACGGCCAGAAAACAAATCGGGGGTCTCTTTTAAGCGATCGCCGCGCCCCGTTCTCACCACAGTAATAAATTGCTGGTGAATTTCATTGAGCATGGTTTGTACCATTTCAACTTGCTTTGGATCCTCCTTGCTAAATGGATCGAGCATGCCCTTGTTTGAGCCCGCTGTAATCATGCGGCGCGAGATGCCGAGCTTGTCCATTAATCCAGTAAAGCCAAAACTATCCATCACTACCCCAATCGAACCCACAATGCTGGCTTTATCGACCAGAATTTGATCGCCCGCAACCGCAATGTAATAACCGCCGGAAGCGCAGATGTCTTCCACAACGACATGCAGCGGCTTATCAGGATATAGCGCGCGTAAGCGCCGAATCTCGTCATTGATAATCCCTGATTGCACTGGTGATCCGCCTGGACTATTAATGCGCAAAATCACGCCCACGCTGTTATCGTTTTCAAAGGCAGCTTGTAAGGCCGATCCAATATCCAAGGCATTGGCAATGGCGCTTGAGCTAATCTCACCTTCGATGCTGACCATCGCCGTATGGCGCTCGGCACCAAAGCTGCCAGCAAAAGGACGCAGATCCAATACTTGCAAAATGAAACCAACAATCAGAATAAGAGACAGGACACGCAATATGGTTTTCCAACGCCGCGCCTTGCGACTCTCTTTTAGATTTTCTAAAAGCAGGTGCTCCAGCGCTTGACGCTCCCAATTTTTTTCTTGTTCCATGTGTAATCCTTAAGCGGGTTTTACAGCAGCTAAATTAATGTAGGTATTTTGTTTAAGCCAAGTACCGAGCTCCGGTACGCTGTGCACATAGCCTAGCGAATCCGTTGTTTGTAAGGTATCGAGTGGATGAGCGCCGTAGGTTACAGCAACCCCATCTACTCCAGCATTGATCGCCATTTGTAAATCATGGGTGGTATCACCCACCATCAACATCCGACGTACTGGCACTTGCAGCACATCAGAGAGTTCGAGCAACATACCAGGGTGCGGTTTTGAAAACGACTCGTCTGCAGTGCGGGTCTCTTCAAACACATGGCTCAGGCCATGGTGTGTCAAAGAGCGATCCAAGCCAACGCGCGACTTACCGGTTGCGACGCCCAAGCGAAAACCGGCAGCACGAAGCTCCTCTAGGAGCTCGCGAATGCCGTCAAATAAATGCAGATCATGATCGCGCGCTAAATAATGGTGGCGAAAACGATCAACTAATTTTGGGAAATGCACAGGTTCAATCCATGGCACTGCCCGACGCAATGAATCCTGAATGCCCAATCCAATGACCGAACTCGCCAAAGAGTCATCCGGCTCCGGAAAACCAAGATCGCGACAGGCTTGCTGAATGCAAAAAACGATCGTCGGAGTGGAGTCGATGATGGTGCCATCCCAGTCCCACACAATCAGCTCATAGCGGCGTTCTTGGTCTTTGCCATGGTTTGCGTAAAGGGGGGAATGGGCTTGCGGCATTGCTGAGGACCTAGCTGAATTTTGAGAAACCACTATACCGTTTCTGGCTCAATTGGGTGAAAGCCCTTCAGAAAGACAGTGAAGTCCAGCGGCAAAGGAGACTCAATCCGCATCTTCTCTCCGCTGCGCGGATGGATAAATCCGGCAAGGTGGGCATGCAATAAAAGCCGCTTGGGCTTTAGCCGGTGATCCTCATCATCGATGCCGTATTTATCATCCCCTAAAATCGGGTGTCCTATTTTTTGCAAGTGCACTCGAATTTGATGGGTACGGCCTGTTTTTAATTGGGCCTCTGCCATGCTCACCCGGTCTTCGCCCCGCTCATACGCTTGGATCACGCGCAGCGAAGTGTGGCTAGGCAATCCTTGCGGATCGACTTTCACACGGCGCTCGCCATTGGCTAAGAGGTATTTATGCAGGGGGAACTTCAATTGAACCGTTGGGCTTGCTAGTGTGATCTGACCATGCGTTACCAAGTAATAGCGCTTATCGGTAAGACCCTCTCGAATCTGCCGATGCAACTCCACAAGTGCACTGCGCTTTTTCGCCAGCATCAGCACACCCGAGGTATCGCGATCGAGCCGGTGCACTAATTCTAAAAAGTGTAGTTCTGGCCGCGTAATGCGTAGGGTCTCAATAACGCCCAGGGAAATGCCAGAACCGCCATGGACAGCTAGACCGGATGGTTTATCCACAATCAACAAAGCCTCATCTTCGAACAAAATCGGCATTTTGGCGGAATACAACTGGGCACGCGATTGGTCCTTAAAGGCATTTTCAGCCGGTCCGCGATCAGGGGCAGCCAATCGCACCGGTGGAATGCGAATCAGATCCCCCTCCATTAAGCGAGTAGTAGGTTCTGCACGCTTCTTGTTTACCCGAACCTCGCCAGAACGAATAATTCGATAGAGGTGGCTCTTGGGAACCCCTTTTGCCCACTTTAGGAGGTAATTATCCAGGCGTTGTCCAGCCTCTTCCGGCCCAATCGTCTGAAATAAGACTTGTGCGGCTGCTTTTGGGACGCTCGGGCTAGGGCTTGGGCTAAGAGTAGGGTCGGATTTCATGAAGGGGTGTTTTTCTTCGCCAAAATAGCAAAGAAACTAAGAATACCCTTATTGTCAATCCACTTCTACCGTATAATCAAGGCACTAGCCAATTAATTGGCCCGATGCAGAAATTCATCGTGGAGCTTGGAGTCGCCCTTAAAAAGACTCCCGGGGTTGCCCCTCCCCCGTTTTAATGAGGCGCAGGGTTGGTGTGCCGTTTGCCGCGACCCGCGATTAGAAGACAGTTTTCAGGCGCGCGCCTGCATTGATGGCCTTAAGGAGGTCTCTGCGGCGAGTGCCCAGTGTGGCACCGACCTTCATACCCTTTAGATCGGTTTATGCCCAGCTCAGCGCTAGGCAAAGCTTGTTCCACACTCGTAAAGCCACTTGGGAGTAGATCCCCGTGATGGCTAAGCTCTGTCCCCTACCGCACCGCGCAACGACATCCTCCCCCATAGGAGAGTGTTATGAAACGCATGTTATTCAATGCAACTCAACAAGAAGAGTTGAGAGTCGCCATCGTTGATGGTCAAAAATTAATCGATATTGATATTGAAGCTGCCGGTCGTGAACAACGCAAAGGCAATATTTACAAAGGTGTAATTACGCGCATCGAGCCCTCACTCGAAGCCTGTTTTGTCAATTACGGCGAAGAACGCCACGGTTTCCTACCATTTAAAGAAGTGGCAAGAACCTATTTTAAAGATGGTGTTGATGTCCGTAATGCCACCATTAAAGAAGCCTTACGGGAAGGCCAAGAAATCATTGTTCAGGTCGAAAAAGAAGAGCGCGGCCAAAAAGGTGCCGCACTCACCTCCTTTGTCTCCTTAGCCGGTCGCTACTTAGTATTAATGCCAAACAACCCCCGCGGTGGTGGCGTATCGCGCCGCATTGAGGGTGAAGATCGGCAGGAGTTACGCGAGGCCATGGCTCAGCTTGAAATACCCGATGGCATGAGCATCATTGCCCGCACTGCCGGCATTGGCCGCGACGCCGTCGAATTGCAATGGGATTTAAGTTACCTCATGCAGTTGTGGAAAGCAATTGATGAAGCAGCCCAAGGAAATTCAGCGCCACTCTTAATTTATTTAGAGTCCAGCCTAGTGATTCGAGCGATTCGTGATTATTTCCAGCCCGATATTGGCGAAATCCTGATCGACACCGACGATATTTTTGAGCAGGCCCAGGCTTTTATGTCGGTTGTCATGCCGGATAACTTGCCGCGCGTCAAACGCTACCAAGACGATGTTCCGCTCTTTTCGCGTTTCCAGATTGAGCACCAGATCGAGACTGCGTACTCCCGTACCGTTCCTCTACCATCTGGCGGAGCGATTGTGATTGACCACACCGAAGCCTTGGTTTCGGTGGATGTCAACTCGGCCCGCGCTACTCGTGGATCGGATATTGAAGAGACCGCTACCCGGACTAACTTAGAGGCGGCGGATGAGATTGCGCGTCAAGCACGCTTACGTGACCTCGGCGGCCTAATCGTGATTGACTTCATTGATATGGAATCCAGCAAGAGTCAAAAGGATGTGGAAAATCGCTTGCGTGATGCCCTGCGCCACGATCGTGCTCGGGTTCAGATGGGCAAGATTTCTAAATTTGGCCTAATGGAAATGTCGCGTCAACGTTTGCGTCCTGCTTTATCGGAAGGCAGCCACGTTGCTTGCCCACGCTGCAATGGTACGGGACACATTCGCGATACCGAATCATCTGCATTGCAAGTCTTGCGGATTATTCAAGAAGAGGCCATGAAAGAAAATACGGCCGCTATTCATACACAGGTTCCAGTTGAAGTCGCTGCCTTCCTCTTGAATGAGAAGCGTGCTGAAGTAATAAAAATCGAAAGCCGTTTCAAAGTCAATGTCTTAATGATTCCAAATAAGCATTTGGAAACACCGCATTACAAACTAGAGCGCTTGCGCCATGACGATGTTCGCCTAGACGATCAAAAAGCCAGTTATGTCATGGCTGAAGAAGCCGCGCGCGAACTCGAAGCCGATACGGTGGTGAGCCGCAAAGAAGGCGAGGTTAAAGCGCGTCCTGAGGCGGCTGTTAAAGGCATTACTCCAAGCCAACCTGCCCCGGTTGCTCAGCCACGTCCAGCGCGCAGCTCGAGTGCCGATACGCAATCCAGTTCCGGTGGTTTCTTTGGTTTTATTAAAAAACTGTTCTCGTCCAGCGAGTCTGAAGTCAAGCCTGCACCTGCTGCCCCACGCGGCCGCAATCCCCAAAGCCGCGACGGCAATCGCAATGGCGGTGATCGTGGACGCAATCGCGGGCGTCGCGGTGAA
>CAMEXM010000063.1 GCA_945947155.1 Polynucleobacter meluiroseus | reverse complement strand
TGAGAAGTCCTTGTGCGCTATTCATTTAGCCCAAGGATTTTTTAACGATCAAAAGGGGTTGATATGATTCAAAAGTTTAGTTCGTATGTGCGTCAATATGCATTTCAAGTAGCACTGATGTCTATGTTAGTGCCTGTAATTGGAGTCGGGTTGTCGGATGCAATGGCATCACCCGTTAACGTCAATAGCGCAAGCCAATCCGAGCTGGAGAGCATCAAAGGCTTAGGCCCCTCAAAGGCGCGTGCCATTATTTCAGAGCGAGAGGATGGCGGCTTTTATCACGATGCCAATGATTTACAAAAGCGGGTGCGGGGCATTGGGATGAAGTCGGTTGAAAAGATGGTCGATAACGGCTTAACCATTGAGTCCCCGAGTGCGTATCGCGAAACCCGCAATGGTTCCAGAGCAAGTTCACGCGCGCAAGGTGAGCCGACTACGCGTGCGAGCTGATCACAAGGGCGCTCGCGGGAAACGCAAGAGCAGTACCCCACATCCAAGAGGGGGAAAGGACAAAAAAACTGGGAATAAACGCCGCCCCAATATGAAATAGCGTGATTGCGCTTAATTCTCCGGATTGGCGGGCTTGTAGCTAAAATAGTTTGATGAATTTGCCCGCCAATCCCCACTCCTCCTACATGACTATTTCCCAAACGGTTGGGAATACTCCGTTAGTGCGCTTACAGCGGATACCGAGTCCGGACATCATTGCGCGTGGCAACATTATTTTAGGTAAGCTCGAAGGCAATAATCCGGCAGGATCGGTCAAGGATCGACCCGCACTATCGATGATTACGCGCGCACAAGAACGCGGCGAGATTCAACCGGGTGATACCTTAATTGAAGCTACCAGCGGCAATACTGGTATTGCGCTGGCAATGGCTGCTGCCATGTTGGGTTACAAAATGGTGCTGGTGATGCCCGAGAACCAAAGTTTAGAGCGTCGCCAAAGCATGGCGGCCTATGGGGCCGAGCTCATTCTGACGGCTGCAACGGGAGGCATGGAGCTAGCGCGTGACTATGCCTTGCAGTTACAAAAAGAGGGGCGTGGGCGTTTACTGGATCAATTTTCAAATTTAGATAATCCCCGCGCGCACCTAGAGACAACCGGCCCTGAAATTTGGCGCGATACCCATGGTCAGGTTACGCATTTTGTTTCTTCAATGGGTACTACCGGCACGATCACCGGGGTCTCTACCTATTTAAAGTCAATGAATCCAGCGATTCAGATTATTGGCGTGCAGCCGTCCGAGGGATCGCAGATTCCGGGAATTCGGAAGTGGGCTCCAGAGTACTTGCCTAAAATTTATCAAGCAGACCGAGTCGACCGGATTGAGTATGTTAGTCAAGGTGAGGCCGAGGAAATGGCTCGTCGTATGGCTGCAGAGGAGGGTATTTTTTGTGGCATCTCAGCAGCGGGAGCCCTCGTTATTGCCTTACGGATTGCGCAGGAAGTAGAGAATGCCACGATTGTATTTATTGTTTGTGACCGCGGTGACCGCTATCTTTCCACAGGTGTATTTCCAGCTTAGTTGGCCTTGGGCTTTTTAGGCTTTTGCGTCTTTTTTACAGAAGGTTTCTTGGGTTTAGTGGTCGGTGTTGCAGGTGTTTTAAAGGCCGCACTGTGATTATCGTAACCTAGTTCCTGTGCAAACTCAGCGACACTCTGCGCATAAAAATAGCTGCGGTTGTATTGAACAATGCTGAGAAAATTCTCAAGGCCAACAACATAGCGCACCTGATCATTGCCGAGCGCATTGGTGAACGGTAAATCGATAATGAGGGCTTTGCTTTGCGGCGCTACGCCGCCGGTTTGTAGGTCGCCATAGCGACTATCCAATATGCCTAATTCAATGAATTCCTGCATGGTGTGTTTGGCATCTGGCAGGCCATCCGCTAAGCGCAAAATAGCAGTTCGATTCTGCTCCGTTTCTGTAATTGGAAAGTAGATTGGCATTCCGGGCTGCCAACCGTGCATTCGTAAAAAGCGCGCCACGCTCGCAATTGCATCGGGGCGACTTTGCCGTAAATCAATCACACCATCGCCATCACCATCCTTTGCAAAATTGCGGATACTACCTGGCATAAATTGCGGCAGCCCAATCGCGCCTGCATAGGAGCTGGTCTGATTAAGGCAGCGCTCAAATGACTTGGCTTTTATCAAAGGGGTATGAGCATTCCGTGGCGAATTACCACTTGCTTCGGTCCAACACAGTAGGATGAGTTGCTTGAGCTGATCCTGAAAAAGGACTTCACGGCTGGCGCGGTTCGGCGTATCGGGGTAATTAAATGCAAGGGTTGATAAAACATCCTTGACCTTGAAGTTACCCATGTTTCGCCCATAGATGGTCTCCACACCAATGATCGAAGCGATGACGGTTCCAGGTACGCCAGTTTCGCGCTCAACCTGATCTAGGTAGGAGCGATTTTGTTCAATAAAAGCCAACCCTGCCTTGATTCGAGCGGGGTCGATAAAGCGCCCACGATAGGCAATCCAGTTCTTTTTAAATCCAGGTGGACCCGGCAGGACTAATTTTCGAACTTGGGCTAGATTTTTGCTGTCCGCAAACGCAGTCTCTAGGCTGCTGAGTGGGATACCCTCGGCCTTGCTAATCTGTGCCAGCATGGCGTGGAGGTTTTGGCTTAGTTGCTGCTCTGCCGCCTCGCCATCCACTTGGTTTACGATAGAAGTATCAGCGACGGTTTTGCTCGGCGGTGTTGTTTCAGTGTGGCGTGGAGCCGAGGCGCATGCGGATAAGAGGGCAATTGCGATACTGGCGAGTAGTAGGCAGATTCCCTTATTGGTAATGAAAGAGCCAATGTGGGGAATAATTAAAATAAAGTTCACCAATTGATTTTATAGATAAATTGGATGGGACGGACGATATTAAGAGGCGATAAGAATGACAACAGCATATATAAGCCACAGTGATTTTTTAAGGCATGAAATGGGCAGTCATCACCCTGAGTGCCCGGAGCGCATCAAAGCAATTGAGGACCAACTTATTTTGAGTCGCGTCGATGGTTTTCTAAAGCGGATCGAGCCTCCACTGGCCACAACCGAGCAAGTCGAGCTGGTACATAGCGCCGATCACGTGGAGTATGTCACTGGCCATTCACCAACATCGGGTTACTTTATGCTCGACGGCGACACCATCATGAACCCAGCAACCCTGACCGTGTCATTGCGTGCCGCAGGCGCAGCGATTGCAGGCGTCGATGCGGTTATGAAAGGCGAAGTCGAAAACGCATTTTGTGCAATCCGCCCACCCGGCCATCATGCTGAGCCAACGCGCTCGATGGGTTTCTGCGTCTTTAACAACATCGCGATTGCTGCGCGCTACGCGATCAGTGCATACGGCATTGAACGGGTGGCCATTATTGATTTTGATGTCCACCACGGCAATGGCACTGAGGCGGCATTTTATGACGACCCTAAAATTCTGATGTGCAGTTTTTTTCAACACCCCTTCTATCCATACAGCGGCTTAGATCACTCCGATAATATGGTGAATATGCCGATGCCCGCTTCCACTAAGGGGGATGTGGTTCGTAAGATGATTACTGAGACCTGGTTACCACGCTTAAGGGCCTTTGAGCCTGAATTAATCTTGATCTCTGCAGGCTTTGACGCTCATCGCGAAGATGATTTAGGTCAAATGAGCTTGGTAGAAGATGATTATGTTTGGATGACCCAACGCCTCAAAGAGGTTGCTAAAGAATCGGCTGGTGGCCGAATTGTCAGCTGCCTTGAGGGAGGCTATAACCTTTCTGCTCTAGGGCGTAGCGTGGTGGCACACGTGAAGGCCTTGGCAGACCTCTAGGCGTTTACAGACGGCCAAGCCGAATACCCCGCGGGCGAGTAAAATCGAGTTTATTCCATAGAAGAGATTAAGAAAGTGCCATGAAAATTCTGGTTGCAGTGAAGCGCGTTGTCGATTACAACGTCAAAATTAGAGTCAAATCTGACCGGTCCGGTGTTGATACCGCGAATGTGAAGATGAGCATGAATCCGTTTGATGAAATTGCAGTGGAAGAGGCGATTCGTTTGAAAGAAGCTGGCGTTGCAAGCGAGATCGTGGTTTTTTCAGCAGGGAGTGCGCAGTGCCAGGAGACTCTGCGAACCGCACTGGCGATCGGTGCTGATCGTGCTATTTTGGTCGAAACCGACGTTGATTTACAGCCCTTAGCGGTAGCCAAGTTGTTGCAGGCGGTGTGCGTCAAAGAGCAGCCCGAGTTGATCATTTTGGGCAAGCAGGCGATTGATGACGACAGCAATCAAACAGGCCAAATGTTAGCGGCCCTCATGGATATTCCGCAAGCGACCTTCGCATCTAAAGTGGTTTTTGCAGATGGCACTCTGCGCGTCACGCGCGAGGTTGATGGTGGTCTAGAAACCATTTCCATGGCTTTGCCGGCGGTCATTACCACCGATTTGCGCCTCAATGAGCCCCGTTACGTTACATTGCCCAATATCATGAAGGCAAAGAAAAAGGTGCTGGATATCGTGAAGCCAGAGGCGCTGGGCGTTGACGTTATGCCCCATCTGAAAACCATCAAAGTAGAAGAGCCGCCAAAACGGACTGCGGGCATTCTCGTCGCAGACGTTGCTGCGCTTGTGGATAAATTAAAAAATGAAGCAAAGGTAATCTAAATGGCCGCACTTGTATTAGCAGAGCACGATAACCAAACCCTCAAGGCAGCTACATTTAATACGGTAACGGCGGCGCTTGCTTGCAGCCCTGAAGTCGACATTTTGGTTGCTGGCAGCAATGCCAATGGTGTTGCTACCGCCGCAGCGGCGATTCCAGGTATACGTAACGTTATCTTGGTTGATGATGCTGCATTGCTGGATCAACTAGCAGAGCCGGTGGCGGCACAAGTGTTAGCGCTAGCCAATGGGTATGAGCATCTCTTGGCAGCGGCTACCGCCCATGGCAAGAATGTGATGCCGCGGGTTGCCGCCAAATTAGACGTGGCTCAGGTATCCGATATCACGCATGTGATTAGCGCTGATACCTTTGCACGACCCATATACGCTGGAAATGCGATTGCTACGGTTCAGTCGCTGGATGCGACTAAAGTGCTGACGGTACGTACTACTGGATTTGATGCGACCAGCTCTAGCGGCGGAAGTGCAGCAATTGAAAAGCGGGCCGTTACTCCTGCTGCTAGCAGTGCTACTTTTGTGGGCCGTGATTTAAGTAAGTCGGATCGTCCTGAGTTAACTGCTGCAAAAATAATAGTATCGGGCGGGCGGGGTTTGGGTTCGGCCGAAAAATACCAAGAGTTAATCGCACCACTGGCAGATACACTCGGAGCTGCTTTGGGCGCATCGCGCGCTGCAGTTGATGCTGGTTACGTTCCCAATGACTATCAAGTCGGCCAGACCGGTAAGATTGTGGCACCCGACCTTTATGTCGCAGTTGGAATCTCTGGCGCTATTCAGCACTTGGCAGGCATGAAAGACTCAAAAGTCATTGTGGCAATCAACAAAGACGCCGAGGCACCCATTTTTGGAGTCGCCGACTACGGCTTGGTCGCCGATTTGTTTACGGCTGTACCGGAGCTAACCAAGGCCTTAGAAAAGTAAATGCGATTACAGCGGGGCGTTTTAGTAGCCCCATTTTTTATTGCGATAACTTGCGTGCTTCAATCAGTTGAGAGATAAAGAATTGCTCAAATGCAATTGCAAAGAAGCTCATCATTAAAGCGGCACCAAACACCAAACAAAAAATAACGAGCAGGATCGTCGACCAGCCAGTTTGCGTTGCCTGTTCCGGCGAAATGCCAGGATTGAATTCGGCATCCCAGCGCTCGCCACTGCGAAGGCCGTATGCGATGGTAGTTAAGAAGCTAGCTTCAATCGAGATAAAGCCTAGAGTCAATAAAAACCATCCAGCAAATGAGCCGAGTTCGGTTGTGCTTAAGATGATCCAGCCGCTGATGCCGCCGATAATGGCCGCGAATTGTAGCCAGCCCCAATAGGATTTCAGCCCTTGTAAGTAAAGGCAATTGAAGCCTGCGCCGGGAAAAAAGAAACCCAATACGCAAAATAAAAATTTAGACCGAATCATGGCGTTGCATCCTTATGCTTATCTCAATTTACCACTTTGCACAAAACGCAGTACATTCTGATCGCGTCCAATCAGGAGAAGGCGATCATCGTCACGTACCAAGCGTTGGTAGTCATTGAGTTGATACAAAAATGCACTTTCCAATTCCATGCGATCCGCTGAGCAGGCCGTGCGGGTGCTGGCAATTTTTTCAATACTGATGCCACGCTGATCTTCTGTTATCTGCGCTGTGAAACGATTGCATCCAGAAAAGCCACTCACTGAATTAGTGCGAGCATCGAATTGAATTGCAATCGTTTGCGTGTCGGTCGCTGTGGGCAGGGGGCGTGGACGAACCTCACCTTTGCTATTGGGTGCCAAACTCCAGCGCTCCAGAACCCAAGTGCCGCTGAGTTCAATGGCTGGCGGGCTAGTTTTGGCATTGCAGGGTGGCAATACATGGGCACAGCCAACCAGAACGCCGAAGACCCCGAGCCCGGAAATGCGAGCCAAGCGAGAAAAATGTAAATTTCGTATTTGTGCCATTATTTTCATTTAACTCATTGTTTTTATTGATATTTTATGTGTATTAGCGCTTTACTTACTAGTTTTCCTCTGCCAAGGGGTGGATCAAGGGCTGCTTTTCGTCTAGAATATATGGTTTCCTGCTGATCATAGTGTCAGTAAGAGTTCACGATTTACCACCGATTTCATTGGGTTGTATTCAACCTGTTTTTACTACCGATTTTAAGGAATAAGTATGGTCGTCATTCGACTGGCACGTGGCGGTTCAAAAAAACGCCCTTTTTATAGCATTGTTGCAACCGATAAGCGTAATCGTCGCGACTCAAATTTTATTGAGCGCATTGGTTATTTCAACCCATCTGCTGCTGAGTCTGAGCAGGCAATGCGTGTTGCACAGGATCGCCTGACCTATTGGACTGGCGTTGGAGCGCAAATTTCACCAACCGTGAAGCGCTTGATTAAAGATCATCCTGCTGCTTAAACTGCTGTCCACTTTGCGTTAGGATAGTTTTTACTCAGCATTGTTTTTTTAAGGGAGGGTGTTGAATGAATTCAGCTCTCCCACAAGACTTAATCGAACTAGGTCTTATCCAAGATGCGCAAGGCCTGCGAGGCCAGATCAAAGTAAGACCATTCTCATCTGATCCGGTTGCGCTGTTATCTACTCAATCCATCTGGCTTTCCCTTCTTAGCCCTCAGCTAAGCCATGGTGCTCGCACCCCTGAGGCACCAAAGCACTATGCAGTGAACAGCGCCAAACTCCACAGCGGGTTTGTTGTCATGGGGCTTGAAGGTATTGTTGACCGAGATCAGGCTTTGGCCGTCAAAGGAGCCCGGCTTCTATTAAGCCGTGCGGCATTTCCGCAGGCGGAATCAAGTTCGTACTACTGGGTTGATTTAGTGGGCTGTCAGGTTATTGGCAATAAGCAAGCGCCGCTTGGGCTTGTGACTGAAATGACCGAGAATGGCGCGCATGCCATCATGACCGTCCAGGGTGGTGATCGTATTTACCTCATTCCATTTGTTCCCGAGATCATTCAGGATGTGGATTTGACTAAAAAACAGATAACCGTCCAGTGGAGTGCCGATTGGTAATGATTTTTTTTAGGGACACGTGTGCGCTTTGACGTTGTAAGCCTTTTTCCGGAGATGTTCTCTGCTTTAACGGAGTGGGGCGTCACTAGCCGAGCCTATCAGCGTGGCCTGACTTCACTGCGCCTTTGGAATCCGCGGGACTATTCCCATGATCCTCGCAAAACCGTCGATGACCGAGCCTATGGCGGCGGCCCCGGGATGGTAATGATGGCAAAGCCCTTGGAGGATACGGTGGAGGCCATTAAAGCCGATCACCGTTCAAGCACCATCCAAACTGGCCCGATTTGCCTGCTCGCACCTCAAGGCGAGCGTTTTTCTCAAAAGATAGCGAAAGATATACTCAGATACGGTAATTTAACGTTTATTTGCGGAAGATACGAGGCAGTAGATCAGCGTTTTGTTGATCGCCGGGTTGATTTGCAGCTCTCCGTCGGGGATTTTGTGGTTTCTGGTGGCGAATTACCAGCAATGACCATGATGGATGCGGTTATTCGACTAATCCCAGGGGTGCTAGGGGACGAGGATTCTGCAGTCCAAGATAGCTTCATCAATGGCCTTTTAGACCATCCACACTACACCCGCCCTGAAATATATGCAGAAATACCGGTGCCGGACGTGCTTTTGGGCGGACATCACGCTAAAATAGTGGATTGGCGTCGGCAAGAGTCGTTAAAGCTGACATCAAGATTGCGCCCAGACCTCATTGAGGATGCGCGCAAGAATGGGTTGCTTAGTGAAGAAGATGAACGTTTCTTATTGTTGTTGAAATAAAAAATGCTTCTGACCTAATCAAAATGAAATAACTGCATCCTCTGTCTGGTCCGATTGCCTTGGCAACGGGATTAACGCTGACATGATGTTTAAGGATAAAAAATGAATTTGATTGAAAAAATTGAGCAAGAAGAAATTGCTCGTCTCACCGCCAATAAAACGATTCCTAGTTTTGCGCCTGGCGATACCATGATTGTTGGTGTTAATGTAGTTGAAGGTACCCGCAAGCGGACTCAGGCATTTGAAGGCGTGGTGATTGCCAAACGCAATCGCGGACTGAACTCTAGTTTTATCGTGCGTAAGATTTCATCGGGTGAGGGCGTAGAGCGTACCTTCCAAACTTACTCACCATTGATTGCCAGTATTGAGGTGAAGCGCCGCGGCGATGTACGCCGTGCCAAACTCTACTACTTGCGTGATCGTTCAGGTAAGTCAGCGCGTATTAAAGAAAAGTTGCAAGCACGCGTTAAGCCAAGTGCTCAGGCTGCTGCAGAGTAAGCAATCATCTGCTTACAAGAAAAGGCGGCCTTGGCCGTCTTTTTTCTTAGCCGCATCGCATCACTGGATCACCTAAAATACACCATGTCCTCCGCCATTGCATCTCCATCCCGCTTTGATCCTAGGATTGTGCCGATTGAGCGCTGTTGTGATGGGGATCCGCGCATTTCAGAGAATGCCTTGTTAATTGACTCTTTGCGCAACCGTTTTCTGCAAACGCTGGACTGGTCTCCCGAGATTACCGATGAAAATCGCTATGCCTTGGCTGCGGACATTATTAGCGCCCGTACGGCCAAGGGCCTCACAACCGATGCAGCAGTATTGATACCGGTTTTAAAAAAGCCCGAGGGCTTATCCATTCTACTAACCCAGCGCACCGAGCATTTGCATGACCATGCTGGCCAAATTAGCTTTCCCGGTGGCCGCAGGGATGCTGGGGATGTTGATTTGCGGGCCACGGCGCTGCGCGAAAGCCAAGAAGAGATTGGCCTTGAATCCGGGCGCGTGGAGGTCATTGGTACCTTGCCTGAATACTTGACGGTATCGGGGTATCGCGTTACGCCGGTGGTCGCTTTGGTCGATCCGCAGCCGCACTATCCAGTCGATGCGTTTGAGGTTGCTGACGTATTTGATGTCCCGCTCGCCTTTTTGATGGATCCGGCCAACCATCAGATTCGGGTTTGGATGAGCGGCGAAGAACATCGCCGTTTCTATGCCATGCCCTATCAAGACCGCTTTATTTGGGGTGCCACGGCTGGCATGCTCAGAAACCTATATCATTTCTTAAAATTATGAGCTTTTTCTCCATACTCCTCGCCTTAATTGCTGAGCAATATCGGCCCGTAACTGCCAGCCATTGGGTTCGGCGGATGAGCTCTGGCTGGCTCGATTGGGTTGCTAAGGAATTTGGTGCAAAAAAAGAGCAGGGCGCATCTGCAGTGGGCGCGCGCATGGCTTGTTTAATTGCCTTCATATTGCCTACGGTGATTATTTTTGTATTGCATGTGGTATTCATGCTCACCTACCCCATTTTGGCATTCGTACTCAACGTTGTCATCGTTTACCTCTTCTTTGGCTTTCGGCAATTTAGCCATTCGTTTACTGCCGT
>CAMEXM010000062.1 GCA_945947155.1 Polynucleobacter meluiroseus | reverse complement strand
AAGTCCCTACTTTGTGATTGAGGCCGATGAGTACGACACCGCCTTTTTTGATAAACGCAGTAAGTTTGTGCATTACCGGCCACGTACTGCCTTACTAAACAATTTGGAGTTTGATCACGCCGATATTTTTGCTGACGTGGCTGCCATCGAAACCCAGTTCCATCATTTGGTGCGAACGGTCCCGAGCGAAGGCTGTTTGGTGGTCAATGGTGCGGAAGCATCGCTTAAGCGGGTGCTCGAGCGCGGTACCTGGTCGCCGGTGGCACGCTTTGGTATGGACGCCAATAATACGTGGTCGATGCAATCGCATCCCAATGATGATTTCACGGTAGTGCATGATGGCAAGGAAGTGGCTACGGTTTGCTGGGCCCCAGATTCGGGCGTAATGGGTCGCCATAATCAACTCAATGCCCTGGCGGCAATTGCAGCAGCGCAGCACATTGGCATTCGTCCGCGCGATGCTGCCAGCGCCTTAGCCCAATTTAAAAATGTAAAACGCCGCTTGGAAACCGTTGGCCAGCATAATGGCATCACGATTTACGATGACTTTGCGCACCACCCCACGGCAATTACCACCACGCTCGATGGCTTGCGTCGCCGCGTAGGCAAGGCCCGGATTTTGGCGGTGCTCGAGCCGAGATCGAACACCATGAAGCTGGGCATCATGAAGGCCCAGTTGCCTGTGAGCTTAGAGTTAGCCGATCGCATTTATGCCTATGGTGCCGCCAGTGGCAAAGAGGCGTTGGGTTGGAATTTGGCAGATGTGCTGAGTCCTTTGAATAAGGATAAGCCGGGCCGTGCAAACGCATTTGATGATTTAGCAGCGCTAGTGCATGCCGTCGCAAAGGAAGCCAGGCCAGGGGATCACATATTGGTCATGAGTAATGGTGGCTTTGGCGGTGTGCATCAAAAATTACTGCAGGCAATGCTTGCGACTACAAACTAAAACAACATAGAAAGTATTTTTATGCCAGCACGATTACAAGATAAGATTGCCATCATTACGGGCGCCGCAAAAGGCATAGGTTTAGCTACGGCAATGCGGTTTTCCCAAGAGGGTGCAAAAGTCATGCTGGCCGATATCAATCTAGCAGAGCTTGAAAAGTGTGCTGGGCAGATTCCGAATGCGGAGGCGTATGCCATGAATGTGACTGATCGGGACAGCATACAAACGGCAGTCGATGCCATTATGAAAAAACACGGCCGCATTGATATCTTGATTAACAACGCGGGCATTACCCAAGATGCGCGCCTGGTCAAAATGACTGAAATGCAATTCGATGCGGTGATTGATGTCAATCTCAAAGGCGTTTTTAATTGCACCCAATTGGTGGTGCCCCACATGCTGGAAGCCAAACGCGGTGCCATTGTGAATGCCTCGAGCGTGGTTGGCTTGTATGGCAACTTTGGCCAAACCAATTACTCTGCAACCAAATTTGGCGTGATTGGTTTTACCAAAACTTGGGCGCGTGAGCTCGGCCCTAAAGGCATACGAGTCAATGCCGTTTGCCCCGGTTTTGTGGGGACAGAAATGGTGATGGCAATGCCGACCGCTATTTTGGAAGACATTGCAAAACGGACGTGGATGGGGCGCCTTGACACTCCCGACGAAATCGCCAATGTGTATGTATTTTTAGCCAGCGATGAGGCCAGTTACATTAATGGCGGCACCCTCGAAGTGAGTGGCGGGATCTCTCTTTAATATGTACCTTCTTTATGAGGAAGGCGGCGACATGAAAGCCGCTACGGTGCAGTCGACTACTGGCGAGGGCGAGGCCCAGTCATGGCAAGCGACCAGTCTATCTGGCAAAAAGCTCAAGCTCAAAGCCAAAGAAGTTTGGTTGCGTTTTGAAAAGCCCGACGCACAAGGCTTAATGGATGAGGCCAGCGCCTTATCAAACGAGATTGATTTGCAATTGCTGTGGGATTGCGCTCCCGAAGGGGAGTTCGCGTTTACCGATATCGCTTCAGAGTATTTCGGGGGCCAGGCTAGCGCGGCTCAGCAAGCGGCGCTAGCAATTGCCTTGCAATCGGCGCCCGTGTATTTTCGGCGTAAGCAGCGCGGCCGATTTATGCGCGCACCCAAAGAACAACTGGACGCTGGAATTGCCGCACTCGATCGCAAGCAGCGTGAACAAGAGCAGCAGGGGCAGTGGCAAGCAGAGTTAGTCGCAGGGCGTTTTCCAGAAAGCTTCATATCGCAAGCCAAGCAACTCCTCTTTAACCCCGATAAAAATACCCTGGCCTATAAAGCATTTTTAGCGGCGTGCAATGAGACCGGTGAATCCCCGCCGCAGCTCATGATGCGTTGCGGTGCTTTAGAGTCGCCGCTGGCCTACCACCAAGGAATGTTTTTGAAGGCGAACTTTCCGAACGGTGCAGGCCACCATGCGGATGCAATGATTGCTGATGCAGTCTATGACGCAGCGATTGCAGCATTGCCCACCGCTGAAGTGCAGGCCTTTTCGATTGATGATGCTGCCACAACCGAAATTGATGACGCGCTATCGGTCACTCCCTTGCTTGAGGGAGGTCACCGCATCGGTGTCCATATCTCTGCTCCGGGCCTCGTGATTAGCAAGGATGATTCGCTGGATCAAGTCGCGCGGGCGCGTATGTCAACAGTCTATATGCCAGGCGATAAGATTACGATGCTACCGGATGCGGTGATTGCGCAGTTTTCCTTGGATGCGGGTAGCGCAAGGCCGGCGGTATCGATTTACGTTGATGTCGATGCGCAAGGCGATTTAATCGATCAGTCAGTGCAAACGCGAATTGAGTTGGTACCGATTGCTGCCAACTTACGTTTAGAGCATTTAGAAGAGTCTGTTAATCAGTTTGCCGATCCAGAGTATGTTGCAAAGGACAATGCCTTTGCTTTTCAAAATGAATTGCTGGTCTTGTGGCGCGCAGCACAAAAATTGCATGCGAAGCGCCAGGAGCAGCGGGAAAAAAATGGCTTGCGTGTAGAGCAGCTCGGCGTTATCGATCCAAATGCCCTACAACGCGATTTTCAGTTTCAGATTAGCCAAACCAATGGCGTGGAGCGGGTTGATATTCAGGCGCGATCACGGGGTTCGGTATTGGATACGATCGTCGCCGAGTGGATGATTTATTGCAACAGCACTTGGGGGCAGTGGTTAGCAGATCAGGGTTTACCGGCCTTATTTCGAACGCAGAAAGGTTGGGGCCCACAACGCACGCGTATGCAAACCACATCAGCACCGCACGAAGGCTTGGGTTTGGAGTATTACGCCTGGTGCACATCCCCATTGCGGCGCTATTCCGATTTAGTGAATCAGTGGCAATTGATTGCCTTGGCCAAGCATGGCGTCACGGCAAAAATGGTAGCACCGTTTCAGCCGCGCGATGCCAGTCTGATGGGGATTGCTGCCGATTTTGAAACCTGCTATCAGTCCTATGCCGAGTACCAAGATCGCATGGAAAAATACTGGTGTTTGCGCTGGTTAGCACAGGAGCCGCTCCCGCGTACCGTATATGCGCGCCACCTCAAGGAGGGGATGAGTCGCATAGAGGATATTCCCTTGCATTTGCCGATTCCCGAACTAGCATTACAACCCCGCATGACCCGTGCCGAGATTGCTATTTTAGAAACCGATCTATTGCAACTGAGCGCCAGTGTACGTGTGCATCAGATTGAAAAATCGGAACCTGTTCCAACAGAATCAAATGCACCGGAAACGGAGCAGTCAGCGGTAGATGCAGCGCCGCTGGACGATACCCCGATTTCGTGAAATTGGCGACGTGCAAATGCGCTTGAACGATCGTTTGCATTGGTGGTGGCGTCACCATCCATTTTGGTTTGCCCTGATCCTATCGCTGGCCTTGCATGCGATTTTCTTATCCGTCCGTTGGAGTTACGGTGAAATCCAGCAACGCAGACTGAATACGCCATTGAGTGTGGTGCTCGTTAACTCCAGTAGTCAAACGCCACCTAAAAAAGCAGTCAAACTTGCTCAGGCCGATTTACAAGGCGGCGGAGTTACTTTGGATCAAGACGCCAGTGCGATACACCGGGCGCGTCTGAGTGCTGAAGCGCAGCTCGAGGTCTTGGAAAAGAATCAAAAGCAAATGCTTTCGCGCATGCAGGCTGAGAAAGATGCTGCTGCAGGCAAGCGTAGCGGCGAAGAGCAACGGGTCGTCTCGCAGCTCAATGCCTTGGAGGCAGAGCTAGCTAAACGCATTCAGGCCAATGGTAAAGAGCCGCGCAGGGCGGTGTTGACGGCAAGCAGTACAAAAGCAGTGGTCTTTGCCAGCTATTACGATGCGATGCGGCAAAAGATTGAGGCCTACGGCGGCACCTTCTTTCCGCGGGTCAATGGTAGACCGCTGTATGGCAGTGTCGTGCTAGTCGTGAGTATTGATGCCCAAGGAAAAATTGCCAACAGTAGTAGTGGCAAGGAAGGCGTTGAGGTGCGACGCTCCTCTGGTATTGCCGATTTGGATCGCCAGGCAGTCGCCATTGTGCGGGCTGCCGCCCCTTATGGTCCTTTTCCGCCCGAGATGCGCAAGCAAATCGATGTGCTCGATTGGGTCTCTACTTTTGAGTTCAGGCGCGATGGGGCGATAAACCGCCTTGATGGTAATCGCTTAGAGCTGCGCCCTTAGGCGGGCACGCACATCACTTTATTCGCTACACTCATAGCATGCCGTCCAATTTATCAAAACATCCCACTGAGCCAAAGGTGAGCAACTCATCTGAACTGCATACCAATCCTGCTGATTTTTCAGGGGTGGATGCGTATGCGGTTGCGGGCAACCCCATTGCCCACAGCAAGTCACCCACCATTCATCGGCGTTTTGCCGAGCAAACAGCGCAAGCGATGCACTACGGTACGGTCATGCCGGAGTTGGGTGCGTTTGCCACGGTAGCAAAGGCTTTTTTTGCTGCCGGCGGAAAAGGCATGAACGTCACCGTGCCGTTTAAATTGGATGCGCAAGCTTTGGCCGATACGTTGACGCCGCGAGCAGCGCTTGCAGGCGCGGTGAATACCCTATGGCAACACAATGGTGTCCTGCATGGAGATAACACCGATGGTGCTGGCCTCGTACGCGACTTGCAGGCCCAAGGCATTACGCTAACCAGTGCATCCATTTGCATCTTGGGCGCAGGCGGTGCAGCGCGCGGGGTGCTGGGTCCATTGCTGGAGCAAAAACCCCAATCCATTGTGATCGCCAATCGATCGATCGATAAGGCGCACGATTTACAAACGGCATTTCAGGCACTAGCGGATACGCATTGCGTTCTGCTCACGGTATGTCCAGTCGATGCATTAGGGAGTCAGCCCAGTCATGCCGCAATTGACCTCATTATTAATGCCACTGCGGCTGGTTTGAGTAATGATTCGCCCATCAGCGATGCAATTGCAAAACGGCTTTTTAGACCCACGGCATTTGCCTATGACATGGTCTACGGAAAAGTCACTCACTTTATGCAACAGGCCATCAATCAGGGTTGCCGCGTAAGCGATGGATTAGGTATGTTAGTAGAACAGGCGGCCGATGCATTTTTACTCTGGCGTGGGTCAAGCCTTGCTACGCAATTGGATGCGCGAGCGGTTTTAGATGAGCTGCGCAAAGAGCTTGCCACTAAAGCGCCGTAGTTCAAACACCACAACTCATGCGCTGGATCGCCTATCCGATTAAATGCCTGCTATTTGGCATCCTTGCCATGCAGATTTATTTTGCTGTGCAAATTATGGTGTGGGCTTTTGTTGATCCCAGCACAACCGCATTTCAGCGAGCTGAGCGCTGGCGCTTGTGTACCTGGCATTGGTCTTGCCCAATCGAATCGCGTTGGGCGCCATATGAAGGGATTTCATCGAGTCTCAAGCGAGCTGTTCTAGTGAGTGAAGACGATATCTTTTTTCAGCACCCAGGTGTGCGCGTGAGCGACATGCAAAAAGCATGGGAGAAAAACCAAAAGCAGGCCAAGAATAAAAAAGCCCCGGCACTGCGGGGCGGCTCTACCATCACGCAGCAACTGGGTAAAAATCTGTTCTTGTCGTCTGAGCAACATTACGTGCGCAAGGCTCAAGAGCTCGTGATTACCGGCCTATTGGAGTTAATCCTGAGTAAAGAGCGCCTATTTGAGATTTACCTAAACTCCGTCGAATGGGGTGAAGGGATCTTTGGCGTGGGTGCTGCGGCAAAGCATTATTTTGTGACCACGCCCCAGCTGCTTAGCCGTGAACAAGCAGCGCGTTTGGCTTCAGCCCTGCCCGCACCCAAGTGTTTTGATAAGGTGCAGTATTGCCGCAGAGGCCGAATTGATTATGGTGCTCGCCAAGAATTTATCCTCGCCAATATGGATCGCATTGCACTGCCAAAGGAAACAAAACAAACAAAGTAAGCAGTTTTATAAAGCGCTGGCAGCCCGCAGCGCATCGCGCGTTTCGATGGCCACATCACGCGCACGTTGTGCAAAATCGGCACCGCTGCTCGCGTACAAAATGGCCCTCGATGAATTGATTACCATCCCAGTACCAGGCATTCCTGGAATATGACCAGCCTTGACGGTGGCCTTGAGATCGCCGCCTTGCGCGCCAATCCCCGGAATCAGAAGAGGCATCTCGCCCACGATGGCACGTACCTTGGCAATTTCATCGGGGAAGGTAGCGCCCACGACGAGGCTGATTTGACCCGCGGTATTCCACTCCTTGGCTGCGAGCATAGCGACGTGCAAATACAGCGGTTGACCATCGCTTGCGACATTTAAAAACTGCAAATCAGAGCCCCCTGGATTGGAGGTACGGCATAGGACAATCACGCCTTTACCTTTGTGTTTAAGGTAGGGCTCAATCGAATCGCGCCCCATGTAGGGGTTAACGGTAACGGCATCGGCGCCATAGCGCTCAAACGCTTCGAGGGCGTAGTGTTCGGCCGTACTGCCAATGTCGCCGCGTTTAGCATCGAGTATCACTGGAATGTGCGGATACCGATCTTTGAGGTGGTGAATGAGTTTTTCCAGCTGACCTTCAGCACCTTGGGAGGCGAAGTAGGCAAACTGGGGTTTAAAAGCGCACACCACATCGGCAGTGGCATCGGCAATATCGCGGCAGAACTCAAAAATGCCCATGGGTTTGCCGTCCAGGGAAGCGGGCATGCGTTTGGGGTCTGGATCAAAGCCAATGCACAACATACTGCCTTGCGAAGCCCATGCAGACTGGAGTTGCTGGGTAAAGGGTTTTTGGCTTGAGTTCATTGGTTTCGAGTTTATTTTCGCAAAGCTGTCATTCTCTATAGGATAAACTAGCGCATTCCCTAGGAGTTCACCATGATTAACTTGTTCGTCCTGCAAAATGGCCGCCTCTCCCAAGAGCAAGTCGAAGATCGCAATGAGCTCTTAAAGCACGTTAATCCAATCTGGATTGACGTTATTGACCCCGAAGAAGAAGAATTAATCTGGATTAAAGAGGCTTTTGGCGTTCTTTTGCCTGAATTAGATGATTTGGGCGATTTAGAGGCGTCTGCCCGCTACTTTGAGGCGGACGATGGCCATATGCACATTCGGACCGATTTTTTACTGGACGAAGAAGAGACTTCGCGCAACGTCCGCGTTGCTTTTGTGATGACCAAGCAAGTGCTGTTTTCGATTCACGATGAAGATTTGCCAGTATTCCGCTTAGTACGTTTGCGTGCCCGTTTGCGTCCCGGTTCGGTGAGCAACGCCAAAGACGTTCTGCTCGATCTCTATTCGACCGATGCGGAGTATTCGGCCGATGCGCTCGAGGAAGTCTATGAGAACCTAGAACAAGCCGGCAAGCGCGTACTCTCGGATGACATCAGCGACAAAGATGCTGCAGAGGTTTTGGAGACGATTGCCAAAGAAGAGGATACCAACGGTCGTATTCGGCGCAATGTGATGGATACCCGCCGCGCCCTGTCCTTTTTGATGCGCAGCAAATTACTCTCGGACGAGCAGCAAGAAGAAGCGCGGCAAATTTTGCGTGACATTGATTCCCTTGAGAATCACACGGCATTCTTATTCGATAAGATTAACTTCTTGATGGATGCCACGGTCGGTTTTATTAATTTGAACCAAAGTAAGATCATCAAGATCTTCTCGGTGGTATCGGTAGCTTTAATGCCGCCGACCTTACTCGCCAGTATTTGGGGAATGAACTTCCAGCACATGCCCGAGCTCACCGAGACCTGGGGTTATCCGGTAGCCATTTTATCGATGGTTATTTCAGCGATTATTCCGCTGAGTTATTTCCGCCACAAAGGGTGGTTGGGTTAATCGCTTCGATTCAAGCTATCGATTGCAGTAAGCCTCGCAATGCAAACAGTACGGCTTGCTGCCGAACGGATTGACGGTCGCCCAAGAAGTGTGCGGTAGTCGTAGTAATGCGATTGCTTGCATCGGCGCGTTCGATCGCCCAGCCGAAGCAGACAGTTCCAACGGGCTTTTCTGGTGTACCGCCACCAGGGCCCGCAATGCCGGTAATCGACATGGCTGCAGTCACGCCACTACTTAATTGCGCACCTAACACCATTGCGCTGGCTACTGCCTCGCTGACTGCACCTTCGGCTTCAATCAATATTGGCGACACTTGCAAGCAGGCTACTTTTGCAGCGTTACTGTAAGTCACATAGCCCCGCTCAAACCACTGACTTGATCCCGCTAAATCCGTTAGGCTTGCTGCGAGCAACCCACCGGTGCAGGACTCGGCTACCGCCAGGGTCCAACCGCGCTGACTGAATGCAGTAGCGACTGCGCTGGTTAATTCATTCAGATCAGCAGAATCAATCGATATGGGTGCTTTTGATGGAGAGGAATTTTGCATGCAATGCCTTGCGAATGGATCGCTCTGAAATTAAAACGAGGGTAACAGCTGGGTTGTGCTCAGTAAAGCAAGAATAAGCAGAGTTGCAAAAGCCGCTGCGAGGTCATCAATCACAATCCCGAAACCGCGCCACAGTATTTTGGGGATAGTCGTGGGCGAGCCGGGAGCAATCCAAGCGCAGTCTTTAAAGTAGCGATCAATTGCGCCAATGGGTCCGGGCTTCACTGCATCAAAGAAACGAAAGAGTGCAAATGCCAAGGCTTGCATCCAGAACGGAGCCGGCAGAATGAAGAGCAAGATTAGCCAAAAAGCCAAGATCTCGTCGAGCACAATGCCACCAAAATCAGCGACACCTAATTCGTCGCTCACCTGCCCGCAAATCCAACAAGCGGCGATCAGTCCGCCGCCGATAATCCAAATCCAATTCTCGGTAGTAAAAAAGAATTGCCCAATCAAGAAGAGTGCCCATGCCCAAAGTGTTCCAACGGTACCGGGAGCAAAGGGGCTTAGTCCGCTACCAAATCCAAGCGCTAGAGTACGACCTGCAGTTTGAAACATCCAGCGCAAGGTCGGCTTGTCTTGATTGGCGTCGATTTCCACTTAGTTACTCTTAAAGTGATCAAAGGATTGCGTCAGGAGCATGCTCTCGGCTGCGGTCAGTAGATTGCCATTGGCATCCCGCAGAATGAGGGTGGGTTCAGCTCCATTGGTAGGAGAGGTAATGCTGCCAATGCGCGTGAGCGGCAGTAGTGCAGTGCTGAGGGTTTCCAATTCCATTCGTTTGTTGGACGGGGCGGTGAAACACAGTTCGTAATCATCGCCGCCACTCGCTGCGCATTGTCGGCGAAGGTGCTCCGTTTGTTCGGCAAGGATGCGTGAGATTGGTAATTGATCAATCAGTACTTCCGCATTGACTTGGGATGCTTTAAGGATGTGGCGTAAATCACCCAAGAGTCCATCCGATACATCCAAGGCGCTACTCGCAATGCCGCGCAGTTGTATGCCGAGCGTAATGCGCGGTTCGGGCTCATGCATGCGGGGTAGTACCGCTTCTAAGCTAATGTGATCAAGTAGCCATTCGCTGCGCAATGCCCCTAAAGCAAGCCTTGCATCGCCCAGTCTGCCGGATACCCAAATGTCATCACCTACCTTGGCGCCGGAGCGCTTGATGGCGGAGCCGGCAGGTACATGACCCAAAGCAGTGATGCAAATGGTCAGGGGCCCTTGGGTTGTGTCACCACCGATTAATGGGCATTGCCACTGCTGCGCCAAGCGAAACAGGCCTTGGCTAAATTGCGTGAGCCAGCTTGAATCGGCATGGGGAAGCGCCAGCGCTAAAGTAAAGCCAACCGGCCTTGCGCCCATTGCAGCTAGATCAGAGAGGTTAACCGCCAAGGCTTTATGGCCGAGCCATTCGGGGTTGGCATTAGCAAAAAAATGCCGCCCTTCCACCAGCATGTCGCTGGTGACTGCTAGGCTTTGTGCTGGGTCCGGCTGCAGCAAGGCACAGTCATCCCCGATCCCGAGTAGAACCTGATCTGCTTGATTTTGGGCCATGGATTCCGAGCCGGCTTTGAAAAAGCGCCAGATCAGATCAAATTCCCCTAGTTTTGCATACATTTCCCCATTTTATGTTCGTTAGCCGTTTTGTACGGGAGAGGACTAGAATGACAATCTTCAAATCGCCATATCAGTGAGCCTATCGATGAGCCAAG
>CAMEXM010000061.1 GCA_945947155.1 Polynucleobacter meluiroseus | reverse complement strand
CGGATCGCTCGCTAAAGCTCTCTCATAGGCGCCCATTAAATCGAGCGCATGGGCATTTGGGGCTAAGAGTGAAAGAGTGAGCGCACTCGCAATAATCTTTTTTTTCACTGCTACTCCTCATGCAGCGCCGTGCGCAGGCGATCAGTAATCGGCTTGAGCAAGTAGGACATCATGGTGCGCTCGCCCGTGACAATAAATACCTCTGCCGGCATACCCGGGCGCACTTTATTGTCACGCAACTTGGTCTTGCCCTCTTCCGTTACTGCCACTTGAATTTTGTAATAAGGCTCGCCCGTGCGCGGATCTTGCGATCGGTTATTCGGCACTACGATGACTTTGCCTGGAATGTTCGGCGTACTGCGCTGATTAAAGGCCGAAAACAATAATTCAACCGGTAAATTGACATAGACCTTATCGATTAAATGCACGGGTACCTGGGCTTCAACAATCAGTGCGGCATTGGTTGGCTCAATCTCAAAGAGCCGTGAACCCATCTGGGTTACCGCGCCTTTGGTGAAGACCTCTTGGTTAAATATCGAGCCATCTACCGGGGATTTGACTTCGGTATTGGCTAAATCAAAGTCATATGCCGCTAGCCGGGATTCTTGCTCGGCCAATTGCGAACGGTAACGCACCAAATTGCCTTGATCTTCCGCTAAAGAACCGTTTAACTGAAAATAGGTGCGCTGCACTTCCAGCACCCGGTTGCGCGCAACATACCCTTCTTTTGCAAGCAGCTCGACATTGGCTAACTGCTCTTTCATGGCGATCAATTGCTGCTGTTTATTTTGGATTGAGTCTTCGATGCCCTTCACTTGGGCTTTCAGCCCCATCACCGCTTGGCGCGCGCCATTGGCCTGAGCAATTGCACTTAAATTATTGTATTTAAGTAGGACCTGGCCGGCCTTGACTTGCTCGCCATCCTTCACAAAAATTTGCTCAACCACACCATTAAACGGCGCTTGAATTGTTTTGCGCTGGCCATCGGCAATCACCGTGCCGGTTGCTGGTACGCCCTTATCCAATGGGGCAAACATTGCCCAGAGCATAAAGCCGCCAAATCCAACGATCAGTATGATCCAGCCCAGACGGGAATAGTGGATCTCATCGTGCTCTTTGTAATCGTCGTCATTAGCCCTAGCTTCTTGCAAAGCAGCCATGCGCTTGGTAAGCCAAGATTTCGAATTTTCGTAAGGAAGTTTTAACATCGTATTCTCTTAATTAACTGTGGCTTCTACTGGCTTCATGCATTCTTGTCGCTGCCGGCATCTACATCGCGCGCATCGGTTACCGACGCAACACTAGAGGATGCTTGCGCTCTAGCATCGGCTTCTGCTTTAGCCCTTGCGGCTGCCTGAGATTCTTGCTGGGCCTTGAACTGCGCCAAGTCTTTGAGAACCTGGTCGGTTGGGCCAAACGCGGACACCATGCCTTCGCGCAGCACGAGCAATTTATTGGTCTCGCGAATGATGCTCGGACGGTGGCTAATCAGCACCACGGTTTTGCGCATCTGACGCAAACGAATGATTGCCTGAGTGAGCGCCATTTCGCCAATGTCGTCCAAGTTGGAATTCGGTTCATCGAGCACAATCAGTGCAGGCTCATCATACAAAGCGCGCGCCAAACCCAAGCGCTGCTTTTCGCCGCCCGATAAGCCAAGGCCGCCATCGCCAATCATCGAGTCATAGCCTTCTGGCAAGCGCAAAATCAAATCGTGCACGCCCGCTAATTTAGAAGCCGCAACTACTTTTTCAGCATCGACCTTACCAAAGCGGGCGATGTTTTCACTAATGGTTCCGGCAAACAGTTCAATGTCTTGGGGCAGATAACCAATATAGGGTCCGAGCTCATCTTTATTCCACAGATAGACATCGGCGCCATCCAGGCGCACTTTACCGACAGCGGCGCGCCATACCCCCACCAAAAGTCTGGCCAGGGTGGATTTACCCGAGCCACTTGGCCCGATGATGCCCAAGCAATCACCCGCTTGAATTTGAAAACTCACGCTTTTAAGAACAGCGACCGGCGCATTGGGCGGCGCTGCGGTGACTTGCTCGACCGAGAGATTGCCCGCCGGTGGTGGCAACTCCATGCCGGCTTCACGGGGTGGATTGTCTGCCAATAGTTTTTGTAAGCGCTGATACGCGCTGAGTACACTGTTCCACTGGCGCCAGACGGCAATCACTTGCTGAACCGGAGCTAAGGCGCGGCCCAATAAGATCGAGCCGGCAATCATCATACCGGCGGTGACCTGACCCATGATGACGAGTAAAGCGCCCAAACCTAGAATCAGGGATTGCACCGCGATTTGCACAAATTTCGTGATGGAACCTACCCGGGATGCTTTTTGACTGGCCTCGGCTTGCAGTTTTAAAAACTTCACATGCTCGCCATACCAGCGTGCACGCATATTGGGGAGCATGCCCATCGCTTCAATCACTTCGGCATTGCGCAAATTATTGGTTGCCATATTGCTTGAGCGGATTGCAACGCCATTGGCCTCAGACAAGGGTTTGCGCGAAACCACTTCGTTTAACCACGCTAAAGCCACGAGGATCACGACGCTAATAAACGCGAATAAACCCATCCAAAAATTAAAGACAAAAATGACAATTAAGTAGATTGGAAACCAAGGGGCATCAAAAAAGGCAAACATGCCATTGCCCGTGACAAATTGGCGAATGGTCGTGAGGTCATTTAAGGCTTGGCCCGCATTCACGCCCGAGCCGCTTAAGTTTTGCTCAAAGGCGGCGGTGTAGACCCGGTTATTCAAAAAGGTGTCCATCTTGGCGCCAATCCGAATCACCACCATACTGCGGATGTACTCCAGCACGGCCATCAGGGCAAAGAGGCCCACCGTCATGAAACTTAATACGTAAAGGGTAGTTTCATTGCGGCTGACGAGAACTCGGTCATAGACTTCCAGCATGTAGATGGAAGGCACCAACATCAAAATATTGATGCAAGCGGTAAAAATGGCAATGGTGTAAAAAACCTGCTTGAACTTGAGTAATGCCTCAGTAATTTCATTGGTTGGCATTAATTGCCGAATTCGGTTGCGCAAAGTCGTACTCCCAAGCCACTTAAAAGTTAGTTGAATTTAGTCGGCGACTATAGCATATTTTTGTGATGCAAGTCACAAATATATGCTAATTCATGGTTTAAAGCCCATTTTCAGCACAAATTGCCCTTATTTTATGCAGGATACCAAGAAAAATACGGCCTTTTCCTAGCCCAAAAGCGTGCGATGCCCTGCCAGCGCAGCATCAATGAACTCGGTTAATTCGGTCCTAAAACGCGCTTTTGAAAAGCGCAAGGCATTTTCCCGGCAGTTTGCAGGCACAATTGGCGCGCCCAAAGACTCAAATCGCCCCAGCGCCTGCACAATCGCCTCGGCCGTTTGCTCCGGGAAAAAAAGGCCGGTACGGGCAGGATCGTCCTCTTTGCCGCGAATCGTCTCCAGAGCGCCCCCTTTAGCAAAGGCAATCACGGGGGTCCCGCAGGCCTGCGCCTCCAGTGGGGCAATGCCAAAATCCTCTTCGGCGGCAAAAATAAAGGCTTTGGCCTGGCGCAAGTGCGAGAGTAAAACCTCAAAGGGTTGATGCCCCAATAAAGTCACATTCGGCGTAGCGATCTGTTTGATTTTGTCAAAGTCAGGGCCGCCCCCAATCACAATCAAGCGTTTACCCGGCATCTGGGCAAAGGACTTCACAATCAAATCCACTTTTTTGTAGGGCACGAGGCGCGAGGCGGTTAAATAAAAATCGCCCTTTTCTTCGCCGATCGTAAAGGCGTCCAGGTCCACGGGCGGGTAGATCACCACCGAATCGCGGCGATACACTTTTTGGATGCGTTTGGCAATAAATTGGGAGATCGCAATAAAGTGATCAACGCCGTTTGCTGTGCGCAAATCCCAGATACGCATCTTATGGAGTAAATATTTGGCCAGCCACGCTTTGGGTCCGCGCGTTAAGCCAGACTCCTGCAAATATTGGTGTTGCAAGTCCCAGGCATAGCGCATCGGCGAATAGCACATGCACACATGGCACTGATCTGGGCCGGTAATCACCCCTTTGGCAACTGCGTGGCTGCTGGAAATCACTAAATCGTAGGACGACAAATCAAACTGCTCGACCGCCAAGGGCATAAAGGGCAAATAGGCGCGGTACTTGGTTTTTGCCCATGGCCAATTTTGAATAAATGAAGTGTGAACGGGTTTGCCGCCCAAAAACGCCCGCTCTTTTGGGGGCAGAAAATCCACCGTACTGTATATATCCGCCTGGGGGTAGCACAGCAGCATTTGCTCGAGCACGCGCTCGGCGCCGGCATACACTGTTAACCAATCGTGAACGATGGCAACGCGCAGGGGCTTGGGTAATATTGAAGCGCTCATAGTGGAATGGTAATCACATCGTATTTAGCGGTTGGTATTGGGCAAGGCGCATTGCACATACTGCCTTCCTGTTATCTGTCTCAATATAGCCGATTGGCCTTGCTCTTAAAAAAATATGATCCTGAAGCTAGCTAAGGTGCTGCCGATCAGGATGCGCGCGCAATAGGCTCATTGGCATGCAATTTGCGCAGTGTACTCATCGGCCTGCAATGTGCGTATAGGCCTCAATCGTCTGCTCTGCTGCGCGCTCCCAGCTGAACAACTGCGCTCGCGCCAGTCCCAGCGTTGCCAGATGAGCACATTTAACATCATCCACAATGAGCTGGGCCAAGGCGTCGCGCACCTCCTCTGTCTGCTCGGGATCAACATAGAGCACAGCCTCGCCCCCGACTTCCGGCAAGGAAGCCGCATTGGAACAAATGACGGGCACGCCGGAGGCCATCGCTTCCAGTACCGGCAAACCAAAGCCCTCGTAATGGGAGATGCACGCAAAGACTTTGGCGCCGGAATAAATCAGGGGCAAATCCGAGTCCGGTACAAAGTGTAAGTATTTAAGCCATCCTTGCGCGCTGTAAAGCCCAATCTTGTGGTGGATGTTGGCACTGTTCCAGCCTTGACCGCCAACTAGCACCAGCGGGCAATGCAGGCGCAGCTCAATAGGCAAACTCGCGTAAGCATCGATTAGGCGCTCCACGTTTTTGCGCGGCTCAATCGTTCCGACCGATAAGGTGTAAGCGCCTGCCTGCAAACCATAGGCGGCAAGAACGGATGCCAGCGCTTCTTTGTCTCGCTTTTGAAAAACCGGGTCGGCGCCCAAGGCCACACTCACCACCCGGTTTTCACAGGCCGGGAAAAAGTCGAGTAATTCGCGTTTGGAAAACTCGGAATCGGTAATAAAGAGGTTTCCCTTTTTCACTAAATGCGGAAAGATTTTTTCTTGGTAACGTACCCGAAATTCCGGATGGTATTGCGGCACCCGAAAGGCAGACATGTCGTGCACGGTACTAACGCACTTGCCGGCAAAGTGGGGCAAGACAAAACTGGGTGAGTGGTAAATGTAGTCTTTGTAGGGCGCAGTGATGATGCCTTTGATGGTGGGCGATACCGCCCAAAATGCCGAGCGCGCCTGGGCGTGCGCCCACTGCTTAAAGGGACTAGCAGGCGCTCCGGCATGCGCCTTATCACCCGAGTGGTATTTATCAATGAGGGTCTGCGGATCATCTACCCAGCCGAGTAAAAACTGAAACTTCACCTTTTCCAATAAAGGGGATTTGCGAAAGCCTTTGGCGAGCTCATAGGTATAACGACCGATGCCCGTTAAGGACATGAGCATGGGGTCTAAAGAAAAGATGAGTTTCAAGCGCGCCTTGCTGCTGTTGCTTGGTCAGCATGTGCTGTGCAGACACAAAGCGACGCCAAAAAGAAAGCCCACACCCACAATGGTGCAAAGGACAGATCGGGCTGCGCCAAAACCTTGGCCGCCATCGTCGACCACAGGCCCCACACCGCTGCAATACCGATTGCCAATAACTGCGGGTTACCAATTTTTCGTAGTCTATGCAATGCAGCACTGCTTAAACTGGCCATAAACAATAAAAAACTAAGCACGCCAAATAGACCGACGTTGCTGAGTAACAAGGTGAGAAAACTCGAGGGTCGATTGCCGCCCAAGCCCAAGCCCAAGCCATAGGTGCGCCAGACCACCAGTACGCTTTGCAGGTCGGCTTCGAAGCGAAAGCGAAAGGAGTCCCCTCCCTCTTTTTCTATTAGCACCGAGCTCAGCAACTCGCGCATGTCAGCAGAGGCGGTGGTGATAATCAGTACGACCCAGGCTAAAAGTAAAGTCATGCACAAAATCCCAAAGAGGGTTTTATTGATCCAGCCGCCCGAGAGTAACTGCGTTAAACCGAATCCCAAAAAGACGGTGCCAAAGACCAGCACGATACCCAGATAGGCGGTTGTCGATAAGGTCAGCACCATACTGAGTAAACAGAGGGATAGGCCGGCGAACAATTTCCACGACGGCTGCTTCACCCACCACACCAGTAAAAAAGCCAAAAAACCAACAAGGTAAGTTGCCATCGTCGACGGTTCTAAAAACACCCCATTAATGCGGGGGAAAATACCAAAACGCTGCTCGTTGCCGATGCTCCAATTGCTTACGGTGTAGAGCCATTCGCTTGGAAAATACACGCCGGTTAAATGGGATACCAATTGCCAAACAGCAAAGCCAACGGTTAAACCCAATGAGCATGCTAAAGCCACTAAAAAGTGCCGCGGCGGTATTTTTCTAATCCACACGATCAGCACGATCAGCGCATTAATCAGCAATTGCACCAGCTGATTTAAATGCGAAGAGTTAAAAGCGAGCGGGGTCAGATTATTGTATTGCTCATCTAGGCTAAGCTTGGGTGAATACACCATCGCCCCCTTAAAGGCGAGTGGTAATACTAAGACGCCAAGCGCGGCAATCACCACAAAGAGCAGCAACCAATAGAGCGGGCGTGTTCTCTCGCCCAAGCTGGTCGGCGCGGCCGCTTGCCACAATAAATCGATGCCATTGCGCAAAATAAACAACACCCCAAAAAAGTAATACACAATCAAGGGGCCTTCGCCAATGGCGATAAAGGACATGGCCTGAAACACCGAAGCGATCACTAGGCCGACTAACAAAGCACGGGTGCCTAGCAAGAAACAGGCTAGGCCAATGACCGCCAAAAAAAGGGTGCTGGGCTCTGCCATAAACTCAGTAGAGCGCTAGCCGATTTTGAATGGGGACAATAACGGGCGGCCTAAAGCTAAAACAGTACTTCATCGCGAGGCGCCAGTTGCGGGATAAAAAACAGCGATAAAAACGCATGACTGGTTCATGCCAATCAATTAGTGTTGTGCTTTATAGAGGCGAATGCTGCGCGTTACCAGCAAAGCAATCACACCGCCCAAAATCCCAATCAGGGCGCCAATCGCTAAAGCCAAAGGTAAGGGGACAATGGGGTCTTGTGAAACATAAATTGGCTCTAGTTTGGTGACCGGCTGGCTGTAGGGCGGCGCCAACTGGGCCGTCACTTCGGCTAATTCGGTTTTGAGATAAGCCAAGGATACCCGTAAATTTTGCGCGGCATTATCTGCAATAACGCTTTGATTAAAGTTAGCGCCGCCGGAATTGGCTAGCGATTTCGTTTTCGCGTTGGTCATTTCGGCTACATAAACATCGAGCAGCTTTTGGGACTGGGCTTTTTGCTCAGTCAAGGTTGCCAGTGTTGGCGCAATGATGAGGTTTTGGGCCTGCGTCAGGGCTGCCACAATTGCCTCTAAGCACTTTCCTGCGGCACTGGTCGTTGGCCCTTTCCAGGTAATTTTGGCCATCGTTAAGCTTTGGAGCGTCGGATTGGGCAACTTCACGACATTCACATTGATTTTGTCAACCATGTTCTTTTGAAAATCGCTACGCGCCTCTACGCCGCATTGCTCGCGTATGGACTCGGTGTAAAAGCCTGGCTGCTTTAGGCGCTCGATCATTAAGGGTGCTGGCTCGGGTTCATCGCTTTGCACGCGGCTGACTGAACCCTTCAGAATGGATCCGACTCGGGCCGGCTGAATCACGACGCTGGCCTCGTATTTAGTAGGAGCCGCCCAAAAATACAGGCCGCCTGCGATTAAACCAATGATTCCGCCTTGAACATACCAGCGCCACTGACCCGCTACATAACTCAGCACAGCCCAAATATTGACTTGATCAGCGTGCGTGTCAATCGGGTCCATATTAGGAGGCATAAAGTGCAATCAAGGAAGTATGCTGAAGAATTGGGCAAATTGTAGCACCAGCCCAAAAGGGGCCAATCACCCCCTAAAACCGATGGTACGCCGCTTTTTGCGCAAAAAACTGTAAAAACTAGAATTATTTGCCGTCTTAACTCGCTAGAGCCTTCAAAACAATTTTCAGGCGATCAAATTGAAGGCGCCGGATGCGATTGGCCGCGGCAAGGAGTAGGCCCAGCTTAACCGACCAGAGGTAGCCTGGATAAAATTTACGGGTAAAGCGCACCCGATTAATGACCGAGTAGTAATCCGACAGGTAACTCTTGAGCTTGGGGTCGGCATGCGAGCCCGTGCTCCCGCCTTCTTTGTGAAAGACCGTGGACTGCCAGCAATACCCCAACTCCCAGCCAGCGCGCGCGCCGCGCGTAGCCCAGTCGATTTCCTCAAAATACAAAAAATACTCCTCGGCCAAGAGGCCCACACTCTCCAAATAGGCTCTGGTCACAAATAAAGCCGCGCCAACGGGGTAGTCGATCTGAGTCCGAATTGCATCGCGATCGTATTGCCCTTGGTCGATTTCAAACTCACCGACGTGGGTAGAGCTGGCAAACACCGGATTGAATTTGCCGCCCACCGCCTGAATGCGATCGGGCGAGGCATAAAAGCGCAACTTTGAACCAATCAAACCGCGCAGTGGATGCGCTAGGTGATATTCATAAAGCGCGCTTAAGGCGTGGGGATCGACCACCACATCGTTATTTAGAATCCATACCGCCTCCATGGCAGGGTCTTTTAGCGCCAATCGAATGCCCACATTGTTGCCAGGACCGTATCCCCGGTTCTCGCCGGTTTGAACCAGCGTAAAGCGCTCCGATTGATGAGGCGGTAACTGCGTGAGCCATTGCCGAATTCGCGCTTCAGAGCCGTCTTCGGACGCGTTATCACAAACCACTACCCGGTAATTGGGAAATTGCAACTGGAGCAGGCTTTCTAAACACTCAAGCGTATCGTGCCAGCCATTCCAGTTCAAAACGATGATGTAAATCACGCTGGTCTTTGCAATTAACGCTGCCGATTTTTGACGCGAATCAGGTATTGAAATTCAAAGAAGGGGCGAAAAATGCCAAGCGTGAGTAGATTTAACCAGCGCGCCTTGCGCCCTTTTTCTAAGCCTTTGCCAATCACCATGTCCATCGCCAAGCCGGAGCTTTGCATGAGTGCAATCGCTGTCTTTTTCGTAAAAAATCGCAAGTGCGTACTATCTAAAATGCCTTCTTTTTGGTAATCCCAATTGCCCTTCAAAACCAAGCCCAAGGAAGCAGAGTAATAACGGATGTTTGGAATGCTGGCGATGATGTGCCCTTCTGGTTTGAGTAGATGATGCAATTTGCCGACGGTTTTCCAGGGATCAACCAAATGCTCAAGGACATCCAAACATAAAATCAGATCGAGTGAAGCGGGCGCAATATCGAGCTCGAGCGTTTCAATGTTGCCAGCACAAAACCAATTCAAACGCGGCGCTGCTAGCGCGCCCGATTGGGGAAATAGCTCAACCCCAGCGAGCCATTGGCAATCGGGTTTTTGGGTTTTTAGCCACAATAGGGTTTCACCGCTGCCGCACCCTATTTCTAAAACGCGCTCGCAATGCTCGGGCAATAAGGGCAGGATCTCACTGCGAACATGACTGTAGTACTGGCCATTTTTTTCATCACGCATCACATACTCTTTTCTTTTTTTGACCACCAAAACCAGTTAGATCCTATCAGTAGTCGATCGCATTGGCTACCGAATTGCATTATTAATCAATGTGTTGCTTTACCGCCATCTTAAGCAGGACCAAATCAAGGCCCACTCGTAAGGTCCATGCCAAAGCAGCGCCCGGCAGTCCAAACTGCTGAACCAGCAAATAAAGCAATACAAAATAAATCCCGAGTTCAAATAAATGGATCAGTGCCGTCGATTTCGTGCTCCCTACGCCATGCAAAAACGTGTATGGAATCGTGGCAATCGAGTTGAGCCAAATGCCAACACTGAGAATCAGGACAATCGGCAAGGCCGCATCGGCAAAATCCGGTGAAATCCACCACGCCAAAACGGGGTGCGCTAAGGCGGCGGCCAATACGCACACGGGCAACATAAACCAGGTCATGCGCTGCATGCTAAAGCGGTAGCGCGATTTGAGCTCGGCGCGATTAACCCCCACGATCTTGGGCAGTAACGCGCCGGTAAAGGCTGCCGGAAACATCAAGAGCCTTTGCAAAGCCTCCTGCGGGATGGCATAAATTGGTAACAAAGCAGATCCCACTAAGGTGCCCACAAAAAAACGATCGCCGTAAATCATCAGCGGCCCAACCACACCCGACACGCTGACCCAACCGCCAAACGACAGCAAGGGCCGAATCAGGCCGAGCATTTTTTGCACC
>CAMEXM010000060.1 GCA_945947155.1 Polynucleobacter meluiroseus | reverse complement strand
GGCGGCTTTTTGGTGCCAATCAATGAACAGCACGATTTAGGGGATTTAGCACAGGCCCTACAAATGCCGGTCATCCTTGTGGTTGGGCTGCGCCTTGGTTGCATTAATCATGCCCTCCTCAGCGTTGCAGCGATTGCCCAGCGCGGCCTTACGCTTGCTGGATGGGTAGCAAATACCATTGATGCTGACATGCCCTACTTGCCCGAAAATATCAACACTCTGCGGGCACGCATTCAAGCACCGCTATTGGGTATCGTGAAGACACTTCCTGTGGAGTGTCGACACCAAACCCATCACGCTTACCCATTGGCGGCAATGCAGTTTGCAGCCGACGCACTTGACTCAGACCGTATTGCGAGCTTGATCGCGTAGCACGCGCCGCAGTATCTTTCCGACGTTGTTTTTAGGAAGGCTCTCGGTAAACTCGATTGCACTCGGGCGCTTATAGGGACTAAGTTGCTCTACACACACCTCCATAATCCGCTCGGCAGTCAAATCAGGGTCGTCCGAAACGACAAACAACTTGACTAACTCGCCCGCTGCGGACTCGATACCGACGACTGCGCATTCCAATACGCCCGGTATGGATGCAACGACATCCTCTACTTCGTTTGGATACACCTTAAATCCAGCAACCGTAATCATGTCTTTTTTACGATCGACGATACGAAAAAATCCCGTCGAATCCATAACACCAATATCGCCTGTCTTAAAGAATCCATCTGCCGTGATGGCATTTGCGGTTTCTTCTGGCTGATTCCAATACCCCTGCATCACCTGCGGACCGCGGATGTAAATTTCCCCGGCCTCCCCTACTGGTAATGGCGATCCCGACTCATCGCGAATCGATAGCTCTGTATCGGAAAGTGGATAGCCAATGCCGCCAGTAAATGCATCGATCAAGGGGGTATTGCAACAGGCTACGGGGGCGGTTTCGGATAAGCCATAGCCCTCTGCAATCGCCACACCGGTTAACGCCTTCCATCGGTCTGCTACGGATTTTTGCACCGCCATGCCGCCGCCAATCGTCAGAACCCACTGCGAAAAATCCAACTTGGCAAAGTCGGCATTGTTCAGCAAAGCCTGAAACAAGGTATTTACGCCTGGGAAAAAATTAATCTCTGGAAACGTTTTCAAGATTCCGACCAAGTTCGGAACATCACGGGCATTGGGAACCAAAATAATTTTCGCGCCCAAGCGCATCCCCAAAAGACCGCAGCCAGTAAAAGCAAAGATGTGATACAGCGGCAATGCGCACAAAAAATTCCATTGCTCAATTGGCTTGACCCGTTCAATTGGCCTCAGCCAGGTTTCCACTTGCAATAGATTGGCGAGTAAATTTCGATGCGTCAAAATAGCGCCCTTACTCACACCAGTAGTGCCGCCGGTGTATTGCAATAGGGCAATCGAATCCCCATTCAGGAGCGGTCGATGGTATTGCGTACGTTTACCAATATCAAGCGTTGGCTTGAGATCCAAACAATTGAGACTTACTGGCAAGGTATAGGGTTCTACCTTGCGTTTAAATGTACGAATAAAGCGATCTAGCCAAGGGCCACGCCAACCCAAAAACTCACCAATGCTACTGACAAACGCATGCTTGATTGGCAGTCCTGGATTGATGTGGAGCGCTTGCTCTAGCGTGCTGCCAAAATGCTCCAAAACCACAATCGCTTCAGCACCGCTATCGCGCAACTGAAACTCCAATTCATGCGCGGTGTACTGGGGATTAATACTCACCACCACATACCCTGCCCGCATAATTCCGTATAGAGCAACGGGGTATTGCGGTAAGTTGGGCAGCATCATCGCCACGCGGGCGCCCTTACTTAATCCGATGCTTTGCAGGTAGCTGGCAAATTGCATTGATGCCGCGTCTAGTTCGCTATAGGCAAGGCCCTTGCCCATGCACCAAAATGCCGTCCGCTCGGCATAGCGGCTGAACGCATCTTCCAGCACCTCGACCACGGAGTGATGGGCGCTGTAGTCCAAATGTGCGGGCACGCCAGGTGGGTATTGCGCAAGCCAAGGGAGGGATGGGGCAGTGTTTGACATAGGATCCACGTTGTTATTTCCGTACTGTAGCAATATTCGTATTTTTTAGGATTTATAACGTATTGCGGCGCAATATGCAGGTGATTTCCCTTTCAGATAAGATCGTTGTATGCGATTACTTCCTGAAATCGTCGATTCAGCGGAAACCATTCAAGCCATTCGACGCGACATCCACGCGCACCCCGAGTTGCGCTTTGAGGAAATCCGTACGGCGGAGCTGGTAGCGGAGGCATTGATCCGTTGGGGCATTCCAATTGTGCGGGGCCTAGGCAAGACCGGCGTGGTCGGCCGTATTGACGGTGAAGCAGGCCCAGGAAAAATGATTGGGTTGCGGGCGGATATGGATGCCTTACCGCTACAAGAAAATAATGCCTTTGCACATGCATCGCAGCATCCGGGGAAAATGCATGCCTGCGGTCACGATGGACACACCGCCATCTTGCTGGGCGCTGCCCACTACTTTTCAAGCCACCGTAACTTTGCTGGCTCGATCATATTTATTTTCCAGCCAGCAGAAGAAGGGGGGGGCGGCGCTCGCGAAATGATTGCCGACGGCTTATTTGAAAAGTTTCCATGTGATGCTGTTTTTGGCTTACACAATTGGCCAGGCTTAGCTGAAGGTCATTTTGGAGTGACTCCCGGACCCATGATGGCCTCCAGCAATGAGTTCACAATCACCATACGTGGCAAAGGCGGTCATGCAGCCTTACCGCACAACAGCGCTGACCCGGTTCTTGCTGGGGCGCACGTCGTAACAGCGCTGCAAAGCATCATCACCCGCAATAAGCGTCCGATCGATGCCGCCGTTCTGTCGGTGACGCGGTTTCATGCCGGCAAAGCCAGCAATGTTATTCCCGATAGCGCGCTCATTGGGGGCACGGTTCGCACCTTTACGAACGAGGTGCTCGATTTAATTGAACGAAGACTGAAAGAAGTTACCAAACATGTTGCTGAAGGATTTGATTGCCAAGCCGATGTTGTCTTCACGCGCAATTACCCGCCTACGATTAACCACGAACAGGAAACGCAATTTGCCATCGGTGTCATGCAGGATCTCGTGGGCACTGACAACGTTAATGTCCGAATTGATCCCACCATGGGAGCAGAAGACTTTGCTTTTATGTTGCAAGAAAAACCGGGGTGCTATGTATTTTTAGGTAATGGCGATGGCGATCATCGAAGCCAGGGTCACGGCATGGGACCGTGTCACCTGCATAATCCCTCGTACGACTTTAATGACGCATTGATTCCCATTGGGGTTAATTACTGGGTCGCATTAGCGCAAAAATTCCTAGCCAAATCCTAAGTGCGGCGGGCAATTCCCTTACGAATTTTTAAAGTGTGGTGCTCGCTTCTCAATGAATGCAGCCATTCCTTCTTTTTGGTCGTCCGTTCCAAAACAACTATGAAAGAGGCGACGCTCAAAGCGCATGCCTTCAGATAAAGGCATCTCATACGCCGCATTGATGCTTTCTTTCACCATCATGGTGGTTAACAGCGGCATGTCTGCAATGGTTTTTGCAATCGCACCCACGTGAGTGATTAATTCTGCGGCAGGAAAAATCCGGCTCACTAAACCAGCGCGCTCGGCTTCTATGGCATCCATCATCCGCCCAGTAAGACAGAGATCCATTGCCTTCGATTTAGAGACTGCTCTAGGCAAGCGCTGCGTACCGCCAGCACCAGGCAGGATGCCCAACTTCACTTCAGGCTGACCAAACTTAGCGCCATCGCCTGCAATGATCATGTCGCACATCATGGCAAGCTCGCAACCTCCGCCGAGTGCATACCCATTCACAGCCGCAATCACCGGCTTACGAATTTGTCGAATGGTCTCCCAATTACGGGTAATGAAGTCCTGCCGATACGCCTCATGAAATTCATATTGAGCCATCTTCGCAATGTCTGCACCAGCAGCGAAGGCTTTCTCACTACCGGTAATGATGATGCAGCCAATCTGATCATCCGCATCAAATGCCAATAAGGCCGCACCCAATTCATCCATCAATGTATCGTTTAAGGCATTGAGGACCTGTGGGCGATTTAAGGTAATCGTTGCAACTTTGCCATCGACGGCGGTGAGTATGGTGTCGTAATGCATTTTTTCCTTTAAGCGGTTGTGATTTTGCAGCTCCTGATTGCGTGCATTTATTTCGGTAATAGTAACCACATCTGCCCGTCTTGCTTCATCCTGCCAGCAAGCTCTCCGGCAGCATCGCCGGTACCCCAATAGTAATCGGCACGAACGCCGCCCACAATAGCAGTCCCCGTATCTTGCGCCATGACTAAGCGGCGTAAGGCTTGCTTACTCAAAGGGCGTGTCGTTGCAATAAAAACGGGCGCTCCCAGTGGCATCGCTTTGAGGTCGACTGCAATGCTGCGCTCTGCGGTTAATGGCACGCCCAGTGCGCCGATCGGGCCTAAATCGGGACTGACATTGCTCGGCAACTCTTTAAAGAACACAAACCGCGGATTGGCATTGAGCATTTCTTCGACGCGGCGCGGATTGCGCTTGGCCCAGCTCTGAATACCCTGCATCGTCGCTTGGCTTCGGGTGATCTCGCCTTTATTTAAAAGCCACTGGGCAAAGGATTTGAATGGCTGCTCATTTGTACCAGCAAAGCCAAAGCGCAAAACCGCACCATCATCCAGTTTAATTTTGCCCGAGCCCTGAATTTGCATAAAGGCTGCAGCAACCGGGTCCTCAACCCAAACCAGTTCTGAGCCACGCAAAAGATTCGATTCCATTAACTCCGCGCGCGCTGGTCCTGGATTTGGTTTGTTGCGGCTCCATGCTGCGGGATAGCCATATAGGGGCACGGTGTATCGCGACGTGCGTGCGCGTGAGCCATTCATGATCGGTTCGTAATAGCCGGTCACCAATCCTGTTTCACTGCCAGTGGAATTACTGCGAATGGCGTATGCCTGAAACACATCTTCAAAATAGCGACGCACTGCCTGTGGATTCGAGCCAGATACGGTTTTGGCGCGATCGCAAACGCCGCTCCATAAACGGGTGCTATTGCGCTTCACCATGGCCTTGCAGCTTTCAAGCCAGGCAGGCCAAGCCGCACTCAAGTCATCCTCTTGCCAGCCGGGTATTTGTTGCCACGCTACGGCGCTAAAAGTGGCGATTGGGCTATTAAAGTTTGCGGCAGGAATGCTGCTATCGATCGATGGCGCTCGTTGTCCTGGGGCTTTTGTAGGCGGGGTAGCGCACCCCACCAGCAAGACCAACGCCAGACCAAACATCGCGATAAGATGGCATTGGTGCAGCGATTGCTGTTTCTTGCTTTTACAAAAAGGGTACCAATTCATCATCATGATTGCCAATTTACTCGATCAATACCCCATGCTACTTTTTGTACTCGAGGGCCTGCTTGCCTTGTGCTTACTTTTATTCATTGTTTTTTGGACCAGCAAGGGCAGAAAAGAGGATTAACGCCCTCCAGCCCCATTAATGCAGGGTGCGCGGCATAACGAGGGCAAATTCAGCGATCGGCGCTTGAAAAAAGTGGGCATCCTCCGTAACGCAGAAGTATTCCCCACGCATGGTACCGGCAGGCGTGGGCAAAGTGGCCCAACTGGTGTATTCAAACTGCTCGCCGGCGCGTAATAGGGGTTGCTGTCCCACAATCCCTAAACCACGTACTTCCTGCACGGCATTGTCCCCATCGGTGATGTGCCAGTGGCGTGCAATGAGCTGCACCGGGGTAGTGCCGATGTTACGAATCGTGACCGTGTAGGCAAAGGCAAACTGCCGGTTGTCGGGATCAGACTGCTCTGGCAAGTACTGGGAGCGTACGGAAATACGGATTTCATGGGAATTCATGGAGGCATTCTGCTCCATCCTGAAGGCAACTGCAAGCTAGAATCTAGGTATGGACCCTCAAAAACCCCTTTCTTTCAAGCCAATATGAGCCAAAAGCCAGAACTAGGTCAATCAAAGCAATATCTTATTGCCCCATCCATTCTGTCCGCTGACTTTGCTCGCTTAGGCGAAGAAGTCACAGGTGTTTTGTCTGCCGGGGCTGACTGGGTGCACTTTGATGTGATGGACAACCATTACGTACCCAATCTAACCATTGGGCCTTTAGTTTGCGAAGCCATTCGTGCCTATGCCGTAAAAGATGGCAAACCAGCCATGATTGATGTCCATTTAATGGTGGAGCCCGTTGACCGCATCATTCCAGACTTCGCTAAGGCAGGGGCTAATTTAATTAGCTTCCATCCAGAAGCAAGTAGCCACGTGCACCGCAGCCTCAATTTGATTCGCGATCATGGCTGCTACGCTGGTCTGGTCTTTAATCCGGCTACGCCGCTAGATCACCTCGATCACACCTTGGACTTAATTGATTTGGTTTTGCTGATGTCGGTGAACCCCGGTTTTGGTGGGCAATCCTTTATTCCGAGCACGCTAGAGAAAATTGCGACGCTACGTGCGCGCTTGGATCGCTATGAGCGGGAGACTGGCAAGCACATTCGCCTTGAAGTCGATGGCGGCATTAAGGCAGAGAATATAGCGGCGATTGCCAAGGCGGGTGCCGATACCTTTGTTGCTGGATCGGCTATTTTTGGCAAACCAAATTACGCTGACGTCATTGCGGCCATGCGAACGGAAGTGAGCAAAGCCTAATGCAACGCGCTGAATTTGATGCCCTAGCCACCCAGGGTTTTAATCGCATACCCCTTGTACAAGAAACCCTAGCCGACTTAGAAACACCGCTATCTCTGTACCTCAAGCTCACGAGCACCAGCGGTCAAAAAAATACCTACTTACTGGAGTCCGTTGTTGGGGGGGAGCGTTTTGGGCGCTTTTCATTTATTGGCCTTCCAGCAAAAACCATCCTTCGCTCGATTGGCACTTCACTCGCACCCGCCACGGAAGTAGTCACCGACGGTACAGTTGTAGAGACCAATCACGACAACCCATTGGATTTTGTCGATGCGTACTTTAAGCGCTTTAAGGTAGCCGTTCCGCCGGGCCTACCCCGTTTTTGCGGCGGCCTAGCAGGCTATTTTGGCTATGACACGGTCCGCTACATCGAGTCACGTCTTGCACAACATGCCTTACCCGATGAATTGCATGTGCCTGATATTCAATTGATGCTCACCGAAGAGCTCGCGGTGATTGATAACGTAGCAGGTCGTATTTATTTAATCGTTTATGCGGACCCCAACATCAGAAATGATTTTGAACGGGCACAGGTTAGATTGGATGAACTGCGTCAGTGCATCGGTCGCTCGGTCACCATGCCAGAAACACCGCCCACCACAAAAACCGAATTGATTCGCCGATTTGACGCTGCTGACTTTGAAGCTGCTGTTCGCCGTACGAAAGACTACATCCTGGCAGGTGACTGCATGCAAGTGGTGATTGGTCAGCGTATTAGCAAGCCATTTACCGAGTCACCATTGGCACTCTACCGCGCGCTGCGCTCATTGAACCCTTCGCCATATATGTATTTTTATGATTTTGGCGACTTGCAGGTGGTCGGCTCATCGCCGGAGATCTTAGTACGGCAAGAACTTCGCGAATCTCAAAAGATCGTGACCATCCGCCCTCTAGCTGGAACCCGTCCACGCGGTGCCACCCCAGAAGAGGATGCGCGCTTAGCGACCGAACTACTTGCCGACCCCAAAGAAATTGCTGAGCACGTCATGTTGATCGATTTAGCGCGCAACGATGTAGGACGCATTGCCAAAACGGGCACGGTAAAGGTCACCGACTCGATGGTGATTGAAAAATACTCCCATGTGCAGCACATCGTCAGCTCTGTCGAGGGCGAGTTGCTCGATAATATGAGCAATATGAATGTGCTCCGAGCCACTTTTCCAGCAGGTACTTTATCGGGCGCTCCTAAGATACGCGCCATGGAAATCATCGATGAAATGGAGATTACCAAGCGCGGCATCTACGGTGGTGCAGCCGGTTACCTGTCTTTTTCTGGCGACATGGATGTGGCAATCGTGATTCGTACTGGCGTCATTCGCGATGGCATGCTGCATTCGCAAGCAGGTGCTGGGGTTGTAGCTGACTCTGACCCAGCTGCTGAATGGCGTGAAACGGAAGCTAAGGCACGTGCGGTTCTGATGGCTGCTGATTTAGTGCAAGGAGGTCTTGATGCTCCTCATGATTGATAACTACGATTCGTTCACCTATAACCTAGTTCAGTATTTCGCCGAACTTGGAGAAGATGTTCGCGTGTATCGCAATGATGAAATCACCCTTGCGCAGATTGAGGCACTCAAACCGGATCGCATTTGTATTTCACCGGGACCCTGCAGCCCAAGCGAGGCTGGCATTTCAGTTGATGTGATTAAGCACTTTGCTGGCAAAGTACCTATTTTGGGAGTCTGCCTTGGCCATCAAGCCATTGGTGAAGCGTTCGGTGGCGATATCATTCGCGCGCAAAAAGTCATGCATGGCAAAACCGATGCTATTACACATAACGGTGTTGGGGTATTTCAAGATCTTCCAAGTCCATTTACGGTGACGCGCTATCACTCGCTGGCGATTGACCGCAACACCATTCCGACGTGTTTAGAGATTACGGCGCAATCCGCCGATGGTGAAATCATGGGCGTACGGCACCGTGAGCTACCAATCGAGGGTGTTCAGTTCCACCCGGAATCCATTTTGTCTGAGCAAGGCCATGCCCTCCTCAAGAACTTCCTGCAATTAAAGGCCCATTAAGCCATGCCGATTTCACCATCCGAAGCCCTGCAATCCTGTATCGAAGGTCGTGAACTGAGTCACGATGATATGACCGAGATGATGCGCCACATCATGAGCGGCGATATTTCACCGACCCTAGTCGCCGCGTTTTTGGTTGCACTGCGCACCAAAAAGGAAACCGTAGGCGAAATCGCAGCGGCAGCACAAGTCATGCGCGAGTTTGCTACTCCAGTCCACGTAAACGACACACGCCATTTAGTCGATGTCGTTGGCACCGGTGGTGATGGTGCGCATACCTTTAATATTTCAACTGCTGCGATGTTTGTGGCAGCAGCCGCTGGCGCCAAAATTGCCAAGCATGGCAATCGCAGTGTAAGCAGCAAGTCCGGCAGCGCCGATGTCTTAGAAGCCCTAGGCGTCAATCTCAACGTCAGTCCAGAGCGTGTTGCAGAAAGTATTTCAACGCTGGGTGTGGGCTTTATGTTTGCCCCCAACCACCACCCCGCAATGAAGAACGTGGTGCCTATTCGGAGAGAGCTTGGAGTTCGCACCATTTTTAATATTTTGGGGCCGCTGACTAATCCAGCCAACGCAAAACACATTCTGATGGGCGTGTTTAATGCGGAGTTGGTTGGTATTCAGGTACGTGTATTGCAGTCGCTTGGAATGGACCATGCCATGGTCGTATTCGGTCGTGATGGCCTTGATGAAATTTCCCTCGAAGGTCCCACACTCATCGGTGAACTCAAAAATGGGTTGGTGAGTGAATATGAGATTCATCCGCGTGATTTTGGTTTAAACACGGCGCCCACTAGCGGTTTTCAGGTAGCCAATGCCGAAGAGTCGAAGCAGATTGTGTTGCGTGTTCTCAGCGGCGAGGCAGGTCCTGCGAGCGATATTGTTTGCCTTAATGCCGGTGCCACACTCTACGTTGCTGATCTCGTACCGGACATTGCTGCCGGAATTGCGATGGCTAAAGCGGCCATCGTAAGTGGCGCTGCACGCAACATCCTAGAACAGTTTATAGCGGCGACGCAAGTGAAATCATGAGCGATATCTTGGACCGCATTATTGCGACTAAGCGTGCCGAAGTTGCGCATGGCCTGAGCACCATACCAATGAACACATTGCGTGATCAAATCGAAATGCAGCGTCAAGACCCTATTTTTAAGCCACGTGGATTCGTGGATGCGATTAAGCGTAAGCTTGCTAATAGCAATGCGGGCATCATCGCTGAAATTAAAAAAGCCAGTCCCAGCAAGGGTGTCTTGCGTACTGACTTTGAACCTGCATTGATTGCAAAAAGCTATGAGCAGCATGGTGCTGCGTGCCTCTCCGTACTAACCGATATCGAGTATTTCCAGGGGTCGAGTGCATTTTTAAAAGCGGCGCGCGCAGCCTGTACCCTCCCAGTACTCCGCAAAGATTTTATGATTGACGCCTATCAGATCGTTGAAGCGCGCGCGATGGGTGCAGACGCTATTCTACTAATTGCAGCGGCACTGGATTTGGATCGCATGCGCGATCTTGAGCAATGCGCACACGACCTCGGCATGGATGTTTTGGTTGAAGTACACAATGCAGAAGAGCTTACGGCCGCAATGCAACTCAAAACCCCCTTACTGGGTATCAATAACCGCAACCTCAAGACGTTCGAGGTCACTCTAGACACCACCATCGACCTACTAAGCAGTATTGGCAACGACAAGATCATCGTGACTGAATCCGGTATCCTTGAGCGCGCCGATGTTCTTCGCATGCGAGAGCATCACGTCAATGCATTTCTGGTGGGTGAAGTATTTATGCGAGCGCCCGATCCCGGCGTGGCACTAGCTGAGTTGTTTTCTTAATTCTGACTAAGCTTATCGCGCTTT
>CAMEXM010000059.1 GCA_945947155.1 Polynucleobacter meluiroseus | reverse complement strand
CTGTGCAAAATCGCCGCAGTCAGAGCGGGGCTCAGCCACCATCACCGCACTCATTGTGGTGGGGGTTGCTGCGGTACTCATGACCGGATTAATTTGGCGTCAGCAAATGCAGATCCGTACTTTAGAAAATACCCGTGATCGGGTGCAAGCGCAGTGGTTGCAGCGTGGTGTAGTAGATTTTGCTCGCTTGATTTTAGTCGAAGACCAGCGCGTTTCACAGTTTGATCATCTCGGCGAAGCTTGGGCACTGCCATTGGCCGATGGCCGCGTTGCTGACTTTCTGAAAAATACCGACGTGCCGGATGAGATTGCGGCGGTTACGTTGCAGGGCCAGTTAGTGGATGCGCAAAGCCGCTTTAACGTGCTCAATTTATGGGATAGCCAATTTAAAACGGTGCAGGTCGCTGGGGTGCAGCAATACGCTCGCTTGCTGGACGCTTTGGGAATGGATCGTAATTTGGCCCAGTTAACGGCTCAATCGGCTTTGCAAGCTGACCTACCCCTATTTGATTTGGAGGGCTTGTTGGCCTTGCCCTCGTACACGCCGGCATTGCTTAAGCAACTTAGGCCATTTGTCACTCTCTTGCCTAGAGCTACTGCCATCAACGTCAATACCGCACCGGTAGAAGTCCTCATGTCGGCTATTCCGGGCTTATCGCGCTCGTCTGCAGCAAATATAGTGCAGCTACGTGCCAGTCGCCCGATCAAAAGCTTGGATGAGTTAAGGACGTCCTTAAATCAGGCCGACGGCACCCAAGCCAGCGCGATCGATGCGAGCCTCTTGGATGTCAAATCCCAGTTTTGGCTGGCGCGCTCGGAAATGTCACTTGGACGAGGTATATTCAGCAGCTCTACTTTAATACAACGTTCACCAAGCCCGCTCCCCGGGGGTGACTTTACGCAGGTAATTTGGAATAAAACGGGACGCATTGCCGCCGAATGAGCACACTATTAATACGCTGCCCTCTTAAGCCATTTGCTGGCGCGTTCACTGGTTTAGCCGGTGAGTGGGAAGACCTTGCCTGCGCACAGTGCTTTGAATGGTGTCTAGTAGAGGATGTTGATGCAATATCAGCATCACCATCGCCAATCCAATCGGGTATTGGCAGCATTGACTCGATGCCTTATGCCGACGAAGTGCTCGCGCTCTTACCTACCTTGGATGTGCGCTTAATTGAAACTAAAGTACCGCTCGCCAATCCCAAAAAACTCCAAGCCATTTTACCTACCCTATTAGAAGAGTATGTGCTCTCGAATACCGCAACCATGCACATCAGCGCCTTACCTCCAGTGCCAGGCCAGCCTGCAATGGACCGCACCCTAGCGGCAATCGATCGCGCCTGGTTCACTTGGATTGCGAGTCAGCTTGAACACGCACTCAGCAGCCGAATTCGTTTGATACCCGACTGTTTACTCTTATCCCTGCCCGGCGGTGCGCTGGCAAATGAGCTGGCTACAGACCCCGCGTCACCATCATTAGCAACGGCGCCCACACTCATGAGCGTGCGCGAAGGCGATGCGATGGTGTATTGCCAGCGTGTCGGTATCCAGATGGGGCTTGCGTGGGCTGAATACTGCGCACCTAGTGCACAGCAGCACACCAATGCAAGCCAGGATTACCGCAGCAGTAGAGCACTGCCGTTGCCCAGCCAACTGGGCTCGATGAGTGCTATACCCTTTTCTTGGACATGGGCTGCGCCTAGCGCAATTGCTTTCTTAGCAGCAAATGCCAGTAGTCGTGCGCCCAACTTTGCCCTCAATTTATTGCCTGCTGGTTTTAAAATCAGGGCAGGGGTCAGTATACCAACTAGCCCGAGTGCAGGTGGCACCCGCGCTGTGCGTGGTGCTACCGCATTGGCCTGGGTTGATCCCTTAACATGGCAGCCTGCCTTGCGCTGGCTGGGTTTGGGTATTGCAGCAATTGCCTTGGGTTTCATTGCGCAACTAGCGTGGCTGGGTGTATCGAATTGGCGCTGGGGTCAGCAAATGGAACTGCTGGCGATGCAATCGCTCTCTCCAGCCAGTATGGCTAAGCTGAGCTCAGGTGCCAATCAGCATGAAGTGCTCACCGTATTTTTAGATCAAGCGCTCAGCGCGCAGCGCAGCCAAGGTGCTGTCACCGATGCCGACTTTGCACCCCTTGCAGCCAAATTGCAGCAACTGAGTAAGGCCTTACAGGTGCAAGCACTGCAGCAGATTCAGTACAGCGCTAATGCCGTGGAGTTTGAATTTAAAGCAGGCGTCCCAAACTACAGCAGCAATGAAGCGGTGCTAGGGGTGATTGCCACTGCGCGTAATTCAGGTCTTTTGGTTACGTACCTGGGCGGCACGCGTTATCGCTTAGAGGCCTTTGCTGGCCTAGGGGCTCGGCCATGAAGCTCAATGAAAGCAATTCGGTTATAGACAAAATGAGAACAGGACTAGCTCAAATTAAAGCTGCGCTGACCAAAGACTATTCTTGGCAGGACATTACTGCATGGCTATCGAATAAAAGAGTACATGCACTATCCATAAATGTCGACGCCAGTACGAAGCTAGGTGGCGCTGATCGTAGAGCACCTGGTTTATCGAATCTGTCGATGGCCATGGCCGCAGCTGCAGGGCGGCACCGCATGCTCTTGGCTGTATTGCTGTGCATTGGCCTGTTTGCGATTGTGAGTCAGGTATGGCTTTTGCCTTTGATGAAAATGATGCAAGTGCAGTTGGACTTGCGTCCCGTGCAGTGGGCTCAGTTGCAACACCTGGTGCGAGTGAATCAAGTTACTTCTGCTAATGGCGTTGGCGCATCCAGCATGGCTGCAAGTAGCCTACGTGCTACGCTCGTCACCCCGCTCAATGAATCTGAAATACAAAAAGTGCGCGCAGTGCTCGCAGCGCGCGACATTAAGCCGAATGTATTGCGCTTAAGCAATGACAACCCACCGCGGCTCGAGTTTCAGGCAAATGAGGTGCTGTTCTCGGCATGGATTGAGGCGCTCGATGAACTTCGCCAAGTCTGGCGCTTGTACCCCGAGAGTGTCAGTGCAATAGCGAGCGCCACCCCGGGGCTCGTACAGGTGAGCAGCAGCTTGAAACAAATGCAAATACAGCAGCAATCTTCAGCGCAGTTACCAGTGCAGTCACTCCCTCCATCTGGTTTACCTAAAGCACCATGAAGCTGTTACTCGATCGCGCTACCGTGCGCTTACCTCGTTGGCTGTTTCTGGCGATTGCTTTGCTCTGCGTTTACGTTGTGCTGATGCAGTTTCCGGTGCGTTGGATTGGCGGTATCTTGGGCGAGCAAACCGCTTGCCGCGTGGTGTTGCAAGAGCCCATGGGCACAATCTGGCAGGGCAGTGCTGCTTTGGGCTTTTCCGAGAGCAATGCCATGGGCAGTGCGTGTAAACCCCCATTGGCTCAAACCGAGCGTTTTCAGTGGAAAACTAGCTGCCAGGTTGCGAGCCTGAGCTGCACAACTCAAATGCAGTTTTCAGCCCTCGAGAAGCCGCAAATAGCCCATTGGGGTTCGGGGCGCTCCCTTACTTTAATTGGCAATGAAATTACACTGCCGACCACCATCCTTGAGGGTTTGGGTAACCCTTGGAGTACCTTGCGGCCCCGGGGTACCTTAAGTGCCCGCTGGACTGACCTGAAATGGGCCTCGAATGCTGAAAACTCAGGGTCGGGCGGGGGTAATTCTTCGGGGATAATGCGAATCACCATCACGAATTTAACCAGTCCGATTAGTCCGGTTGCACCTTTGGGCAGTTATGAGATCCAAGCGAACTTGGGGCAGACTGCAAGCACTTGGGCTTTGTCTACCAGCAGCGGCCCTCTCCTATTAAAAGGCGAGGGCGTATTCGGGAGCGGACCCGGTGGTAAGGGTTTGCAGTTTACGGGGGAGGCAGCAGCAGCGCCCGGGGCGGAAGATTCCTTGGTTGGCTTGCTATCCTTGCTTGGTAAGCGCGAAGGTAATATTTATCGCCTCAAGTTATAAGTAATGGGTTTAAGCAAAAATCAGTCAGTATTTTTACGTAAGGTATTGGAAGAGAAGATGCAGAGCACAGTGAATTCGGAATATAAAACACCATTGCTGAGGCAGGGCAGGCTGCGCCACTGGCTTGTGCGCGCGCTGGCTCTTTGCGTGCTGGGCGAGAGTGTGCTCATTCCGGCGGTGTATGCGCAATCCGTAAATCCATCGTCGCAGCGCGTGGCGCAGAACAATACTGCCTTTAATCCAGCAGTGCCTAACGTAGCCGATGAGGGCAGTGTCACCTTGTCGTTTTCGAATGCCGATATTGAATCTGTTGCCAATGTCTTGGCCAAAGCCACCGGCCAAACCATCTTGGTTGACCCCAAAGTCAAGGGCAACATTAATCTGATTAGTAATCGGGCATTGAGTAAAGCCAAAGCGCTCGATGCCTTTTCAACGGCGCTGCGCACTTCGGGTTTTGCACTCGTGAGTGTGAATGGTATCTACCGTGTGGTTGCTGAAACCGATGCTAAGTTAATCAGTAATGCAGTAGTTGCAGTGCCATCGCAACAAGGCGGCGATCAAATTATTACGCGCGTGTTCCGACTCAATTTTGAATCCGCCAATGGCTTGCTGCCAGTCTTGCGTCCCTTGGTCTCACCAAATAACACCATCAACGCCTATCCTGGCAATAACACGATTGTGATTACCGACTTTGCCAGCAATATCCAGCGCATCGCCACTTTAATCGAATCGATCGATGCACCTACATCCAGCGATGTGCAAAGCATTAAATTGCATTACGCAATTGCAACGGACATGGCCACGATATTGAGTAAGGTTCTCGATACAGCGTCCACTGGCGGGGCAGACCCGTCACTCAAAACCTTGATCATGGCTGAGCCACGGAGTAATTCCATCTTGGTGCGGGGCGCAAGTAGCGAGCGTATTCGGCAAATTCGGATTTTGGTGGCGCGCCTCGATCTGCCAACGACCAATAACGGCAACATTTGGGTAGTACCCTTGAAAAATGCTGAGGCCACTAAGTTAGCAGTGACCTTGCGCGCGATTGTGGCAGCTGACGCTACTTTATCGGCCCAGTCAAGCGGCGTACCAGGCCAGCCTAGTACGGTAACGCCCAATGCACCGTTGAATCAACCCACACCACCTACAGCACCTGGAGCAACGGGCAGCAGTGCGGCGACTTCGGCCTTAACAAGTTCAAGCAATCCGACCACCGGCGGCATTATTCAGGCGGAGCCCGCTACTAATTCCATCATCATTACCGCGAGCGAACCTTTGTATCGCAACTTGCGTAATGTGATCGAACAACTCGATCGGCGCCGCACGCAAGTTTACATAGAGTCTTTGATTGTGGAAGTCAGCTCAAAAAATGCGGCTGAGCTCGGCATTCAGTGGCAGGGGATTGTTGGGTCTGGTAATCAAAACGTCGGCTTTGGCGGAACTAATTTCACGAATCCCCAGGGGCCAGTCGGTTCCAACATCCTTGCCCTGGGTTCGAACGTCAATAACATCCTTAATCCGGGCAACCCGAATGGCCTGCCGATACCACCGCCCCAGGGATTGAATCTAGGCTTATTGACGAAGTTCAATGGCACTTATGGCATGTCCGCATTAATTACGGCGCTCGCAACTACCCAAGGCACTAATATTTTGTCAACGCCTAATTTGATTACGCTCGACAATGAAGAGGCGCGGATTGTGGTGGGTCAAAACGTGCCGATCATCACCGGTTCCTACGCGCAAACGGGAACGACAGCTACGGTAACGCCATTTCAGACAGTCACGCGTCAGGACGTTGGCTTGACGTTGCGAGTACGGCCACAAGTGTCCGACAACGGTATTGTCAAGATGCAGATTTTTCAGGAAGTCTCCTCTGTTGCCAATCCATTTTTCCCGTCGGGCATCATTTTGAATAAGCGCAATATTGAATCGAATGTGCTAGTGGATGATGGTCAGATTATTGTGCTGGGCGGCTTGATTGAAGACAAGTACAACGATTCATCGAGTGGCGTCCCCTTCTTAAAAGACATTCCGTATTTGGGGGCCTTGTTTCGTTCAGACTCCAAAGAACGCACCAAAACCAATTTACTGGTTTTCATACGCCCTTATATCTTGCGTGACCGTGATCAAAGTGCTGACATTACCCAAAACCGCCTCGACTCGGTACAAAAAACCGAAGATCAATTTAAGCAAGCCCCCATGATTTTGCCTAAAGAGGGCTTACCGCGGATTTCGGATATTGAACCACCAATGGTGAAGCCAGGTCCTCCTGTAAACCCCAATGTGCCATCTTCTGGGTTGACGAAGCCGATGCCGGTTCGACCCTCTAACGCGCCAGCCTCGGCTACGCCGTCTGGGCCGATTCCCATCAAGGTACAGTAAGTATGGTACGCATTCCGTTTGCGTATGCACGGGCAAACCACATTCTGCTAAAGCCGAGTGTGGCTGATGGCGAGTTTCCGACCGTATTGCATAGCCCAGAAACGCCCTTGTCGGTATTGCACGAAATATCGAGATTGGTGGGGCCGATACAGCGCATGGAACAGCCCAGTGCAGAAGTAATGGAAGCCCTAAATACCGCCTACTCGAATGGTGACTTGGATGCTGCGCAAGTAGTGGATGAAGTCGAGGAGGCGGTTGATTTAACCCGCCTCTTGCAAGAGATGCCAGTATCGGAAGATTTATTGGAGATGAATGACGACGCACCCGTCATTCGGATGATTAATAGCTTACTCAAACAGGCGAGCCGCGATGGTGCATCGGATATTCACCTCGAGGCATTTGAGCGTAAGTCAATGGTGCGCTTTCGGGTGGATGGTAATTTGCGCGATATTGTGGATATGCGGCGTGACTTGCATGCGGCGCTTGTATCCCGTATCAAAATCATGGCTTCCCTCGATATTGCAGAAAAACGCATGCCGCAAGACGGCCGAATTTCCTTGCGGGTTGGCGGCAGGGCAATTGATGTGCGGGTATCGACACTACCCACCTCTCACGGTGAGCGTGTCGTGCTCCGTCTTTTGGAAAAGAACTACGACCGACTCGATTTACGCGCTCTCGGTATGGCGGACGATACCTTTAAACAATTTGATCAGCTGATTCATCGGCCGCATGGCATTGTGCTGGTAACCGGGCCTACGGGTAGCGGTAAGACCACCACCCTGTATGGTGCCTTACTGCGCCTACGCAATAAGATCAATAACATCATGACGGTTGAAGACCCGATTGAATATAACCTCGATGGCATTGGGCAAACCCAAGTTAATTCTCGGATTGATATGAACTTTGCCCGGGCCTTGCGCGCCATCTTGCGCCAAGATCCCGACATTGTGATGATCGGTGAGATTCGGGATTTGGAAACGGCGCAGATTGCCGTACAAGCATCACTGACCGGTCACTTGGTTTTAGCAACATTGCACACCAATGACGCACCATCTGCAGTCACCCGCTTGATTGATATGGGTATTGAACCCTTCTTACTCTCATCTACGCTCTTAGGGGTGCTTGGGCAGCGTTTAATTCGCTTATCGTGCCAAGCCTGCGGTGGCAAAGGGTGCAGTGTGTGTGGTGATTCAGGCTACAGTGGACGCGCCGGAATTTATGAGCTGATGACGACCAATGAAGTCATTCGGGAATTAATTCATCAGCATGCTGCCGAGAGTGAGATTCGCAAACAAGCCACTGTAGGTGGCATGCGAACCCTCGCCGACGACGGCAAGCGCTGGGTCAATGAGAAAAAAACGACCCCCGAAGAAATTTTGCGTGTCACGGGCTCGGTTGATATTGACTAAACCCATTGAATAAATACAGAGGATAAACGCGCCATGCCACGCTACCGTTTTGAGGCCATGAGTTATGCCGGCAAGAGTGAGCGCGGCAGCGTCGAAGGGGAGAGTGTGCGTGCCGTGCGCCAAGCTCTGATGGCCAAACAATTGGTGCCCGTCAGTGTTGAGCTGGAGACCGAATGGGGTAAGCAGTATTTTTGGAGTCGGTGGTTTTCTAAAAGCCAGCCACTCAGCCGGGCTGAACTGGCAATGTTTACCAAGCAAGTGGCCATTTTGGTCCGCTCGGGTGTGCCGATTGAAGAGGCACTGTCGGTTCTCGCCGACGAAAGCAGCCAGGCGCACATCAAAGCCGTATTGCAATCGGTGGTTGCAGAGTTGCGCTCGGGTTTACCGCTCTCACGCGCGATTGCGACCCAAATGGAATCATTTGATCCACTGTATCAGGGGGTGGTGGGCGCAGCCGAGCAGTCCGGAAAAATGGGGCAAGTCTTAACCCAGCTTGCCGAGTTTTTAGAAAAGCGCGAAGCCTTAAAACAAAAAGCCTTGGGCGCCTTGGCCTATCCGGCGATGTTGACGGGCGTGGCTTTTCTGATCGTGCTATTTTTGATGTTATATGTGGTACCGCAAATCGCCCGGGTGTTTCAGAACACCAAACAGGATTTGCCTTTTTCCACCCAATTTGTTTTGGGTTTATCGCATTTTGTAGTGACCTGGGGTTGGTTGCTCGCCATTGTTATTGCGCTTACGGTGTGGCTCGCTCGCCGTGCTTTGGCCAAAGAAGAGGTTCAGCTCAGAGCCGATCGGGTGCTACTCAATTTGCCTTTAGTCGGCCCATTGCTATTGGGTTTTGAGACTGCCCGCTTTGCTAATACGATGGCGATGCTAGTGTCTGCAAATGTACCGATTTTAGCGGCGCTGCACAGTGCCCGCGATACCTTGAGTAATGCAGTTTTACGCGCGGCGATCGATTCGACCGAACTACGCTTGCGTGAAGGGACGAGCTTGGCACGCGCGCTGGGTAGTCAAGGCGTCTTTTCTCCGATCTTGATTCATTTGATTCGGTCGGGCGAGGCTTCGGGTAAGCTAGGCGAAATGCTTAAATACGGCGCTGAAAATGCCGAATTTGAGTCGGAGCAAAAAACCAAAATAGTGACGAGTTTGCTAGAACCAATACTCATATTAGTGATGGGTCTGATGGTCTTGGGTATTGTGATGGCGGTGATGCAACCAATTCTGGAAATGAATTCAGGGGTGAGGTAAAAATGCAAATATTAATCATGATGGGCCCGTATAGTCGGGTGCGGGCATTGCAGATTTCTGCGGGGCAGCTGATTGTCGGCGCACTGGCTTTGCTTTTAATGCTCTTTTTCATTAACTGGTTGATTAGTGGAGTTGCCAATCAAACTCGCAATGCTTTGTTTTCGATGGAACGCAATGCCTTTTTAGAAACCCGCTTCATCGCCCAGTCCGAAGGCGATTACGAGACCAAGTTAATGGAATTGCAGCTTCGCATGGATGAGGCGCAGCGTAACCTCAGTCAGCTCGATGATTTACGCAACCAACTTCTGCGCACCCAAGGTGGCGGGGTAATTGAATTAGGCAATCAAACCCAGTTTGGTCATGCTCAGGGTGGACCAATCCAGCCCCTAACGGCGACCATCAATTTAGGTAATCAGGGCGAACACTACGGCGCCCGTTTGGATCGCACAGTTCATGACTCGATTGCATTGAGTGCCCGCGTGAATGCCATGCAATCCGCATTAACGCATACCTGGGAAGTCAGCGGCTTACCAACTAGCTTACCCTTGCCATCCTTTATCAAACCTTCTAGTGGCTTAGGCTATCGGATTGACCCAATATCGGGTCAACTGGCATGGCATGAGGGAACCGATTATCCCGCTGCCCACGGCACCCCCATCAAAGCGACTGGCGATGGCGTGGTGGTTCGTGCTGGCTGGGATACGGAATACGGTAATGTGGTCGACATTAAACACTCTAATGCGGTGATCACACGCTATGCCCATGCTCACGCTTTATTTGTGAAGGTGGGGGATGTGGTGCAGCAATCCCAAGTGATTGCTACAGTTGGCTCGACGGGCAGATCGACAGGGCCCCACTTACATTACGAAGTGATTCGCAATGGTCAAGCGCTGGTGAATCGATAAGTGGTTTTGATTTAAGTGCGACCATCAAAAGATATATTATCCAAGGCGTAAAATTTGAATATGAATTGCAATTATTTATTCCTGATCAAACAAGCTACCTTCAAATTCACCGTACAGGGCGGATTCAAAGCTTGGCATAGGAATTTTGCGATGACGACAAAGCACCGAAGTAGGGTGTTAAATGAGGCAATATACTTTTTTTGAACTGACCTGATTTTTAGTACCACCCCAGAAGAGAGGATTTTTGATAATCTCTCACCTTAAAGGAGTGCTACATATGGCAAAAGGTCAGCGTCTTAAACCCGAGCAAATAGTCACCTTATTGCGATAATCAAGCGACGTAACCTCTTGAAATCCTGGCAGTTTTCTTTGGATGTCTGCTCTCATAATCCTTTGGTCCCAGGTTCAAGTTCTGGTGGGCCCACCAGAAATAAAAATCCCAGCTAGTAATTGCTGGAATCAGTTATTGGTTTGTAGGAAAAAATTGAATTAGAACTCTAAATAACCTCATCTTTTAGCCAGTACCACCGATAAAGAAATGACTGACCAAAACGACGGAATGGGGCAAAAAGTTCCGATCTAATCATGCCAAAGATGTTGGGGTACTCTAACTCAGAAGAGTAGATCGGTAAGTTAAATACAGGATCATTTTGATCTTTTCCAGCGACCCGTTGGGCTAATCGTTTGCCCGCCCAGGTGGAGAAAGAAACACCATTGCCACCATATCCCACGGCATACCAAACATTCGTGTTGGGGTTTGGTTTTGTAATACGGGGCATCATATCGTGGCTGACATCGACCCAACCCCACCAGGAGTAATCTACTTGAATACCGGCAAGAGGTGGAAACTTGCGGGCAATACCATCTAATAACAGTTGATAATGTTTTGGGTTACCTGCATCGCTACCATGAATAGAGCTGCGACTACCTATTTGCAGACGATTATCTTTCAAAAGGCGATAATAAAAACGCAATTTCCGGGTGTCGGTTAAAAAAACATGAGAACGAAATTGTGTAGCAGAGATTTCTGATGCAGTAAGAGGTCGAGTAACGAGGGAGTTTGAGAGTACTGGTAGGATCTTATTCTTCAAGCTTGGATTGACATTTTGTCCTGTATAGCCACCCGTGCAGAAGGCAACCCGTTTGGCTTTAACAACGCCAGTTGGAGTATATAAGTGCTCGATACCATTGATCGATTTAGATTCTAGTACTGGACTTCCTGTATATATTTTTACACCCAAGGCCTGTGCTTTTTTTAGCATGCCAAAGTTAAACTTTAGAGGATGTATGCCAATACCCTCTTCTTCAAGCAGAGCTCCATGAGCATCGCGATCATCACAATAACGCTCCCTGATTTCAGCTACCGATAATATTTGGGGTTTATACCCAAAGATGGATCGTTTGACATGTGCTTCGTTTTCTAAATAGGCTAATTTATCTGGCCGATGAGCAACATATAAATGACCCCCCGGAGTTGCCTCGCAATCAATTTCAGAGGTC